>SOIH01000022.1 GCA_004376895.1 Anaerolineales bacterium | reverse complement strand
GGATTGCATTACTAGCCATTCGGAAGGGGGTGCGGGGGACGATGAAATGGTCCCCTGCAGCCCCCTTGGGGGGCGAACGGGGGGGAAAGAAAAATTGTAGCAACTACTCGGCACCAACATCATCGCTGGCGTTGTGAACAATTTGTATATTCTTCCCCCCTGTTGTTCCCCGGGGGGACGCAGCAGCAGTAGTCTGCCCTCGCAAAGCACTCAGAGCGCAGCTTGGAGCACACCCCCTGACAACGATTGGATATCCCCAAATATCACAGCGATTTATGCGCTTGTTCTCTGGGTTATTTCTTACTCGTTCGATCGAGATTCGCTTTGATTTGCTTCTCAACCTCTTCGGCAGGCATCCCGTCGATCGAAATGATCTTATCCAGACCCCGCTCACCGGCAACGATCTCGATCTTGTTTTTCCGAATACCCAGCGCTTTTGCCAGGAAGGCGATTACGGCGCGATTCGCCTTGCCTTCCACCGGCGGTGCTGCTACACGGATCCGCACCGTACCATCCTCCAGGATGCCTCCAAATTCAGTCTTTCGGGCTCGTGGAGTCACACGAACGGTAAGCGCAGCCCCTCGTTTTCCATTATGAAGTTTAAATTTCCTGTTTTTTATCTGTTGATTCAAACGAGTATCCCCACTAACACTCCACCGACCAGTTGAACCAGAAAAAACAACACCAATGGGCTCAAATCAAGACCCCCCATAGGAGGTAACAACTTGCGTATTGGCGCGAGAAATGGTTGGACAATCGAATCCAAGAATTGGCGTATTGGGTGAAACGCATCCAAAAAGTATCCAACCAGCACATCCGCCAGGATGATATATGTGAACGCTTTCATGATGATACTTATTGCACTCGCTAGACTCGTCAAGAGTACTCCTTTAGATTAATTTATTTATATAGACCATACACGTAACTACGACGAAGAAACTTGCTCCCGGAAAGAACAGCCTTCCGTTCAAAGAACGAGATGCTTCACTTCGTTCAGTATGACCGGTCCCCACTTAATGTCATTCTGAGGATCCCTTCGGCTTCGCTCAGGATAAACTCCGCGATGAAGAATCTCATTCCTGGAAGAACAACTCTCCCGTCTAAAGAACGATATGCCTTAACAGTTACCTATACACAATATCACTTGTCGGCAATCTCAATACCAATGAGTGATTCTCCCTCAGGGACTATTTTACCGCAACTCTATCGAGCGTCAGTATGGCGTGGTCCGAAGATCGCTCTCCCTACACGCACGATCGTCGCCCCCTCTTCAATCGCGATCTCGTAATCGTCGGTCATGCCCATCGAGAGCTCTGGCAGGTCTGTCAAGAGCTTCTCCTCCAGGAAATCCCGGAAGGTCCGCAAACCCTGGAATGTGGAGCGAAGAACCGCGGGGTCCGCTGTCCAGGGCGCCATCGTCATCAAACCACGTACATCCAGATTCTTATAATCACGGATCATCTGGATATCCTCGACCGTGACCAGCCAATCATACTTCTGCCATGCCGGCCAGCCGGTCTTCGATGCCTCCCCCGACGTGTTGCACTCGAGTAAAACGGGTAAGATCCGTCCAGAATCCGCGGCGAATCGATCGAGCCTTTGCGCGATCTTCACACGGTCTATGGAATGCACCATGAAGAAATGCGGCGCTACATCTTTCGCCTTCCGGCTCTGGATGTTCCCCACCATATGCCAGCGGATCTCGCTTAACTCGGTGAGTTCAACCTGCTTCTCACGTGCTTCTGCAACGCGGTTCTCACCAAAATCTCTTTGTCCAGCCTGGTAGGCAGCGCGCACGGTTAAAGCCGGCTGTCCTTTGGTGATGGCAACCAGCACGACTGCGTCAGCCCCTCTTCCGCTCCTGGTAGCAGCTTCGTGAATTCGCTCTTTCACAAGCCGCAGGTTCGCATCAATTTGCTGTTCCACTATTATCCTCTAACCTGCGATTCGGGATTATTCGCTCAAGGCGATCGCAGCCCCAAACCGACCCGTCTTCCCTCCCTCACTGCGATGCGAGTACCAATCATTTCTATGACAGGCTGTGCAGATCTGGGCTACTTCGATATGAGCCACCCCCTGCCCCTGTAGCAATGCCTGATTTGCACTCCATAGATCTAGATATGTCTTCCCATCCCTACGAACGAGATGGCGGGAGGCCTCCCGCCCGAAACTCGCCTCGATCTGTTCGATGACTTCTTCTCCCACCGTGTAATGATCCGGTCCAATCGAAGGACCCAAACCAGCCAAAATATCGGCGGGATCAGATTGGAAAGTCTGCACCATCGCCTGTACGGCAAATTCCACTGCCCGGCGTACTGTTCCCAGCCAACCTGCATGGGCAATCCCAATCGCTCTCCGGTTAGGATCGTAAAGAAGAATGGGCACACAGTCGGCGAAGCGCATCAGGAGCGTCACGCCAGGGTCGTCTGTAAGAATGATATCTCCCTTGGTATGAGGGCGGTCGTTACGTGGGCCATCGGCGATCACTACATTGGCAGAATGCGCCTGCAAGACATCGAAAACCGAACTGACTGGACGGTCCAAGGTAGAAAATAGCCGCTGGCGATTCTCTGCCACTCTGTCAGGGTCATCACCTACAGTACCGCCGAGGTTGAGCGAACGCCAGGGATCAGGACTCAAACCGCCATGACGCGTGAATACACCATGGACCAAGTTCAGCTGCAACAGCGACTTAAATTGGTAAAAAACTAGGGATCCCGTCTGTGTGCGAACCATTGTGAGAGTCTACCATGGCAAGCAGAAAGTCATGGGCAGGCTGTTTGTTTTCAAGAATCCTATCTGCAGTTCTCCAGGGATTCTTTAAAGGGTTCGTCGGTCAGTTGATCTCACCTGCGACAACAAGCTTTGCCGCCACAAGGGTTTCGGTATCGACCATAATTTCCTCTACATACGGATATGCCATCCATACATTCGCCACGCCGAAAAGCATCCCCGTGAGTGAACGGAAGAAGGGCGTACTCTCACGCCAAGGGAATGGCACAAAAGGTAGAGAGGTAATCAACTGGGAACCCCCATCCAGTGCAAGCGGGAGGATGCCGATGATGAACCAAGCCCAGATCGGCAGCGGCTTTAGCCGGTGCCGGAGGAAGGTGAAAGCCACACCCGCCAGGAAGATGCTCCCATAGATGGCGACATCACGCTGGCAAAGTCCGACCTTATAACCCACACTCTCATTGCCGATGAAGGCTCGGTCTCGCAACAAATCAATAGAGCTGACGCCCGCGATTTCCTCATAGCTCGTCATGTCCAAACCAGCTCTCTCCAACGGATAAACGGGCTGCTCCCCGAAGAGGAACCAAGAACGGAAAGGAAGCTGGTGGCAAAGTGGGCCATAGATCTTGTATATCACACGAGCAGGAGTCGTCATGCCAGCCTTTATTAGAAATGGAGAGCTGAAGGGTAGACCCACATAGAGAAGAACGATCAGATTGAAGATGGCAAGCCAATGACGGGTGAAGAAATGGAGTGCTTTATTCAGTCTTACTGCCTGCCCTCGCGAAACCGACGAAGAACTCTCTTCGCTTGTATGCCCGTCCGCCGCCGCATTTAGCGCGACTTTCAAATCGATCTCAGAGATGGGCGCCTCGAGGCTGTATGGACCGATCTGGACAACAGGAACACGCTCGAGGTAGCGCTTGCGAAGCGCTGGATCCGCATTGATATCCACCTCTTGAAGTGTGTGCGGCACTTCCTTCTCGAGTGAGATCAGGTAGGATCTCACCTCATCACAGAGGCTGCAATCCTCTTTGGTATAAAGCGTCACACGTATCATAGGTTATACCCAAGTTCTACTAGATAGTCCCTCAGTTGACCCTCGGTTATAAGTCCTATATGGACTACACGAACCACACCCTGGGGATCAACGAAGATGCTTGAGGGATAGCCGCGGATTCGGTAAAGCCGCTGAACGCTGCCACCAGGATCGAGAAGGAGAGGAAAGGATAAACCGAGTTCATCACGGAAAGCACGTACATCCTCAACGGGTTCGTCGAAATTTAACCCCAGAACGATGAAACCATCGTCCTTTAATTCTTGATAGCGACTTTCAAATGCTGGCATCTCCAAACGGCACGGACCGCACCACGTCGCCCAGAAGGTCAGGAGCACCGTTCTTCCGCGGTAGTCGCTCAAACGGATTTCATTTCCCCCCAGATCGCGCAATGCGAAGTCTGGAGCCTGCGCACCAATCTCTGGTGCAATCTTGCTCACCACCGTTCCTATTACCGGTGATTCGGTCGTCTCCGACGATGCGGTCGATAGAACGCTCATACTAGTTTCTGATTCTGCACTTGGGAAGCCGAGAAATAAGACCAATGCAAAAGCCACCCCAATGAGAAAGCCAACCAGGAGGTATAGCGCAATGCGATTGGAAGATCCCGAACGCATACTGTACCTAAAGACCGAAGTCGACGAAGAAACCGAATCGTGCAAGCTGCGCAAGCTTGCCGGTGAGCAGTAACATGCCAACAATAACCAGGATAATTCCTGTGATGGTGGAGATGTAACGGACGACGTTACTGTATTTACGCATCAGTTCCGCTGCTCGTCCTATCCCCAAAGCCGTCAGAAGAAAAGGGATCGCCAGGCCGACCGAATAGGCGCTGAGGAGAATGACACCCTCCACAATTCTAGCGCTGCTCAACGCCAGAGTAAGCACGGAACCGAGGACCGGTCCGACGCACGGCGCCCAGCCGGCGGAGAAGAACACACCCATCAGCGCTGAGGAGATGAAGCCCAATCCCGGGTTGGGCTGCACCTGCCGCCGCGTGTCGTAGTTCAGAAAGGGGATGTTGATCACACCCATCGTGTGCAATCCAAAGACAATCACAACCACTCCACCGATGCGTGCCATCCAGTTTCGTAGATCATATAAGATGACGCCGATCGCAGACGCCGCCGCGCCAAGTAGCACGAATACGACGCTGAACCCAACGACAAAAGCCACCCCGTGCGAGAAGGTGGTCCAGCGGTTGGCGATAACATCACCCGATGAAGATACAGATCGCCCGCTGAGATAGCCGATATAGGCTGGTACGAGAGCGAGAACGCAGGGCGATAAAAACGATAACAATCCTGCAAGAGCCGAGATGCCAACCCAGTATGGGCTTAAAGTAAGGCCGCTAAAATCCATCGAATCAGTCTACCCTCCGTCGTGATCCACTTTTGGTGGTTATTTCACATCCTGAACGTGTGAAGCATACTGCCTTCGCCCCTAACGATCAAGGTGGCAAACCTACATCGCTCTCACTCAGGTGAAGCAGATGATCAGGTGAGCTTCAAACCTCTCAACCTCAGGCTGTTTGTCACAACGAAGATCGAGCTAAAAGCCATAGCCCCAGCGGCAAACATGGGATTTAGGAAGCCCAATGCTGCGCTCGGAATGAGGAGTACATTATAAATCAGCGCCCAAAATAGGTTTTGCTTGATGGTCCGCAGGGTTTTGCGAGATAAGGTGATTGCCCGCGGAACACCACGCAGATCCCCGCTTAGAAGCGTAATTGGAGCTGCTGCAATGGCCACATCCGTACCAGTTCCAATGGCGATCCCAACATCCGCTTGCGCTAACGCTGGAGCGTCATTGATCCCATCACCGACCATGGCAACGACCTTTCCCTGGCTCTGAAGATCTCTAACCACTTCTGCCTTCTCCGCCGGAAGCACCTCGGCGCGGATGAGGCTGTTCCCCTGGAAATCTTGTGATGGGATTCCGACCAAAGAACCGATCGCTTGGGCAGTTTGGAAGTTATCGCCCGTTATCATAACGACCTCCAGCCCCATGTTTTGGATGTCTTCGATTGCTTCGACCGAACCATCTTTCACCGTATCGGCGATGCCCAAAATACCGGCTGCTTCACCATCAATTGCCACGGCGACGACTGTTTTCGCCTGCGACCGCAAGCGCTCTATCTCCCCCTGGAGACCATCGATTCCCATGCCACGGTCAGCGAGCAGCTTCGGTGAACCGACGATAACCTCTCGCTCTCCAACGCTGGCGACTATTCCATGACCGGCAATAGCTTTGAATCCGTCCGGCTCATCTAAGGGAATCCCCTGATCTGAAGCCGCTTCAACGACCGCCTCTCCAAGTGGGTGTTCGGAACCACGCTCAGCGCTTGCAACGAGCTTGAGTAAATCTCTCTCACTCCCATCCCATCCATTCACGATGATGTCGGTGACCGTAGGTTGGCCACGAGTGATTGTGCCCGTCTTATCCAGGATGACCGTCGTTAAACTGCCCGCCCGCTCAAGCGCCCCGCTGGATTTGAATAAAATCCCCATGTTGGCGCCTTTACCGGTCCCAACCATCACTGCCGTAGGAGTAGCCAGGCCCATCGCACAAGGGCAAGCAATGACCAAGACTGCCACCGTATTAATCAGGGCGCGGGTGAATATAGAGATCTCACCTATCGGAGGGGAGGCAAGGTAATACCACGCTAAAAACGTAGCTAGGGCAATCCCGATCACAACCGGAACGAAGATCGACGAGACCTGGTCTGCCAAACGTTGTATCGGCGCTTTGCTTCCCTGAGCTTCCTCGACCAGACGGATGATCTGAGCCAGGGCTGTATCCTTTCCGATTTTTAACGCTTCGAACTTAATCCGACCCAGCTTGTTCACCGTAGCGCCGATGACCGGATCTCCAGGTCCTTTCCCTACCGGAAGAGATTCGCCGGTGAGCATTGACTCATCGACAGATGTTTTTCCCTCGATCACAACGCCATCAACGGGGAACTTCTCTCCGGGTCTAACGACAATGACATCACCCACCTCGACCTCTTCAATGGGTATGTCGATCTCCTGTCCATCGCGGACAATGCGCGCAGTCCTCGCCTGAAGACCAAGTAGCTTTTTGATCGCCTCGCTCGTTCTACCCTTCGCACGCGCCTCCAGGAATTTTCCCAGGACAATCAATGTGATAATAACCGCCGAAGTTTCAAAGTATACGTGCCCATCGATTAAACCGAGCATCACCGGAATAGAGTAAAAGTATGCTGCCGAAGAGCCCATTGCTATCAGCACATCCATGTTGGCTGACTTGTTGCGCAGCGCTTTATAGGCTCCATCGTAGTATTGCCAGCCCACGTAGAATTGAACTGGTGTGGCCAGGGCGAACATCAGCCACGGGATCCAGGGCGCATTAGCGAGACCCGCGGGCAATAATCCAAAATCTCTGAACATTGAGAGCAGGAACAAGGGGATAGTGAAAAGCAACCCCGTCACGAGCAATCGCCGTTGGTGATTGGTCTCCTTCTCCCTTGCCGCACGTTCGACGTCCTCAACTCGATCGGAAGTCTTGAGCGCTTCAAAACCGGTGTTGCGGATCACTTTACGTAGATCGGACTGACTCACGACAGTTGGAATATATTGGACGCGTACATGCTCGGAAGCCAGATTCGCCGAAGCGCCGACAACACCGTCGGTTGCAAGCAGGGCTTCCTCCAGCCGGCGTGCGTCGTTACCGTCACTCAAGCGCTTCAGAACGAAGTCTGCTTCACCAAGGGCGATGTCATATCCGGTTCGCCTGATTCGGGCGATGATTTCATTTTGATCCACCTTAGTGGGATCGAACTCCACACTCGCCCGTTCAGAAGCCAGATTGACGTTCGCAGACTGGACTCCGTCGAGCTTGTTCAGGTTACGTTCGACCGCGGCCACGCAGTTCGCGCATGTCATTCCAATAATTGGAAGTGTGAGAGCCTTCTTCGTTTCTTCCATGATACTCATTACCTCTTCTTGGTTTTACTTTCTTCCGATCGTTTGTCGGTCAGCAAGAAATTGACAAATCGCGACGTTTCTCGTGTAGGCAAAACAGATAGGCTGTTGTCAGGCAAGTAGTGCAGCGGAGTGACGTCATATACGTCACTCCACTGCGTTTCGAGGCTTAATGCCTCTTATCCATCCAACCGCAATGAATTGACCACTACATTACTGGCGGGTAATTGATTTCCGTCAGCAGACCGATGATTATTTCTTCTGTCGCCGGGGGCTCAAACTCCACCGTCACTCGCTTGTCACTTTGTGAGGCTTCAACGCCCTTCACTCCCTCGAGTTCACCCACTTCAGTTCGGATCGTGTGGATGCAGTGACCACATGAGATCCCAGGTACTTCAAACGAAACTGTGCTCATCCTATACCTCCTTGAATACTTTCTCGGATTCCGTGATTCTATACTTTCGTTGCTGTCTCATAGACTTCGATGATTTCTTTTAGTACTCGTTCGCGTTCTTCCGGGTCATCACCTCGCACCGCGGTGATCAAACATGAATGTAGATGGTCGTTCAATATATTTGAGCTCACCTTACTTAACGCCGCCTGTACCGCCTGGATTTGTCTGAGCAAATCAATGCAGTAGGCATCGTTTTCGACCATGCGTTCAATCCCTCGAATATGGCCGGCAATGTTTTTCAAGCGGTGAAGTGTGTCTTCTCGTTCCATCATGCACTCCCATCTTATACCCCCCCCTGTGGGGGTGGGGCTTACGACAAATAATATCTTATTGGATGAAGTTTGTCAAGTATGATTTAATCCACAGGGTTGCCCCCGGTTTCGTATGCTTCGTTTAAACCTGGGGGATGAGATCGAGCAGCGCGGAGAGCGGCAATGTGGAGGGTTTGACAGCTTCTATGGGTGGCGCAAGATCACGGAGGCGTTCCGACCATCGCCACAGAGAGATTAGATCCTCGGGGTATCGCGACGGACGGGCGCCGATGCTTGTCCAGGAGAAACCTTCCAAAGCCTGCGCCCACCCCTCCCACGGCACCATGTCCGGAGTGCGCGAGAGCGTGACCAGGCCGCTGAAATAGACAGGCTTCCCGCGGGGGAAGAATTGGCTCTGCGTCTCAAGAAATTCGCGGCTATCTGTCGTGTTGAAGATCAACCATAGAGGCAATAGACCCGCGGAGAGTACGAGTTGAGGGTCATGCTGTGTGAAGGTCTCCACCACGACGCCCTCTGCCTCGCGGTCCTGCCGGCGGTAAAGTTCCTCATGAGCGAGGAATGCTAGGCGCGAAAACCCCTGCGGGTCGTCGAAGCTGATACGCTCAAAACCGTACCCCTGCTCGCGCGCGAAGACTTCCAATGCCTGGTCGAGACCCGGCTCACTTCCCCACTCCGATTCGGGTCCCTCAACTGGCTCTTGACCCAGGATCCCCCAACCCCCGCGGTGTTTTGAGCCAGACTCCACCAGCGCATGGTCGATACGCTCGCTGCCTTCAATGAACTCCTTGGGAGAAATACCACCCCAGCCGCCGATTTGGTAGACATGTCGAGAGCCTAGCTCGTAGTGCAGCCAGCGCGCACCGCAATCCAGATAGACGATCGTGCCGCCTAGTTTGAGCTTATTCTGAAGGAATACCCGGTAACCTCGCGGCAAATCAATCAGCTTCAATCGCAGATGACTGACGACGCGCGTGAGCCATCCATCATGGATTGGATCGAAGTGCCCGATGGCCATGACCTCCGGATTCCTGTCCAGAATCCGCTCCGCAACGCGCGAAGTGAGCGCAAGGTGAGGGGGCACTTCGTCTTCGGGGCTCCCGCCTCGCAAGCCAAGGATGAAAGGCTGGGGAAGAAATGGGGCACCGAGGACCGCCGCGAGATGAGCCGTGGCGCCGCCCATCGCACAGCCTACGAGAATCGTATCAAATGTTCCATCGACCCCATTATAGTCAGCGAGACGCGCAGCGATGAGTTGTTCTACCTGGAGTTTTTCCGCTTCAAGGGGAGAGAGTGCTGTCCGCCGAAACTGCAGGCGGACAACCGCGCGGGCGACCGAAACCGGCAATCGATTAAGCAGGGCAAGCCCAATCTTTTCAAACTCGTTATAGTTGAAGACGGTCTCGGGATGACCCGACAGAACCCCGGCAATGAGTCGTGTTAGCATCGGGGATGCGCTCTCCGCGCTCTCGAAGGTCTTCCGGTTCATCGCCTTGTTTCGATCAACCATAAATCCTGCTCAGATCATCACGCTTGAGTGGCGCTCACAACCATCGCTCGAACGGGCATCACGCTTAAATCTTCCCGAGTGTTTAAGCCTTTTACTCACTCAGGGCTCGCGCCCGCATTTCTTCACGCAAGCTGGAGACATCATCCGGCACCTTGTACGCTGCAAAAGCCAGGATTATCGCTCCCAGCACCCAGGCTATCAGGCAGATCCACAAGATTGCATCGTGCAGAGAATAGCGCACCGCAATCAAACCGGCGATAAAGGGAGCTATCGCCGCGCCACCGTTCTCGATGAATAGCTGGACGGCTAAAGCAGTGCTACGGATTTCAGGCAGCGTGATATCGTGCACTGTTGAGATGACATTCGCCGATGAAAATGGAATGAACAACGCCGTCAAGACCATCATGCCCGTGAATAGGGTGCGCTCTGCTATGGGAACATTCATCGTGATTGTAAGCAGCACCGCACCCAACAAGACTGCACTCATCGCGACAAGCAACCTCCCTCTAGGTGTTCGCTTGAAGGCGAAGTCGCCTACCACCCCGCCGAGGAAGTAACCGAATGCGAGCATAAGGATAGCTGGGCCGAGCGTGAGCAGAATTGCACTTTCATCAAATCCTCGCTCGACTTCCAAATACCGGAAAAACCAGAAAGTAATAACATTCCAGGGAAAAACGCCGACAAACCCCTGAGCGTATAGCAGCAATAGTGAACGTTTTCGGAACAATCCCAGGGCATGCTTTCGCTCGAATTTATAAACACCAATATCCTCAACACCCTCGAACTCAGGCTCGCTGCTGCCGCGCGGCGCTTCACGCACCGTGAAAAAGATAATCAGCGCCAGAACGAGACCCAGAGAACCCGTCACATAGAAGATATTCCTCCAACCCACACTCGAAACCAAAAAAGTCGCTACAACGAGACCGAGCATGTAACCTAAGGGTTGGGATAATTGCACAAACCCATAGACCTTGCCGCGCACACTTGGACTGAAGTAATCCGACAGCAAACTGAATAAACCCGGGTAGCTTGAGTCATCGATGCCTGTGGAGGCACGTGTCGCCAAGAAAGTTTTATATGTCGGCGCTATGGCGCTCAACCATGTCGTCGAGCCCCATATGGCTGAGGCGAGCGCCAGTAATTTGGGTCTCGAGAAACGGTCATAAAGGTAACCCCATATTGGATAAAGAATTGCGCCAACCAATAAGGCGCCAGTCACAACTGCGCCCATCTGTGCTTCGTTTATCCCGAATGTCTCCATGATTGGCGTCGTGAGCGGCGCGATAAGGAGACGGTCTGATTGATGCAAGAGCATGAAGGCAAAAAACACTACCAAAACGTACCAGCGGTACTTCTTGTTTGATGACATTCGCTCCTCCATAGGCTTAGGTCGCTCGACGTGGAGGGAGCAGTTGATGGCCTTGCTCTGCCTCCGGGTCTTCTCGCAGAAGTTGAATTGCATGGGGCAGCGCGGGGATGATTGCGGCCAAATTCTCCTCGACTGCTTTCGGTGAGCCGGGTAAGTTCACAATTAACGTGCGTTTGCGGATTCCGGCAACGGCTCGCGACAGCATTGCGTGGGGAGTCTTGCTCATACTACGCGCCCGCATCGCCTCCGCCAGCCCCGGCGCCAGCCGCTCCACAACCTTGCGAGTCGCCTCAGGAGTTCGATCACGCGGGGAGAAACCTGTGCCGCCGGTGGTCAGAACGAGGTCGATCTCACCGCTATCGCACCAGGACGCAAGCCGCTCCTCGATTTCAACCTGCTCATCAGCGATAATATCGGATGCGATAACTTCCCACCCTCGCTGAAGTGCAATCTCTTGGATGAGTGGGCCAGACCGATCCTCGCGCTCTCCCCGTGCAGACCGATCCGAGATCGTGAGAATAGCAAGCCTCACTGGATGACCTTCCCCAGAACATATAGATCCATCACTTCAGCCCCAAACGAATCATAGAACGCCAATGCCCCCTCATTATCTTTCGTAACCAGCAGATAATACTTCCGGCAACCTTTCGAACGCAAGCGATTCTCAATTTCAACCATCAGCAAGCGTCCTATTCCACTGCGTCGCTCACCTTGCAGTACAGCCAGGTGATAGACGATTCCACGGCGGCCGTCGAAACCGCCGAAAACCGTGCCGATAATCCGCCCATCGCGCTCGGCAACAAGAAAGAGATCGGGGTCGCGTTGGAGCTTCTTCTGGATCTCTTCCGGTGTATCCGACGGAGATAACTGAATACCTGGGCCTGATGATTCCCAGAGTATACGTACTTCTTCGTAATCTTGTTCAAAGAGAAACTTGCGGATTTTCATCCTTCCAACCCCAAATAATAAGACTTGTGCGAACCAGAGATGTCTGGCTCGCACAGAAAGTTAACCGAGTTCTTCAAAGCAGCAATAAGAGTTACCTGTGGATGACGCCAGTTTTAACCCCCTTCAGATTCGACCAGCGCTTTCCAATCACCATGAATGCCGTCTTCTGTCACCCCAAAGTAAACACGGTGTCCCTGGGCTACCTTTTGGATCAAGTCATATCGCATTCGGGTACCGCGCTTCTGCTCCTTCAACACCCCCAGATCGCCTCTCCATGTAACCTTGGCACTCTTCAGGTCATCTGGTAACTTACGAAATTCCGAGATAGCGTAATGCCAGAGCCTCCGGGCCGAGCTTTGGGTGACATTCTTGACTACATTCCCATTACGTAAATCGCGCATCGTGTAGTACTGGATCCCATTCCGTTCTTCCGAACCCACGATTTCTACTCCGGTTCGTGGGTGTTGAATGCCAACTAGAGGTTCCTCTATGACTTCCGGCTTCTCACGAACTTCCGTTTTTACACGCCTGCCTCGATGCACCAGATTCACGATTTCATCTCGGACTGCGAGTCCTGTCTCCGCTTCATCCCGGACGTAGACTTTGTTATCGTCGACTGCATAGGGCGGGTCACCACCCAGGGGGATTATCACCCGAATAACCGTTTTCCCACGTGTCTCCATCGTATCCACTTGAACGTCAAGCGCGGGACTTATGCGTTTGCTTAACTCCCGGTGGAGTTGATCAACACTTGCCTTAGCCTTTGAGACCCCTACCGGGTCTTTCTTCGCTTCAGCCGGCAAACCGATATAAAGCGTTCCGCCGTTTGAGTTTGCGAAGGCGCAGACGTCAGCGATGATTTTATAAAGCCGACCTCCACGCACGGTCATGCTTTCGTGAAAATCTTGGTTGATGCTCGGTCCGTCTTCGCGTGCACGCTGAATAAAATCGAAGTCCTCTTCGGCTGCAGGCCAATGTGGGCGCGTGAGCGCGAAGTCATTGCTGATAAACAGTTCTTTCAACGCTTGGAAAGAAACCTCTGGCAGCATCACTTGGGTCGCTCGATCCCCAACACCAAGGTTCTTCTTATTCTGCGGATCTGTGCGAATTCTGTGGGCATCTGAACCTTGAATGCAGTGCATTCGACGCGGGTACTCCGGCTTTGTTCCGTTAAAAAACGCAGCCGTGGTTCTCCGACCCTTCAAACCCAAATCTGTAACCTCCAACGCATGAAGGTGAGAGTCCTGCGTATAGGCGATCTTAGTTTGACCGCCAAAGCCAAAGCCGCGCATCGCTACCCCATGGGTTGAGTTCGCGTGCGCTGCGATCGCCAATCCGCCCGCTTCATCGATCAGCCGGTATGCCGTCAGAACGTCCGCGGTTGCTCCTACTGTCACCGAGCCGTCGTCGAGCTGCTCAGATGGGATATTCAGACTGAGCAAAAGATGCTCAATTTCTCTCACAGATTTCTCAGGGGTAAAAATCCCTAGAATATGAAAGCCCAGCGTAGCCGTGAATTCAAAACCAGGAAAAACCGTAACTTTTTGTAATAGCCGGCGATACTCCTCAAGACGACTTCGCTCATCTTCGGTGAGCCTGTTGAGGGATTCCAGCATCTCTAATTGCTGGATCTCTTCCATCATCTGCCTATACCCCGCCACAGTGTTGTGATCGGTGAAAGCGATGATGTCGAGACCCCGCGCTTCGCTCCGGCGTAAAATATCTAAATATGTCACATCCGGACCTTGATAATCACTCGATGCCGGTGTGTGTAAATGTAAATCCATCAATCGCCATTGTTTCGCTGTATTTTTACTTTTTCTTCTTGCCACGAAATAATATTCTCCTGTCGAGGTGATGAAAAAAATCGTCCTACTTTCCACCACCAGAAATATGATTCTTAATTGTCTCCAAAAGCAGGTCAGGCGAATAAGGCTTCAAAAGGAAGCCATCCGCTCCATTCAGCTTGCTCTCATCACTCAAATCTATCCCAGAGGTCATAATGATGGGTAGATCGGCTAGTACATGATTCGATCGAATTTCAGCCAGTATCTCTAACCCGTTCCTGTCGGAGAGAATGCAGTCCATCAACACCAGATCTGGATTTTCATCGATCAAGATACCCGGTATCCCTGCCCAGTCCCTGCTCTCGAATGCCTGATACCCTTCGAGCTTCAAGAGAGTTATCAGGAGCGAGGTTATCGATTCGTCGTCGTCAATAATCAATACTTTCGGCATCGGTGCGCTTTATCCGGGGGGTCATTCTCGCCTGTCTGATGGCTTCCCCCTTATGAGCTTTTTCCTTTTGATGATTTCTCGTTGGTTTTTGATTTTGTGGACCGGGTTCCTTTTTTTCGAGAAGCGCTGCGACTCTTGCGTTTCTTCTTCGGTTTAAGAGCAGTCTCTATAGCTTCATCGATCGTATCAATGTAAACAAATTCAATATCTTTCCTGACCTCGTCGGGCACATCTTCTAAATCTATTTCGTTCCTCTTTGGCAGCATTACCGTCTTTAACCCAGCTCGATGGGCTGCCAGAACTTTCTCCTTAACACCTCCAATCGGAAGGATCTTTCCGCGCAGTGTGACCTCCCCGGTCATCCCAACTTCCGCTCGAACCGGACGTCCGGTAGCCAGAGATGTCAGCGCCACAGCCATCGTCACACCTGCAGATGGACCATCCTTGGGTTGCGCTCCAGCAGGGACATGCAAGTGGATGTCGTGCTCACTCCAGTATTCATCTTCAATGGAGTATCTATCGGATACCGAGCGAACATAAGAGAGTGCGGCCTGGGCTGACTCCTGCATGATTTGGCCAAGCGACCCCGTTAACTGGAACTTCCTGCCGCCAGCCATTGCCGTCGCCTCGATGAACAGCACATCGCCACCAGCCATTGTGTAGGCTAATCCAGTCGCCACTCCAGGGATCGATGTTCTTTCGACCAGTTCCTCGGCCCCGAAGAAGCGTGGTTTCTTCAAGAATTCACGCACTCGCGGTCCGGTGATCTTCAGCCTCTTTGTCGTCCCCTCAGCTACCCTGGTCGCCACTCCTCGGCAAATGCGGCCGATTTCACGCTCGAGATTCCGCACGCCTGCTTCACGTGTGTGTGATCGGATGATCGTACGCAGAGCTGCATCTGTGAAGCTTATCTCACTCTTCTTAAGACCATTCTCTCGAATCTGCCGGGGAATGAGATAGCCTTTGGCAATTGCGATCTTCTCGCTCTCTGTGTAGCCAGAGAGGCGGATGACTTCCATTCGATCAAGTAAAGGTGCGGGGATCGTCTCAAGCCAGTTCGCTGTCGTGATGAACATCACTTGCGAGAGATCATATGCGACTTCCAGATAATGGTCACGAAATTCTCGATTTTGCTCCGGATCGAGGACCTCAAGCAAGGCTGAGGCAGGATCTCCGCGGAAATCACGCCCCATTTTATCGATCTCGTCGAGCATGAAAACAGGATTGTGGGATTCCGCACGGCGGAGTCCTTGAAGAATGCGCCCGGGCATCGCGCCGATGTACGTTCGCCGATGCCCGCGTATCTCGGCTTCATCGTGAATACCCCCAAGTGAGATGCGGATGAATTTTCGCCCTGTCGCTCTAGCGATCGATCGTCCAAGAGATGTTTTCCCCACACCCGGAGGACCAACAAAACAAAGGATTACACCTTCTCTCTCCCGGCGGATTTCATCGATCGCCTCGCCTCCGATCGTATCACCGCGTTCTAGCTTCAATTTTCGAACTGCAAGGTATTCAACGATGCGTTCTTTAATATCGATGAGCCCAAAATGATCCTCATCGAGAACCTCACGTGCATGCTTCAGATCGAGATTATCTTGAGTGACTTTATCCCATGGAACGGTGGTTAACCAATCGAGGTAAGTCCTGATCACACCATATTCAGCCGCGGCTGTTGGCAACTTCGCAAGCCGTTCGAGCTCTCGCCGGGCTTGCTTCTCAGCTTCCTCCGGCATATTTGCTGCCGCTATCCGCTTGCGGAATTCCTCGATCTCTACCGTTTGCTCATCGCCTTCGCCCAGTTCACGTTGGATAGCTTTTAGCTGCTCACGCAGGAAATATTCACGCTGTACTTTTTCGATCTCGGTTCGTGCTTCCTGCTGAATTTGCTGTCCAAGAGAAAGCACCTCGACCTCACGGCTGAGCAGGTTGGTGAGGATTTGCAGCTTCTCTATCGTCGATTCCACCTCGAGGATGCGCTGCCCATCATCCAGGTCCATTCGCTGGTAATTCGCAATCGTGTACGCGACTTGGAGCGGATCTTCAAGAAGCTGGACACCCCCGACGATTTCACGCGGGAGTGAGGGACCAAGCTCTGAAATCTTTTGGAACAGGTCTTTCGCTGCCCGGACCTGCGCCTCGATTTCAACACTCTCTTCCACCTTTTCGGGTCGGAGGCGAATCCGCGCAACGAGGTAAGGCTCATGGCTGGTGAAATCTCCCAATTCGAAACGAGCTATTCCCCTCGCTATCAGGCGAATAGTGCCATCCGGTGCTCTAAACAGCCGCTGTATCGCCGCGACTGTGCCGAATGAATACAAATCTTCTGGTCCGGGAACTTCCAACTCAGGATTCCGAGAAGCGACAAGCCCGATCAACCGATGGTTGGCGGAGACATCATCGACTAACTTGATCGAGCGCGCCTGCCCAATCGTTAACGGCATGGCAGTGTGTGGATAAACAACAACCCCCTTAAGGGGCAAAATCGGGAGCTCTTCAGGGATCTGCAATTCCTCAGGTCCCTGACTCTTGACTTCCTGCGGCTCTCCTTCAGTTACTCCGTCGTGAACTGGGATCTGTGACGAGAAATCGTCCATGCTTTCCTCAGCGTCAACGCGTTCTACTAAATAAATAAGCTCTTTTAAGTTGATGATGATACCCCCTACTGTCTCTCTTCTCTGATGTCCGTGATGTCAAATTAACCGACATCACTTGATATCTATCTCACGGGGGGTTGCTTTGGGGAGAACGACCTTCAGAAAACCATCGCTGTATGTTGCTTCGATCTTGTTTGAATCAACCCGAAATGGAACTTGAACCTCGGAAGCAAATTCACCGTAATCGATTTCCATTTGGTGGTAGGTTTTACAGATGTTTGTATCGGGGCGGACCCCTCGTATAGATAAGCTTTGACGCTCAAAGATTACAGATATATTCAAACCACGCATCCCAGCAATCTCAACCACCACGACAAGCGCATCATCTGTTTCCAAGACATCGGTAGGGGGTCGCCAAGCATGGGATCGCCGTACAACACGCCAACCCAAACCTTCCAAGGCTTGTTGATCCCAGGCGTCATTCTCACCCGACATCATCACCACCCGATGTTTTAAATCGTTCTCTTTACCCATGATTTGCACACCTCTCGGAGCGTACGCAACCGAACATAAATCATTCTACCACAGCGGTACACCGCAAAAGAAATCACGATATTGCAACTGCCACTGGTCTGAGATGGATCATTGACATCATGCTCATTACCCTTCCAGTGTTCTGAAAAGCAGTTCTCTAGGCCTAAACGATGTCCGATTGTTTTAACTACTGGGTTGGTATCCTAAGCAACCTAAAGTACAATTTCAGGAAGAAGAAAATCGATTAGCTGCACGTTGGTGCGGCGTCGGAGGGTACAATGGACCATACAGAGATTCTAGGGTCCGTCGAATTATTTGAAGGCATCACTCCTGCCGAGCTGCAAGCTATCTCACTAATCTGTAAAGAAATCACATTTACAAGCGGTGATGTCATCACACAACAGGGTGAAACCGGAGAGGATCTCTACATTGTCCTGGAGGGATTCGTTGAAGTTCTCCACAGCGGAACAGCTCCGGAGCAATTACCCCGCACCATCGTCCACCTCGGCAAAGGTCAGATCTTCGGCGAGATGGCACTGGTGGACCATGGTCCTCGCTCAGCAACGGTGCGCGCGGCTTCCGATCCGACGAAGTTGCTCATGATCCATTGTGATGACTTCGAGCAGGAATGCGAGGAAAACCACCATCTGGGATACGTTGTCATGCGCAACATCGCGGCTGACCTATCCTTCAAGCTCCGTCATCGCCACTTTGCTGACCGCTGAGGTGTAGAAATGCCCGCAATCTACAAAGTGAGTTACGTCGTTTCGGGAGAAGATCATCCGGGAGCGATTCTAAACAGCGAAACACCACCACACCAAGGAGATGTGATCTCACTTGGTTCAAGCGATTTTGAGGTAATTGAAGTAATCGATCTCGTTCCGCCCCGCGGAGATTTCCATTATCTTCACGCGACACTCGTGCGGGCATCTGAGAAAGCCTGAACCCCCCTCAGGATTTTGGTCAGAATTCAATCTTCATGAAATCCTCGGCCAAGTGAACATCCCCAGAGAAAGCAACCCTCGCCTCTTCTACCAACTTAGCCATGTCAGAGTCACCAACAGGGTAGTGAATTAGATATAAGCTATCCACTCCCGCATCTCGGGCGGTTTCCCCTGCCTGAGCAGCTGATGAGTGCCCGACGCTTTCGCCAGTAGCCTCATGAATAAGCAAACCTGCCCCTTGGGCGAGGTTAATAACCGCCTGACAAGGCTCTGTATCGCATGAATATGCGATCACCTTCCCGGTTGACTTAGCTTCAACTCGTAAGCCAATTGTCGGAATTACATGACACACAGGCGAGGAGTAGATCGTCACATCACCTTGCTCGAGGACCACCACCCGCTCATTCTCCGGAAGGCGATGAAATGCGACCGGGAAGAAATCCGGCCAATCACCCCATTGGTAAAAGCCCATTAAATCCTCGACCCTCTTCAAACAATGATGCAGCCCGTATATACGTAAAGCCTTGCGCCGTCCCTCAAGCCACATGCTCATGAGAAGTAGAGGCAAGCCGCTAATATGATCTGGATGGAAATGTGTCAGGATAAGATCCGTGATATCCCCCGTTGGGATTCCTAAACGCTCGAGCCGCAGCATAGGAGCGGTGCCGCAATCGATCAACACGACACCATCACCTGTTTGGATCATCATGTGTGAATTATCGTGCTCGAGATTAGGAATCGCTGCCGCGGAACCCAGGATGATTAATTCAGGCATAGTTCATGATCCCGAAAGTAGCCAAACAGCGATTCGCGGGGTTAAAAATACTTCGAGAAACGCTGCGGCAATAAGGAGTGGAAGGACAATTCCGATCATAATTCTTGCCCATTCGGCAAGTGAAGTTGTCCAGCCCTCTCCTAACGAACTCCCCTGAGGAAGGCTGATCGCAGCCATTCCCAGTTGCAAGATAGCCGCACCGGCGAGGATAGCAGCTGGAACCTCGAGGATCGCATGCGGCAACACAAGCGCTGTTATGTACTGCAAGGCACCCTGCCCGGCTTGCGTCAAGGATCCCGCAAAGTAACCTATGATCGCCAAGGGTGCCATCAGGAGAATTTCCGCCAGGACGCCGAAAGTAAAAACACCTAAAATCGTCGTCAAGATGAGCGCTCGAATGTTCGCCCAGAGAATCTTTACCACTCCACTAGGTGTAAGCATCCCAAATCCGCGTAAGATCTCTAGCCAATCTTTATCAAACGCACTAACTTGAAATATCTCAGCTGGCAATCTAAACGCTTCTGCCTGTCTATAACCCACAATAAAGCCGATAAAGAGGATGGCAGAAGTTATAAGTATCGGAAGCCTGATGCGCTTTAATGACTTCGAGAACAACCCGCCATACCATTCCATGGGGTTCCGGGCATCGGAGAGAAACGAAGACCGGAAGCGCCTAACTATCCCTCGCAGATCCAGTACATCAAGCTCGCGGGCAAGAAGCTCCTCGCGATTGAAGAGTCGCAGCCCCATTCGCACCAGGACAATCGCGATGAGCCCCAAGACAAGCACGATCCACCACAGAATATGATAGCGTCCCCAGAACATGATCATGCTTTCGCCAATGATCAGCTGAGCGACTGGAATAATGATAAAGGAAGCCAATAGGTTCGCGGCACGCACCGAGGTGGTCAATGACGAGATCACGACCGCGCCGCTGACCATCACGATCGCTTGGATTGTTGTGAGTGATAGGATCTGAATCAACAACTGAGCTGAAGGGACCCACTGCACTTTAATCAATAAACCTATCAGATAAACGGCGATGCCCATGTATGCCGCCGCGAGCGGAGGGACAAGCGAGGCTGCCATCTTCCCCAGGTATAGCTGCCCATCGGATAAGGGAGTCGCCAGAAGCGGTTCTAATGTTTGTCTTTCGCGCTCCCCCGCGAAGCTCTCAAGAGCAATAACGAGTGAAATCGAAATTGGAAAAAACCCGACAACCATTAACAGGAAAGGGATCAGGCGTTCGCCAATGATCGGCGCACCGTAGCGGCCTACGAAGTCAACCGCCTGACTGGCCGTGAAGTTCATCAATAGTGGGAAGAACAAAGTCAGCAGAAGGATCGGCGCCAGAATACGCCAATCCCGAAACTGATCTCTGATTTCCCGGCGCGCGACGATCCATGCACCATTGAACAGAGTAGTAGGGGTCGAAGCCTTAGCGGTCATCATTCGTCCCATCTTGTGAATCATCCTCACCCACCACCTGCAGGTAAACTTCCTCCAGGCTCCGCTCAACCCTGGAGAGCGTAACCACTGGAATTCCGGCTTTCGCTAACGAATTCAGGATCTTCGGGTTGACTACCTCTGCCTGCGAAGTGCTGTATCGAACCCAGTTATCCCCTGACGTGATTGTAACGATCCCCTCTGGAAGATGCTCGAGCGCTCCGTCCAGAGAACACGCCAATCGCAGTTCCATCACCGGATCGCCAACCATTTTCCGCTTGAGTTCAACCGGGGGATCATTGGCTATAATCTTTCCTCTACGGATGATCGCGATTCGATCTGCGAGATCCTCCGCCTCAAACAGGTTATGTGTGCATACGATGATCGCCCGATCGGCTGACCTCAATTCGACAATGCTGCTGCGGACATGGTGCGCGCTTTCTGGGTCCATCGCTGAAGTGGGTTCATCTAAAAGCAAGACCTGCGGTTCATGCAGCAAAGCTCGTACGAGTGCCAATTTCTGTCGCATCCCCTTTGAGTACTGACCAAGGCGGAGCCCGGCAGATTCTTGCAGCTTATACTCACCCAAGAGAGTGCGAGTCCTTTGTTGGATCGTGGAAGAATCTAATCCGTAGACACTGCCAAAGAAATCGAGGTATTCGCCCGCGCGCATTCGTGTATAAAGACCATGTTGTTCGGTCAGCAAGCCTACAACGCTGCGCACAGCCTCTTGATCATGCTCAATATCGTATCCGGCGATTTTAGCGCTGCCGCGTGTCGGCTTCAGGATCGAGGCCAACATCCGAATCGTCGTTGTTTTTCCTGCTCCGTTCGGTCCAAGCAGCGCGAGGATCTCTCCCGGCTTTACATGGAGCGATACATCATCCACTGCCGTGAAGGTCCCAAATTTTTTACAAAGGGAATTGGCTTCGATACTACTCATCACTTAACTCGGCGCATTATAGCAAGATCTTCCATGAACCTTCAATCATCCTTCCGTCCCAAACAGAACTGGGGCTGTCCAAAAAAGGCAGCTCATTTGATGTCGATACGCACATCGCAATACTCCGGCGTTGGTCATCAGCGCAGCTGAACAACGGCCAACAACTCTTTAGCGAGGTAGGAAGCTCTGCTTCCAAACGCAGACGCAGCCTGCGCATTGATGGCTGAGCCTAAACCTCCCGCAGGTTTTGAACCTGCGGGAGGTTAGATATGTTCGATAGCCACTTCCTCCGATATCGCCAGAAAGGAAGATTGTTAGACCGCCCCCTAATAAATTCTTGGGAATGTCGCGGTCGATAATCCCTTCCCGCAACTCAAATACTACACCGCACTCTTCTTGCGATGGCGCAGAAAGATCACCAAAGCGCTGGCGATCGCAATAAGAAACATAAACCCTTGATTGAAATTGATCCCAAAGAGAGGAACATAATCTAATCGAATAAATTCCAGCAGGAACCGACCAACCGGATATGTGATCAAATACACCAGGAAGAGATCTCCGGATTTAAGCCGATCGCCGAATCTACGCCATATCCACAGAAGAAAGAACATACTGAGCAGATTCCATATGGACTCATACAGGAAGAGCGGATGGAACCGTTCAAAAGCCGCATATTCTGGAATGCGATTCAGGGTGTCTATAAAAATTCCCCAGGGAAGATCGGTTGGGGGACCATAAAGCTCCTGATTGATGAAATTTCCCCAGCGGCCAATTGCCTGGGCTAAAGCAATTCCAGGGGCGGCGGCGTCGAGAAGCGTCCCTATTTCTATCTTATTGCGCCGGGCAAAGATGTAGATACCCAGAACCCCGCCGATGATCGCTCCGGGCATGGCTAATCCCCCTTCCCACGTCGTGAGGATCATTAACGGGTTCTGCAGATAATCTGCAGTTGTGATTCCGGAATAACGTGAGGGTGTGAAGACATGGTAAAGACGCGCGCCGATGATGCCAAAGATCAGCACCCATGTCAGTGCGTCCCAGACGATCTCCGGATCTTTTCCCATCTTGCGCAGCATCCAACGTGCGACGTACGTGGCCATAATTACCCCGAACATAATAATCATGCCGTAGTAACGAAGATAAAGGAATCCAAGATGGATTCCGTATTGATCGAATGACATTGTCTTATCCTTTATGCGCTTGCTGGCGGACGCTGATAATCCGCTGAAGAGCGGTGATATTCGCGAGAATTCCGATTAAAGCTACACCAATCCATGGGTAACCAAAAATCAAACTTGGGACAAGGACGACGAACCTCTCGAAGCGGGTTAACACGCCCCCCTTCGCCTCATACCCCAGGCTCTGCGCACGTGCTCGAACGTAAGAAACCAGGATAGACCCTGCTGTTGCTGCGAACACGAGCATCGCTAAGGTTAAATTCAATTCCTTCATAGCGTAGAAGAGCAACCCAGCGTATATGACTAATTCTGAATATCGATCGGTGACCGAATCAACAAACGCTCCAAAGTCACTCGGCTCACCCCGCAAGCGCGCCATGGTCCCATCGAGTGCATCTATTGCTCCCATTGAGAGCAGAATTAATCCGCCAACCAGGAAGGAACCACGCGCCAAGAAATACGCGCCGATCGAGTTTCCTACTAAACCTGATATCGTTAATGTATTCGGTGCGATCCCTAATCGATTGAGGAAGGCGCCGACTGGGTCGATAAGATATTGATAGCGGATCCGAAGTGCGTCAGTTAAAGTTATCTCTGCTTGTTGTACCGATTCATCCACGCGCTATACTCTCCCATTCTTCAGAATTCTCGTAGTTTATGCTAACCGTTGACATTGTTATGGTCAAGACGAGTCTTCTTTCTCCTCGTCAGGGTCAGTTGGAGTCAACGGGTCTTCATCTGCTCCGATCAAGACCTCACGCGTTCTCCCACCCGCTTGTGGGCGGCCAACAACGCCTAATTCCTCCAATTGGTCCATCAACCTTGCCGCCCGAGGGTAACCAATCCGCAAGCCGCGCTGGAGTAGTGACGCGCTGGCTTGGTCACGCTCTTTGACAAGTGCGATAGCTTGTTCGAGAATCTCATCATGATCCCCAAGGGCTGCCTGGCGATGAAGCAGCTCTTCCCATGGTGCTTCTTCAGCCTCAGGAGATTCATCACCAAGTTCCTCCCGCCAATAAGCCATCAACCGCTCGATTTCCCCATCGGTCACAAATACCCCTTGCAGTCGAACTGGAGCGCTCGCTTCCGGGGAGAGGAAGAGCATGTCCCCCTTCCCCAGCAGCGTCTCAGCGCCGTGGGTATCGAGGATGACACGCGAATCAATTCCGGAGGCAACGGCGAAGGAAATCCTGGCGGGAAAATTTGCCTTGATCAAACCGGTGAGAATGTCTGTGCTTGGGCGCTGTGTTGCAACGACGAGATGGATCCCCGTCGCCCGCGCCATCTGTGCCAGTCGTACGAGCGTGTGCTCCGTCTGATCCGGCGCCATCATCATCAAATCCGCCAGTTCATCGATCAGGACAACGATGCGCGGTAGACGCTCAACACCCTTTTGACGTCTAGTTTTCCGGTTGTACATTTCGATATCGCGCGCTTTGGTGGACTCCAAGAGACGGTAGCGCCGATCCATCTCAACCGTACACCAGCGTAACACTCCCACAATGCGCTCCAACTCTGCCTCAACCTTACCGAGCAGGTGAGGAAGCCCATTAAAACGTATCAATTCAACCATTTTCGGATCAATCATCACCAGGCGCATGTCCTCCGGCGTATTGTTCATCGCCAGACACACAGCGATGGAGGCAATAGATACCGACTTACCAGAACCAGTTGTCCCGGCGATGAGAAGATGCGGCATCGCCGTCAAGTCGGTCGCGACAGCTGCTCCAGCTACGTCCCTGCCCAACCCTAAAGTTAACGGTGACGAGATCGACTGAAAGGCCTCCGTTTCCAAAATCGGTCGCAAGCGAACCATCGATGGCTTGCGATTCGGGACCTCGATACCAACGTACGCCTGCCCAGGAACCGGGGCCTCGATACGCAGGCGTGGTGAGGTGAGTGCCAGAGCCAGGTCATTCGCGAGAGTGGATATCTGAGAAACGCGCACTTTCTGCCGGTGAACCTCACCATCCGCGCCCATATGTTCGACATATCCAGGCTCAACTGCAAACTGCGTCACCGATGGTCCGGTACGAAAATTAACAACTCGCGCTGGTAAGCCGAAATCTGCCAGGGTCTTTTCGATCAGACCTGCAGCAAGGTTAATTTCCCTTGATGTAACAGCGCCTTTTTTCTCATGAACGAGAATATCCAGCGTAGGCAGCCTGGGATCACGCCTTGAGGGTTGTCTTGGTTTTTCGTCCGGGGTTTGCCCAACCTGGAAGTTCTTCCGGAATTCCCGCGGGAGCCTTCGAACAGGCTGGGCTTTCCCTGGTTTTTTCGGATCTTGCTGCGCCTTTGGAGCTTCTGTTTCAGCGAGGTTTCCCCTCTCCTTCAGAAATGGCGGACTACCAGTCGCAGAAGGAACAAAATTATCGATCGTCCGCTTGAGGAAAGCCCCTACCCCAAGAAACAGCGATGTGAGAAAGATCAAACTGAGCACAAGAACCCGACCGAACCCGCCAAAAATGTCGCCCATAAGCCGGGCAAGCCCCCAGCCCACGATTCCACCGCCAGAGCCTGCCTCCGCTTCGGCTAGCCCCATCCCACTGAAAGTCGACATTAAAGCCAGTGTGGCGAATAGGGTGATTTCCAATGAAACTACACGAAGCCAGGGAACCTGGACCCAATCACCACGACGTTTCCGGATTGAGAAGTAGACGGGAATACCAAGAAGGATTGGAGCTAGAAAAGCCCCATATCCCAATCCCTTTCGTAAAAGCCCAACAAGTGGGTCAATCAAACCGCCACGAGTGAGACCGAAGAGACCCAGCAGCACAATTATCGCAACTGCTATAAGAGCAACCGCGACTAGATCGCCCATCGAATCCATGAGTGTATCGAGCAAAAGACGTGTTTCCGGCGCTGCTCGGTTCTCTGGAACTTCCTTCTTGCTTGAGCTTTTCTTGGGTTCTTTTTCTTTCATGTCAGTCAATACGGGTTGTCAAATAACGACCGGGCGCGCTCTGCTGCACACCCGGTACGCGCAGGATGATCCGTGGCTACAACGCCGGAAGGGATTCGGATGATTCAATCTCAGGTTCAGATTCCTCTGCTGTTGTCTGTGGGACACCGCGCAGACTTAACCCCAAGCGACGGCCTGATGCATCGATATGGATAATTCGCACCCTCACTTGCTCCCCCTCATGAACAACATTGCGAGGGTGGAGAAAGCTTCCATCGCCCAACTCAGAAACATGAATCAACCCTTCCAAACCCTCCTCAATGCCAATGAAGGCACCGAATTTAACCACATTCGTCACAGCACCTTCCACAATCTGCCCGATTGAATACTGTTCATCCACTCTTTCCCAGGGGTCCGGCAGAAGCTCTTTCAGGCTTAGCGCCACTCGATCCTGATCCCGATCAACGGAGAGGATTTGGACCTGTATTTCCTGGCCGCACTCAACGACATCAGATGGATGCCCTACCCTCCCCCATGAGAGCTCTGAGACGTGAATCAATCCTTCCACGCCTCCTAAGTCGACAAAAACACCGAAACGCGTTATGTTGGTGACTTCTCCCTGCACTCGATCACCCGGGTTCAAAGATGTCAAGAGCTCGACTCGCCTTCCTGGTCCTGCGAGCGCTGCTCGCTGAGAGAGAACAAGTCGTCCACGTTCGGGATCAAACTCGATAACCTTCAAGCCCATCTGTTTGCCAAGTTGATCTTCAAGCATCTTTATTCGAAGTTCATCTTCAAGATCAGGTTGAACGTTCATAAGGTGCGAAACCGGAACAAAACCTCGCAAGCTACGAGCTTCGACGAGTAATCCACCGCGATTGAAGCCAACGACAGGAAGATCAACGACTTCATCTTTCTGATAAAGTTCGCGGGCCCAGATCCAATCTTCTGGGTCACCTTGATTGATTATTCGTCTGTCTGAGCCGCCCTCAATTTCTGGTTCGGGGTGTACGACCTGATGTTCTTCTTCCTCCATGACCGCCGCCCACCACGACTCATCCAGAACTGGCGGCCCATCACGCCCCCTCCCCTCGTTTGAAACATCTTCCAATGTCATGCTAAAAACCTTTATCCATTCGCTTTATCAGATAGGACCTGCGAAATTCCGAATGTAAGATAAACCATCCAACAAGAACTATTCCATCTTCTGGGCAATCACCTCCTCTGAGGCAACTACCCCTCGTTCCATGTTCGCTATCGTTTCAGCTACCGCCTCGATGGCTACTCGTTGTTTACGGTATAGATCCGCCTCAGACATCGCCAATTTCATGGCGACATCTCTTACTTTTCTACCCTGCAGAAACTTCATCTCAAGGATATTGTACAGCATCCACTCAGCCGTGAATCGGCGCTCTCCTTCTGGCCGTACTTGGTCGATCGCATGGCGAAGGATCGCTCGTAATGCGTTCACCGGGTTCCCCTCATGCTCATCCATTGCCCGCTTGACTACACGTAGTCCAAGCAGTGGGCTGCTTGTAAGCCGAGGCCCGCCCCAATAATGCCCAAGCGCTTCACGCACAAACTCCATTAAATCCTCTTCGGAACCAATCCCTTCTACCGGGGCTGTGAGCGCGTCCGAACCGGCATAACGCGCTTCAGCACGTATTCTTTGGATCGTCTGGACTTGCGGCACCAGCCGGTCGACGATCGCGAAAATCTCTCTCTGCAGTTTCCTCTCCGTCAACGCAATCGTGGCTCGCTCAAGAAGTGTGCTCAGATTTTCCTCTTCCTCATGCGTGAAATCGGGCACCGGGCCGCGCGCGTGTAAACCTAAGAAACCGATGACTTCCGCGGGATTGGTGAGTCGCAGCGGGATTAACCAGAAAATATCCCAAGAGAATACATCCCCTAAAATATCAAACTCCTGGCGGTTATCGGTGACTATCAACGGGGGAAGATCCTTCGAACCCCGCAGCGGGTCCTCAGAACCAACCGCGACCTCCATTTCCAGCCCATCTACCCCCACGATCGCAACGAAGGCTGAATCGATCCCAAGTAGGTCGCAGGTCGCATTGAGGATGGATTCGAGAAATTGTCTAAGATCCCCGCTCGTGAGTAAACGTTCTTCCAATAACTGAAGCCGGGCGACGTCACCTCGATCCTCGCCATAAAAGAACCAGAGTTCGACCGGACGGCGGACAAGTGTGATCAGATATTGGAGGATGAGGATTGCTGCAACCAGGGTGAAGGGAACTACGCGGCTGTTTTCATATCCAAACATCGCTGCCAGCCGATTGACAATGACGGTGAGAGCCAACACTGTGGATGCCACAAAAGGTCCGCGAAGTATCCATTGAAACAACCGCGCCTTTACGACGCGATCCGGAATCTCTACTCCGAAGTATGCTACGGCATAGGACATTAACACCATCTGAACCGCAACAAAGGTGTTGATGACGATTAAAATGCCCCAGAAAAGAACGCCTTGTGAAATTAATGTGGATCCCCCCAGCATCACCCAGGGGTATGCCGCAATCAGTGGACCGATTGAGCCTGCTAACAGGTAGCGCATCCGTCGTTTGCTGGAGCGTGTCAGGCAGCGTTTGTAAGCTCGCCAGAAGTTATAACCCGCCAGAATTAAGTTGATGAGCAAGAAAAGACTGAATAACGGGAAGAGTGGTCCGGGGCGCAAATAGACGACCGACTCACTAATCACAACCTCAGCGGCAATCAACCGGCCGAACGCGACCCCTGCCAATGTCAGCCCGCTGAGCAGATAGCTCAATCCGACGAGGCGCGATCGACGGCCTCTTGAGGGTCTTCCCGTCGCCGCTAGAAGAGCATCGGAAAGTTGCAGATAGGCAGCAGGTATAAAACTAATGCCCAGCCATTGTAAACGAAGCCACACCTCAATTTCTGCAGGGAAATTGGTTGTGGCAACGAGCACATCACCAAAATAAACGATTGTTACACAAGCCAACAATATCGCCAGGGACCGCGCCACTTTTTCACGCATATTGAAGGTCAGCGCGTAGAGCAGCAGCGAGAATGCTGTAATCGTGTTACCGGCGGTGAGGATTTGGTTCAGAATGAGCAACGGTGCAACCATATCAGACATAGAGATTACGGCTGGATCTCAACCGATTTCCACAGCGAAAAAAAGCGCAATATCCTGATCCGGGTAGTACAGATCACTATATCCCGCGTAAAGAAATCCTGTTCTCTGAGCAAGGCAGACCGCAGGGTAGTTCTTAGTCTGCATTTCCATGAAAAGCAGTCTTCTGTCGTTGGCTCGACACCACTCCTTTGCAGCAGCAAGCAACCTTGAAGCAATCCCCTGCCTCCTGAAGCGCAAATCTACGACTACATCCGTTATCCACCCAGACTCTTCGGCAGGGCCATCGCTCAACGCCAAGTATCCAGCAGGCTGCTCTTCTACCTCCGCCAGGAGTAGTGCATCCAGATGGGTCCACTCATCCGCCAGACGTTTCGGATTTCTTGGATAGACGACCTGCATCGGGCGCGGCAATCGTACTTCCCGGAAGGTCGCCCCGATCTCGCTTGGCTGCTTGCGGAATGAGAGCTGCCAGACATGATCTGTGCTATATCCATGGTCCATGGAAATTAGCTTGGGGATGTCAATTGAAATTGCCTGGCGCACATTAATTTGCTCAATCATCGTAACCTTTGACCCTCATTGCGTAATTATGGGACGATTTGCAGCCGGATCTGGCAAGGGAATGGAGCGTTCCCGAGCGTATCAGTAACGACCAACTGAACTGCATACTGACCAGGCCGGACTAGGCTTGTATCCCAGGTTCCCAACTTTACAGTCTCGTCGCATCCCTGCTCGCATACGGGTTTATTGTTGGCTGATATTGCCAGCCAGGTGCTCGACGGCTTCAAATCGTGGTATTCAAGCTTGTAGAATGCAAAACCCGGGATATTTGCGGTCCCTAAAAAATGCACCTCGCCCTGGACTCTTTCGCCGCTTGCCGGAGAGATGATCTGAGCATTAAGATTCGCACAACCTGTGCCATCAATGCTTTCTGGGTCGATTGGCGTCGCTGTGGAAAATGCGGTTCCTTCTTCTCCCTGCCCCAAAATGGGGGTTGCAAGCAGAGAAACCGTCGGTATTGCCGTAGGGCGCAGCGAGGCAGGAAGAGCAGGGCTTGCGAAGGTCGTCAAGATGAACACCACGATGATACCCGTGACGGCGAGAGCAAGCATTCCACCTGAGCGCCGTAGTTTGGAGAGGGACCGTTCTCGCTCCAAACCATAGATCGCCGCTCGAAAAGTGTTATAAGCTCGCAGAACCGACCCAAAATACACCAACCCGAGTAAACCCAGAAGAAGGAAAATCCATCTCTGGTTAGCCTCGATGAAAAGTAAGACCTCTTCCATGCATTTCCAATCTCATAACTGTTTTAGAACCCCCCTAACTAGAGCTGTTAATCTCGGGACGATCACCTCACCTGCAGCTAAGACTTCTTCGTGAGTCGTCACTGTCGAACCGTCGAGGTTCGCCTTGTTACTGATACCAGATATACCCAGGACGCGCATCCCTCCATGGCGGGCAATTATAACTTCGGGAACGGTGGACATCCCGACGGCGTCAACTCCGATCCCGCGCAGAAACCGTAAATCCGCCGGGGTTTCAAACGATGGTCCAGCAAGGCAGACGTAAACACCTTCTTGCAGTGGGATGTCACCTTTATCGGCAACGGATCTGGCGATCGACTTCAGCTCCGGATCATAAGCCTTGCTCATATCCGGAAAGCGCGGGCCATATGCGTCTAAGTTCGGACCTCTCAGTGGCGATTGACCGGCCATGCCAATTAGATTGATATGGTCTGAGATGAGCATGAGTTCACCGGGTGAGAACTCAGGGTGAACGGCTCCCGCAGCATTCGTAACGATTAGGATTTCTGCCCCCAGTTTCTGCATGACTCGCACCGGTAAACCTATACGTTCAATTGAGTGACCTTCATAGTAATGAGCACGACCCTGCAAAACGAAAACAGGTACCCCCTCTAATTGACCAAAGATGAGTTTGCCTGAGTGCCCTTCGACCGTTGAAACAGGCCAGCCAGGGACTGCGTTGACTTCAAGGTCCTCCGCACCATCTATTGCATCCGCTAGTGGGCCCAATCCGGAGCCTAAAATCATGGCAATTTTCGGTTCCAATGATGTCGCCTTTCGAATTGCGCCCACAGAATCATCAATATCTCGTTCACTAATAAATTCCATAGTCTACCTCTCGTCATCGTTTTTAAATCGACGGCGATGAATACGAACAGCGTTCGGGCTCGAAAGCCCCAAGAGTGTTTGTACTTCACGTCGAGAATTACCTTCTTCTAACATATGACTGGCTCGTGAGTGTCGCAAAGTGTGAGGTGAGAGAGATCCTTCCAACTCGCTTGCAGCCGCCCAACGTTTAACAACCAGCCATAATCCTTGCCGACTTAATCCCTGACCACGTTGGTTTAGAAAAAGTACATTCTCGACGACGTTGCGGGCGAAGTGGGGTCGCCCATCACTTAAGTATTTTTGCAGGAGTGCGATCGACTCAGGAATCACCAACCATTGGGTACGATCTGGGGGTCTTCGAATGCGTGCCTTATCAAGATCGACATCGATAACTCGAAGGCGAACCACATCCGTGGCTCGCAGCCCAGTTTCGTACAGCAGCGAAAGGATCGCAGCATCTCGGATTGCACCCGGAGAAATATGCTTTCGTGGCGCCAATAGCAACCGATCCAGTTCTTGCTTGCTGAGCGTCCGCGGCTGGGTTCTTCCTAGTGCCGGCCCTTTTAGCAGTTCACGGAAACGACTAACATCCATTAGGCCCTGACCAGAAAGGAACTCAAGGTAAGACCTGGCAGCAGCAAGCTTGCGAGAGACCGTCGCCGGTCGGTAGCCCTGTGCCCGAAGCCAATCAACATAATGGATAATCGCCGAAGGAGTAAGCGCTTCAGGAGCTAGCGGTATGCCCAGATAGCTGGCGAGAACGCTATAGAACTGATCGAGATCGGTGCCATACGCCGTAATTGTATGTACCGAGGCGTTGTGTTCATTTTGGAGTTCGTCAAGATATTGTCGGATGGAGCGCTTCATTGGGTCTCCCAGCTGCTCCTTTAAGCTCACTTTACATTATACCATCGGGCTGTATAAACTTACCATAACTGCACCCCCATCCTGACCACTTTGAAAATATAACCTCGTGGTCTTCAGATTATTTGGCCCCATCAATATTTACAATCACCGTGCACTTCCCTCATCCAACCGCTCCATATCTTCATCCGTTAATTCCACGGATAGACACCCGAGGTTATCCTCAAGCTGCTCTAAATCTCGAGGGCCGATAATAGCACTCACAACAGCCGGTCGTGAAATCAGCCAGCGCAAAGCGATTTGCGAAGGTGATTTCTCTCTTTCCAGAGCGATTTGCTTGACAATCTCCAATGTGGATAAGCTGGTTGGGTCCTTTAAATAGGCTTGAATTCGATCGCTCATCGCCCCGCGACTGCCTTCCGGAGGTGCTTGATTGCTAGCGTACTTGCCTGTGAGGAAACCCCCCGCTAACGGACTGTACGGGATTGCGCCGATGCCGAAATTCAAGCAAACATCTTCGAGTTCCCGCTCAAACTCAGCCCGATGGACCAAATTGTAGTGTGGTTGCAGACTGACGAAACTTGTCAGCCTGCAGCGCTCGGAGGTCCACAATGATTCCATTAAACGCCACGCTGAGTAATTTGAGCAGCCAATGTAAAGAACACGTCCTTCCCGGACAAGATCATCCAACGCGCGCAGTGTCTCCTCGATCGGTGTACCTTCATCCGGCCAGTGGACCTGGTACAGATCTATGTAGTCTGTTCCCAATCGCTTAAGGGAGTGATCTACTGCCGAGAAGATATGCTTACGGGAAAGCCCTTCATCATTCGGTCCCTCACCCATCCGTCCTCGGACCTTCGTAGCAAGGATGATTTGCGCTCGTTTCTCCGGGTTCTTGCGAAACCATTTTCCGATTATGCTCTCAGCGACCCCTCCTGGATTCCCCTCGATCCACCGTGAATAGATATCAGCCGTATCGATGACATTGATCCCTGCATCATAGGCTGCATCCAGCACCGCGAAGGAAGTTTTTTCATCTGCCGTCCATCCAAACTGCATCGTGCCCAAACTTAACAGTGAGACTTTTACCCCTGATCCTCCCAGAGATCGATGCTCCATTTTTACAATTCTCCTGATGAAGTACTAAACGATGTTAAGCCAATAATCTAAGTGCTCGCGGGATCCGAGCCTAATGTGCCTTACCACCTAAAGCATTACCAGTTAGTGCCTGGGTTTCGGTCAACCTTCCGTTCGCTGACGAGCTGGTCCTTCCAGGGTTATATCTATCCAGGTATTATCGCCCAAGGAAAAGGGGCTGAAATAAGCATAAGCTACGACTGCTTTATATATTGGTTTCCGTCGGAGATTCGCGTGGGTCCAGCAGTACGATCAAGCCTAAGGTCCCCATATTTGCAAAAAGAAGCGGCGCCAAGAAGGGAGCGCCGCGGATGAATCGTTCCAAGACGAACGTACCCTGTGCGGTGAGGTCCTCTTGAATATGCAGCACCGAACCGACAACGCCGGTGATCAGGAGCAGAACCATCGCCGAAATATACACGATGATATCCCCCCGGCTCGGTCGATCCATGCTACCCAGAGCAGCAGCGACAACAGTTCCAAAGACGCCGGCAGTAATAGGGACCCAGAGCCAGGGATTATGGAAATTCGTGCGCGCATGGTCCAGCACGCTGCTAATTAGCGTTGCCAGCGTACCCAGTCCAACTATAAAAAGATACGCCTGCGTCTTGCTGTAAGGCAGTTGGATCCTGCGCTTGGAAAGCAGGGCCAGCCGGCCGCTATCCGCTGGATCCTCCAACCAAACGGCGCTGATTCCGATCAACCCCACCAGGGAAAATGTGAGCGGACCAAGGATTGGTGGTGCCCACACGAGCAAATCTATATTAACGCGCGCCCCAATAGGCCCCGTCGGGAGAACCGCCCGGACCACATGAAAATAGGCGCCAAGCAAACCGACAGCAACACTGGTGAGAAAGATCACATTCGCTATCACCGTCGCCAAATCACGTTTTCTTAGTGCCACAATCCCTGCAACGAGCAAAAGCGCCCCGGCGAATGGCCCGAAGATGATGGGTATCCACTCATAAAGCACGATCGTTCCGCTGATGCTATGCGCCAGGTAGATGTCGAGGCCGAGGAAGAACAGGTTAACCGCGGCCATCAACAGCATCAATTGGTCTCTTGTTAACGGCAGCTTAACCCGGTTTAGAATTGGGAAAACACGCGCCAGGTAATACATATTTATTGCCCCTCGGTCGCCAGCTTCTCCTCCACCATCTCGTTCAATTCAGCCAGATCGCTAAGAACCTCATACGCCCCATGCCACTGAACGTAATCAGGACCCTGCATCCAGACGCCGAATTTCGCAGTGCGGCCCCAGTGGTGCCAGAGCTCGAAATACACAAAATCAAACGGTTCGTCGAAAGGCTCTTTTGTCAGTAAGTCTTGGTCTTTCAAGGGCTGGACGATCTCATTGCTCTCTACAACCCGTGCATTCACTGCTTCCGTTGCCGCATCGGCCGCATTGAAGAATTCGTCGATGAATGTTGTATTGTGGCATGCCTGGCAGACGCCCTGCATGCGCTCCAGATTTTCCTGCCAAGCGGGTCTTCGCGGGCTTATTGGGGCGAATAGATACCACGTAAGCCGGTCCCCGACATCGTGGGTTGTCGAGCTTGTCCCGAATCCGCTGAAGTGACAGGTCGCGCAGGTCGGCGCTGGGAAATCTACGACGGTGAGCGTGCCCGATTCCGCTTCCCAATGCCACCGGTCACCGCCGGTCATATAGGCGATGCCGTGGGGCGACTCCTGATAAATCTCCCATTGCGGGTGATCAGGACCGATGTGGCATGCGCCGCAGGTCTCAGGTTTGCGAGCCTGCTCGATGCTGAATTCGTGCCGTAAATGGCACTTCGTACAATCTCCGACAGATCCATCCGCTTTTGGCTTGCCGATGTTATGGCACTGTTCACAAGCAAAATATGTGATGGCTTCGCCTTCCAAAGCATGAAGCGCATTCCGCATTTTATCCGGTTGGTATCCACCTTCAGGGACCCCCTCATACAGGGCAAGCAGGTCATCGCTTAGATTTTGTGTCCCCTGATAAGCGACATATGCCGGTAAAGCATGCCGGCTCTGGTTGAATTGAGCGACTTCATCCTCGTGACAGCGCTCACACATCGCCGGCGATGGTTCCTTCAATACAAAACCACCCTCATGTTCAACCGCTCCTGGATAATCTGCCTCGACCTCATGGCAATCTCTGCACTCCACTTCGCCAGCTGCCATCGAACTAGTCCCAAACTGCTGGACGATGCCCGGCGACGTCTCGCGGTGACAGACTACACAATCATCCTTGCTCGTTGCTAGAGCATCTACCTTTTCAATTACAGGTAGAGTAAGCGCGGATGCATACGTTTGGATGACAAACGCAAGACCGAGGACGATAATCACAACCACCAGCCCTAAGACCAGAACGCGTGGAGCGCTTAACCCATCTTTTGCAACAGCTTTCTCCTCACCCATGACAATCTCCTCTTGCAATGGTCAATTATAGTGATCTCCTCAACCGTTTTCGCCACTACATTCACTATGAAGAAATATAACTGCTCAAGCCCCTCGCACCATTGTCATTCTGAGGAGCAGCGCGACGAAGAATCTCGCCCGACTATAGTGATATTAGGCATAGCCGAGATTCTCCGCACCCTACGGTCGCTCAAAATGACATGAGTACGTAGATATAAATACGAAGAAATACTGAATCTTAATGGTCGCCGCATCATACCCCATGGAGAACCTTCAGGCGCGTACAGGCACCAGAAGTGCCATGCCCGGTATTCTACACTTATCGGGTAATTTCTCCCACTTCTTCAGCGGGACCTAAAAAGCCCCTCGTCCTAACGCAGGCTGCCTGGAGTCAATAACTGGAAGGATTAACCATATGGACCTCCCAGTATGATCTCGCCTTCTGGGAGGTCCTTCTATTACAGTTCAGGAATTTCTTGGTTGCTATCGGTGTTTATGACTGCCGACTTGAAACCCCCAAGCTTAAAGGTCAGTACTGAAAGCTAAACCCACAGTCCCGGGGCCGACGTTCGCACCAACAGCCGGGCTGACTTCGGCGAGGATGGACTCGACAGGTTTAAATCTTTCCTCTGCTTCCCGGAGTAATTCAAGCGCTTCTTCTTCGGTCGCTGCGTGCAGACTCGCTATGCGCACGTTTTGCTTACCCTCGAGCTTTTCCCCCACGATATCTAACAGCCTGGCTTTTGCTTTCGTTTTCGTCCTTACATTCTCAAAAGCCTCCACTTGTCCGTCTTCAACATGGAGAAGCGGTTTCAGGCTCAGCGCAGTGCCGAGCAACTTCTTTGCCCCCCCAATGCGGCCGTTGCGGTGGAGATATTCGAGCGTGTCTACAACAAAGAATATCCCGGTGTGATTTTTCGCTTTATGAGCGAGTTCGACAACTTCTTCGAAGGATTTCCCTGCCTCAACAGCACGAGCTGCCGCTAAAACATGTAATCCCAATTCCATCGATGTTGACATGGAGTCGACAAGATCAATTTTCGCGCCCGGGAAGTTCTCCTTCGCTAAAGTTGCGGACTGCAAAGTCCCTGAGAGCTTCGGAGATACGTGAATGGCGAGGATGGGTCTACCCTCAGCAACCAGCGGCTTAAAAATCTCTTCGAAATCGGCAGCAGTAGCTTGAGATGTTGATGGAATATCCGCGCTCTCCTTCAAACGAGCATAGAACTCAGAAGGGGACATCTCCGTTCCGTCGCGATACATTTCCTTGCCGCCATCCCATATTGAATAGGATGCGGCGACTTTTATGTCATATTGATCGACGAGTTTTTGGGGAATATAAGCTGTGCTATCTGTAACTATGGCAATCTTCGACATCAGTTCCTCTCCTTGGTCTATATATCCAACGATTATTGCTCTAAAGAGATTAACCCCTTAAGGTCTAAGAGGTTGCGGTTAGGTGTGATCTATACTCGGGATTTTAACCATGCCTGGAGCCGCTCCAGCGGCCATGTGTTCACGATAGAGGGCGCTTCCGCCCAGGCACGTTGTGCCGTTCCCACGCCAAATCTGCGGAAGGCGAGATGATCAGGATGGTGTGCATCGGTGTTGATCGCCAGCCGGCAGCCTGATTCAAGCGCCTGCCGGGCGTGTGTATCTTTCAGATCCAACCGTTCGGGATTGGAGTTGATCTCCAGCACTACATCGTGCTTGGCTGCTGCTCGAAGAATGGCCTCAATATCCAAATCAGCAGGGTCGCGCTTCCCAATAAGGCGACCGGTAAGATGGGCAATGATGTCGACGTGTGGATTCTTGATAGATCTCAGCAAGCGCTCCGTTACTTGCTCGCGCGGTTGGCGCAAAGATGTATGCAACGAGGCAATCACGATATCTAATTCCTGCAGGATCTCATCTGGATAATCCAGTTCCCCGTTCGCAAGTATTTCCACCTCACTACCTTGGATTAAAGTAAGATTCTTCCCAATTTTTTTCTGCACACGCTTGATTTCTGCCCGCTGCGCACGCAAATCCTCGATCGAGAGTCCGCCAGCGATTCCGAGACTGCGGGAATGATCCGAGATCACAAGATACTCCATCCCCAGCTCGATAGCGGCTTCTGCCATCTCCACAATGCTCGACTTCCCATCGCTCCAAACGGAATGAGTATGGAGCTCTCCCTTTAAGTCTTCTAGCTCTACCAGCTGTGGCAGTTCACCCTCCTTCGCTGCTTTTATCTCACCGCGATCCTCACGTAGCGTGGGCGGAATCCATGGCAACCCCAGAACAGTATAAACTTCCTCCTCATCCGGGCAGAAGATCTTGCCGCCTTCTTGATCTTGGTAGCCGTGTTCAGAGAGCGATAACCCCGCTTTTTGGGCAGCCTCACGTAAGCGCACATTGTGCCCCTGGGAACCGGTCGCATACTGCAGCGCGCTCCCAAAGCGCTCTGGTTGATGAGCCCAAAGTTGAACTCGGAAGCCATCGATCAATTCCACGCTGGCTTTAGTCCCCCCTTGCCCCAACACACGGTCAACTTCAGGGAAAGCGATAAAAGCCTGGATGACAAGCGGGATATCCTCCGCGCCGACCAACAGATCCAGATCACCGACGGTCTCCCGCATTCGGCGAAGGCTCCCCGCCGCCTCTGCGCGCTGAACGCCTTCTATTTCTCGTAATCGGGATAGGAGCTCTTGAGCAGTAGTCCACGCCTCACCAAGCAAGACTCGCCCCGTATGCTGCCGTTTCAGGGCAATGATATTCTCCAGGATGCGTGCTTCAGAGCGTTCACCGATGCCGCTGAGTTGGCGAAGCTTCCCTTTTTTGGCAGCTTGCTCTAACTCGTCAATTGCGGTGATACCCAGCTCCCTCCAGAAACGAGCGGCTGTCTTCGGGCCCACACCCCCTACCTTGAGCACATCCGCCAATCCCGGTGGGACTTCCGCGGTTAGTTTCTCGTAGAATTCGAGGTGATCGGTGCGGAGGAGTTCGTCGATCTTCGCTGCAATTGCCTTCCCCACGCCGGGGATGGACTCCAGACTGCCCTCCTCCCAGACATTATTGACGTCACGGCCAAGCGAACGCAGGACTTCCCCTGCCCGCCGATAAGCGACAACACGGTAGATAGTCTCTCCTTTGATCTCGAGCAGGTCGGCGATCGTTTCGAAGATTTCCGCTATCTCGCGATTCTTCACCCTGAATTCTCCATTAAGGTCCGTATTCCGCCAGGACTTGCACGATCTTCCACGTCGTTCCGTCGCCCATCATCCCAATCCCAATGTAACGGAAACCGGGACTGAGAAGCACAGAGCGTGTGTCGGGATCATCAAACCACTCATCGATCGCGATCTCACCCAGACGATCAAGCGGTTCGTTTGCAGCATAGACCAGTTCCGCCACCTGACCTTGATACCCCATCTCGATGAGCATATTCTCAACGAGAATCTCCGCCGTTTTAGGATCTTCATGGCTAAGATATGCATGTACCGACATGTCGATGGCTCTATTGTTCGCAATTTCAGTAAGTGCAGCCTGACGGACAAGAGGCGGCCAGCCCTCCAGCGCTCTGCGGACATTGATCGCCGAGAGCAGGGCATCCGTGGTTGAAGAAATTGCGGTATCAAGATCCTCCGTTAGCGTAGGTTTCTCGATAAACGGCGCCTCTTCGCCCGTACGCTCTACGGAGCCTGATGATTTGCTATCTTGAGGGGCACTCAGGGTAACTTGAAGCGGTCTGAAGGGACGGTCAGGGGTTTGTTGGGATGCAAACCGCTCATCATCTAAAGTTTGGTCCGTGAATTGACACGCGCTGCTCAGTAAAAAGAGCAGCAGCATAAGAGATATTGATAAGGCTCTGGATTTCATTGCGTCGCCTCGAATTTGCTGATTATACTCTCCACCGCAGATCGCTGTATTCGATCTAATCGGCTTCCATGTCGATGTAGGTCAAGAACAAATATGCGGGGGGTGCTATTTCCCGGGGGCTTTGATGAATCGTTGCTTCAACAGCGTCCTTGTGCTAAGCTTTGATCCAAATCAGAAATAATTATGATATTCGGAACGAACATTGTCTAATCTAAAACCGATCATTGTCTATATCATCGACCGTCACCCCCTTGAAGTCTCTGAAACGGGACCGTTTTTTCGATGGCTTCACTTCGATAATGATTTTAAACGAGAATTGGAGGACCTCATCGGTCCTTACGATCCAGATAAACTCAGTGTTTTAATCGATGAAAAACCTGCGGGAAGCAGATGGCGCACGCTCCTTGATCACCTGCTTCGTGAACAGGTCGAGCTTGTTGTAACGCACCTCGCTCCGCTCTCTCCTGCACAACGCCAACAGCTCATCGGAGTTTGTGCCCAAGTCGGCGCGCAGTTGATCACTCCCAGCGACGCAGGACGCAACCGGGAAAACGGCAGAGAAAAGTAAATATCGTTCTCCAAAAGATAAGTCGAATCTAGGGACAGTTGTGGCATACGAATACGTTGGCAACTTGCATACACATACGAACTATTCTGACGGACATGGCAGCCATGAGGACATCGCCCTAGCGGCTATCAAGGCTGGACTCGATTTCGTTATCGTCACGGACCACAATGTCTGGGTTGATGGGATGGATGGATACCGCTACCTTGACCGCCAGCGGGTTCTCCTCTTGACGGGAGAGGAGATCCACGACCAAGCACGAGAACCTCAAAAGAACCACTTATTGGTCTACGAAACACTCTGCGAACTCAGTCCGCACGCCTATGATCCACAGGGATTGGTAGACGCTGTCACACAGGAGGGCGGTCTATCTTTTATCGCCCACCCAACGGACCCCGCCGCGCCTGCATTTAATGAAGATGATCTCTCTTGGGTTGATTGGGAAGTGGAAGGCTTCACTGGATTGGAATTATGGAACGTTATGAGCGAATTCAAATCGCTCTTGACTTCGCTGCCTCGCTCGATCTGGTATGCGTACAATCCTACGTTGATCGCCTCCGGACCTTTCCCCAGTGTTCTCGAACGCTGGGATCGCCTGCTCGCTTCTGGCAAGAAGATCGTCGCCATTGGGGGAACAGATGCCCACTCCACTCCCGTGAGGTTAGGCCCGCTCAAGCGTACAATCTTCCCCTATGAATTCCTCTTCAGAACAGTCAACACGCACGTTCTCCTGCGGGAGCCCCTAACAGGGGATTTCGAGATCGACCGTAGACGGTTGTTTCACGCCATTCGAGAAGGTAATTGCTTCATAGGATACGACCTCCCCTCCTCAACGCGTGGTTTTCGTTTTACTGCCCAAGGCGAAAAAGGCGAGGTTGAAATGGGCGACACAACCGGGATCCGTTTTGGTGTCACCCTGAAGATCAGCGTCCCTAAGCGGGCGGAGATCCGCCTATTGCGTGATGGTGAGGAAATCCACCGATGGGACTACCAGGAAACCGCAGTGCACACTGTCAACCAGCCGGGGGTGTACCGCGCTGAAGCTTACTTACGATACAAGGGGAAGCTACGTAGTTGGATCTTCAGCAACCCAATTTACATCACCTCCAAATAACCTCCTACCAGGCTTATTGAGCCTCTATACCCAGAGAACAAGCCTCGCTCGCATGATATAATAACCCGCACATTTGTTCGCTTCCGATGAGCCCGCCGATGAATGAATTTCGATTGCATGCACCCTATCAGCCGACCGGGGATCAGCCGGAGGCGATCGAACAACTCCTGCAAGGTTTGGAGCGCGCCGACAAGCATCAGGTGCTTCTCGGCGCGACAGGCACGGGGAAAACCTTCGCGATTGCCAACGTCATCGCCAGAACACAGCGTCCCACTCTCGTCTTAGCCCATAATAAAACCTTAGCCGCCCAGCTGTACGCGGAGTTTAGATCGTTCTTTCCGGAGAATGCCGTCGAATACTTCGTCTCCTATTACGACTACTACCAACCCGAGGCGTATGTACCCAAGCATGACCTTTATATCGAAAAAGAGACGCATATCAACGAGGAGATCGACCGCCTCAGGCTCAGCACAACTGCCTCTGTTATCTCGCGCCGAGACGTCATCGTCGTAGCTTCCGTTTCCTGTATCTACGGGATTGGGAACCCGGAAGCATACGGTCAGATTGTCATTAATTTTGAGGTGGGATCTCTATATCGTCGCGAAGCGCTCTTGCGCCAGCTTGTTGAAAGCCATTACGAACGCAACGATATGGAATTGAAGCCCGGAGTGTTCCGGGTGCGCGGCGATACCCTTGAGATCCTCCCAGCTTATGAGGAGCTGGGCTTGCGGCTGAGCTTTTTTGGAGACGAACTAGAGCGCATCACCCGCTTTAACCCGCTCACTGGCGAACTCCTGCGCGATCTCACCATAGCCAGCGTCTTTCCCGCAAAGCATTTCATCACAGAAAGCGAGAAGTTAGAGGCTGCAATTAAAGACATCGAGATTGAGCTACAAGATCGATTGGCTGATTTAAAATCGCAGGAGAAACTTCTCGAAGCCCAGCGTCTCGAACAGCGCACTTTCTACGATCTCGAGATGTTAAGAGAGGTGGGATATTGCTCCGGCATCGAAAACTACTCCCGCCATCTCGACCAACGCTCGGCGGGATCGGCGCCGTGGACGCTTATCGATTACTTCCCCCCGGATTTTCTCCTAATTATCGACGAAGGACATATGACCATCCCTCAGGTGCGGGGGATGTACGCCGGAGATCTCTCCCGCAAGGGGACCCTGGTAGATTTCGGTTTTCGACTGCCGTCAGCCCTGGATAATAGACCGCTCTCCTTCGACGAATTCGAGACCCGAATTGGTCAGGTTATTTACACATCCGCCACACCCGGTCCCTATGAACTCGAGAAGGCTACACAAGTTGTAGAGCAGATCATCCGCCCAACGGGGTTGGTCGATCCCGAAGTCGAAATACGCCCCGTAGAGGGTCAGGTTGACAACCTTGTGGGCGAGATACGCCGCCGGGTTGAAATTGGCGAGCGAGTACTGGTTACAACATTGACAAAACGAATGGCGGAGGACCTCTCCGATTACATCCTCGAACTTGACATCAAGGTCCACTATCTTCATTCAGAGGTCGACACCATCGAGCGCGTGGCGATCTTGCGTGACTTACGCCTGGGGGTTTTTGATGTTGTCGTGGGGATCAATCTTCTACGGGAGGGCTTGGATCTTCCAGAGGTTTCGCTGGTCGCCATCCTCGACGCCGATAAGGAAGGCTTCTTGCGATCTGGCACTTCCCTCATACAAACGATCGGCCGTGCCGCCCGACATATCAACGGTCGCGTCATCATGTATGCCGACAAGATTACCAATTCGATGCGCTTTGCGATCGACGAGACCGAACGACGGCGAAAGAAACAGACTGCCTATAACGAAGAACACGGCATAGAGCCCATGAGCATCATCAAAGAAATACGCGATCTGACCGATCAAATCACATCAAGAGCGGTCGCCGAACAAGCCGGAGAATACAGGTCGGTGACTCCTGAGACACTTCCAAAAGATGAACTCGTGCGGCTCATTAATGAATTCGAAAAGCAGATGCATTATGCTGCGGAAGCACTTGAGTTTGAAAAAGCGGCAGCCCTTCGGGATCAAATCTTCGAACTGCGAGAGGTGCTCGTCGAAAAAGAAGACCTGCCACCCTGGCAGAGAGCGCGCATCCTGGCCGGCGATACATCCTGAATAAAAAGGACGACTCCGAACATCTATGATTCGGAGCTGTTCCTCTCGTCTCTAAAACTGGAACTACTCCATTTCACTCCTGAAAGAGGTAATTCCAAACAAAGAAACTGGTTATTTTTGCAGCTTGCAATTTCGGCGTTAGATACGCCCGAATCCCTGCAGAAGCTTGATGTAACTTGAGCGCTCGAAAGCTGCCGGCTCAACGTGGTTCTCAAGACTGAGCGACCCCCGCAAATTCTCTAGCGAGTCTTCCCCAAACACCTCCACCAGCGCTTCAAAATCAGCGATGATCCTCTTTAGAGGCTCGATACCTCCCTCTTTCAAGAGAACCGAACAGACATTGGCAATATCTGCTCCGGCCAGGATTGCCTTCATCACACCCTTGCCGCTGTGCACACCGCTTGTCAACGCCAGCGAGCAATCAACCTGATTATAGAGAATTGCGATCCAACGCAGCGGGAGAAGGATGTCCTCCGGCCGACTAAGGCTAAGATGCGGTTTGATATCTTTCTTATCGACATCGATATCCGGCTGATAAAAACGGTTGAATAGCACCAGCGCGTCTGCCCCTTCATCGGCTAGCCGGGAGGTAAAATTCGGTAAGGCACTGAAGAACGGGCTCAACTTGACTGCAACCGGGATGCTGACCTGCTCTTTCACCGCGCGGAGAATATCCAGATAGAGCGTCTCAATGTCGAGCCCGAAAAGCGTATCGGTTGTGGGGATGAAGTAGATATTTAGCACCAATCCATCCGCCCCCGCCTGCTCAATTTTCTGCGTGTAATCCAGCCATCCACCCTTACTCGTGCCGTTCATACTGGCGATGATGGGGATATCAACCGCCTCTTTAGCTTTCCGCACATGCTCAACATAGCTGTCTGGATCGCGCGGGTAATCCTGCTTAAGCGGGAAATAGGTGCTTGCATCAGCAAGGCTCAACGAGCCATCTGAGAGCAGATGAGAAAGTTCGCCCGTCTCGATCGCAATCTGCTCCTCGAAGAGTGAGTACAAGACGACGGCGGAAGCGCCAGCGTCCTCCAGGGCTTTAATATCGTCGATCTCGCGGGATAACGGCGAAGCCGAAGGAACAATCGGGTTCTTAAGCTTCAATCCCATGTAGGTGGTTGTTAGGTCAGCCATGATGTCCTCTCCAAGAAATAGTGAGAGCCTGTAACGGCTCAATGCGAAAGTTGTAACTTATCTGTATCCTGGGTGCTCAGGATCTTTCTCGATGAATTATAGACTTAACCTAGAGACGCGGCAAGAACACAGCGTCCGGAAGTTAATAAACAACCCACTATAAATCATCCCGGTAGCTCAATTCTGAAGATAGCGCCGCCATCAGATCGGTTTTCAGCGTGTATCAAGCCATCATGCGCTTCCACCAGCTTGCGGGTGATAGCCAGTCCGAGACCAGACCCTCCAGCCTGACGTGAGCGCGAGGGATCGACGCGGTATAGGCGTTCAAAGACTCGCTCGAGATCCGGCGCCGGAATCCCCTCCCCGCTATCGATCACTTCCAAGACGACCTTCGACCTTTGGGAGTCGTACCTCAGCCGGAGGGTCACATCACCCCCTTCGGGCGTGTAGCGGAGGGCGTTCATGATCAGATTCCCCAGGATCTGTTCGACCCGGGCGGTATCTACCATTCCATAAATCGATGGTTCCGATGGGATATCGGCGATCAGTGAAATCCCGATTGTTTGTGCTTCAGGGCGATACGTTTCTACTACTTTCTGGACAAGGAGCCCTAGATCCGTTCGCGAACGCTCTAGTGAAAGCTGTCCAGCGTCTGCTAGGGCTAGCGTGCGAAGGTCTTCGACGAGGCGATTTAGTAGCTCGCTTTGCTCCAAAATGGGCTCGATGCTCTCAACCTCTAGAGGGTGAACACCATCAATGATCGCTTCTAAGCGTGCCTTAATAACCGCGAGAGGATTGCGCAGTTCGTGGGCGATGTCTGCAGTCATTTCTCTCCGGCGATCCTCAGAGAGTTCCAGGTTCTCGGCCATCTGGTTGAAAGCCATCGAGAGTTCGCCCACTTCATCATTGGTGCGGATTTCAACCCGCCGACTTAGTTCACCACCCGCCAGAGCCCGCGCGGCGTCGGTTAGTTCATTCACAGGACGAAGCAAGCCTTTAACAAACAACACGCCGAGGAGCAATGCAACGGCGCTGGCGATTAGAGATGCGACCCAGAAGGCGCGTTGAAGATCTTGGAATAACTGGGTTTCCGGGTTGGAAAACCCTAATCCGACCGGCGCCAGATAACCAACAACCTCGTTGCCCACTTCAATAGGGAATGCACTTGACCGCTCCACAAGTGACAACTTACTACCCTGCCTGTCGGGTGCACCGATGATGATCTCTCCAGACTCATCCGCGAGCAGGGTATTGCGCCCCCCCTCAGCCCCCTGGCCCTGACCGGATTGGCCTCTCTGCCCTGACCCCGGCAAGATGGCTTGCACGCCTTCCCAGCCCCCATGATCCTGATAATAGGCTTCGAGTTCTTTCAACAGGACGGCGTACGTTGACTGTTCGCCATGGAGAACAAACCCGCGCACTTCCCGTGCTGTTGTTTGGCTTGAGATGATGGCAACTGTTCCAATACTAACAAACGCGACCGTCAGGAAAGAAAAGAGCAGTTTCCAGGCGAGACTTAGACCCCTCTGTCGCTTTGGATCACTCATCACGGAAGCGATAACCTACACCGAATACAGTTTCAATGAATTGGGGCTTCTTCGGATCAACTTCGATCTTCGCTCTCAAATTCTTGATGTGCGCATCAACCGTTCGCTCGTAGCCCTCATAGGTTTCACCCTGCGTTGACTCGAGGAGTTGCATACGACTGAAGGCTCGACCGGGTTGCGAAGCCATTACGACAAGGAGATCGAACTCTGTGGGGGTGAGATCGATCGATTGACCGGCGACGTTCAGAGTGTGGCGTAGAAGGTCGATCACAATATCTCCGCTTTCGATGATCTCCGGCATTGTGACCGGCTTTTGTGTTCTGCGTAGAACAGCACGCACCCTTGCCACAACCTCCCTCGGACTGAAGGGCTTGGTGATGTAGTCATCGGCGCCCAGCTCCAGGCCGATCAATCTATCCGTCTCCTCAACCCGGGCTGTGACCATGATGATGGGAACATCGTTTATGCGTCGTATCTCACGCGCCACATCCAGACCATCCATGCCCGGGAGGTTGAGATCCAACAAGACCAGGTCTGGCGGATTATGCTGGAATGCAGAAACTGCAGCTGATCCGTTAACCACGGAATCAACACGGAATCCAGCCTTCTCCAGATAATCGCGGATAACTTTTACAAGTTCAATTTCATCTTCGACGATCAATATTCTTTGAGACATACCTAGATTATAGTGCCTTTCACAGTACGTTCACCCACCGGCCTGAGGCAGAGGAGAAAACGCGAGAAGCCTCCCGATTTGTATCACGGGAGGCTTCCCTGATACAGAATTACCTATCTATCGGCGAAGCGACCTTCTGTTAAACTGCCGCCCCGACCGCCCATACGAGCGGAACCTGCATCCAGCTCACATTCTTCATTGCCGCCGAACGGCACGTTGTTCGGCATTGTTTCGCGCCACTCGGGAAGTTCGATTCCGCTGTCCAGAACTGCCGCACGAGCGTCTTCTCGCACCGTTTCCATGATCTTCCACACATCTTCCGATGTGAACTCTTGAGCGAGGGCGATATCTATCATATGCTCGCCGGATTCAAGCATCGCCTCAAGATCTGCTGTGCTAAGCCCGAGAGCATCAGCGAATGCCGCGATCATTGCGTCATGCATGACCTCTCCAAGCTCATCTGCCATCCAGCCTTCTGCCCCTTCCGACATCCAGCGCATGGAGCGTTGAGACATGAAAGTTTGATTTGCCGGATACGTCGGTGGATCCTCGGCCTGTGCGAAACCTACGTTTACCGTGACCGCTGCACCAGCGATGACCGCTGCCAAGCCGAGAACTAGAAGTACTTTCTTGTAACTCATTTGCTTTACCTCCGCAGTTTATTGTGCAGACGGATAGTCTGCACTTTCATAGACGAAGGATATCGGGTAGAAATGAAGAAGTGATGAAGAGAGGACCAGGAATGTATGAAGATTTTGAGGATTGCTAAACAAATAACGCACAAGGTCGCCTTTCGGCGACCAGGGCGGAGGGATTACGGGCGGAGGTCGCCCGTGTTAAGGTACGCTTGTATTAAACCATGTTAGCCAACCTTTGTGGGATGATTGAAAGGTGTATGTAAGGTACTATTTTTTTATATCATTTTGTGTGGAATTTAATGCCGCGCACCCCGGCGTAACCCGAAGGTCCTACCTGCCCTTTATCCTACCAGGGCGCAAGGAAGTCTGATCGTTCAGGCCCACCAAAAGAATGTAACCTGCCATATCGCGCGTCCAGGTCCTCTGTTCTTTCCCGTATCTCTTCTTCAATATCTCGAACGGGTCTCCCAACTTGACGCAGTGCATGTGCGCGACTCATTTTAACTACCTCGAAAGGATTCCAGCGGACTTCAGGAGTCTTGCAGTGTAATGGAGGGCCTGGACGATGTGCGTTCCAATTGAGGAATTCATGCTTCCTTAAATCACGGATTCTTGACGCCATTGCATGGATTTGTCTATTCAACTCCATGTAACTATTCACAGCACCCTCCTTACTCTCGGCATCAAGTGGTCGGATAATCTCTCGACTAAGGGCTTCAACACCTGGACCACTCGAGGCAAAAATGACTAAGTTGGACATATTTGCCATCACCGTTCGAAATAACCTGTGATCGAGCATCGTCTGTGCCTGCACGATGCACGTAAGGTGTACCCCACATTTTCTTCCATGCAGCAGCACGCGCTCAAATGATTCAGGTGAGATCTCAGCAAGTTCATCCACAAAAAGACTAATTGGACGAGCACTCCAGATATCCATCGAACCTTCTAGCAATTTCTGTGTTATCCAGGTTAAGATTACGGCATTAACTACTTTTGAATCGCGGTGAACTGTTCGATCACTGATGCTCACAACAAGCGGTCTCCCATTTCTTACCTGTTCAAAATCGAAAGTACTCTTGGAGCAGCCTAGCATCTTGCGAATATCTGGATGATCCAGGAAGGCAGCAACCCTTGTCCATGAAGATTGCATTTGATCATGCTTTTGGAAGGCGGTAAGACTGTTGTACCACTCTAAATTTCCAAGAGCATGGCTCGCTTCGAGCCAGCGACTTGACTCCGATTTCTCTGCTACCTTTACCGCTACATCATTTCTGAATTGAGGTTGAATCATCCACCGCCGAAGCTCAAGAAGTGTATATCCATCATCAACCGCGGATAGCAGGTAAACTGCTGTCTCAAGTAGATGCTTGATCTTTGTGGGTATCTCATGCTCATACGCCAGATATGCCTGAACAATACCCTCCATAACCGTCTTCGCCGCATCACTTGGACCGTAGCTTGGACCCGTTTCTAGGAGATTCAAGGTGTTCATGAACTCTGTATCAGGCTCAAGCAATACAGGGATGCGGTTAAGGAGAACACATCTATCTACAGTATGATGCGCGACCGATGTGTGGGGATCGATAAGGACAAGAGGTTTGGAGTTCACGATATCCTGATCTATCATAGCCTTCATATGAGTAGATTTCCCGCTTCCCGTTCGACCAAGAATAGCCATATGTCCTTCCCTTTCGTCCTCCTCAAGGAAGATTGACACCGATGGCCAACCACTGGTTTCACCGAGCACAATTCCAGTTGAGTCACGGTTACGAAAGTTTACGATGCCAGCTATGACAAACTTAGTCGCCAACTGACCAAGCAAATATACTCCACCAGGTACTGCGATAATCAGCAAGCCCATAATCGGGAAAATTGCCATCTCAAACCCGAGCATTTTCGCGATTATAAAGATCACCTCAAATCCAATGACTAAGATCACAATCATCCTTATTCCATTGTCAAATGGGTTTCTATGACTCCCGTTCGAATTATTCATCATTGACTCCTTTCCTGATCTGCTACCTTCTCCAACAAATTTTTACTTTCTTCAGTTAAAGCATCTATCCACCCCCCATTCGATGATCGGCTATCGCCAATCTCTTGGTGAAGACCTACAAAAATCCTCACGCAGCAATTGACCTCGCGGACCACCTCACACATCTTCTCAAGCCGCTTCCTATCTGGGACAGTTACACAGACCAACAAGCGGTTTGAGTTGAACACTAACCGATGGCGCTCGCGATAGTACTTATCAAGTCTACGAAATTTAGATCTCAGTTGATTAGGAAACTCGCTGCCGCGATCAACCTCAAGAAAAAGATGACGAATAATCCGATTTTCCTCATCGATGTAAAATCCAATATACGCGTCTGGATAGTAGCCATCCCGACGAGAAACGAACCCTATTCTCTTCCTGAGTCTTCTACCAACTAAGAGGGTGTCTAATCGACCTATTCCCAGGTCTACAATCAAACCAACCATTGCCTCACTTACGTCAATATCGTGGTACAGGTTGATAGAATTACGCTCATTTTTCGGAGGTTTCTGCACTTTTTGACTGATGAGCTTGGAAGCCTCCTGAGCACCTTTCGTACCAAGATAATAAACACAGACCTGATCCTTCTCATCCCCACTGAGAAGTGCCAGTTTTTGTATATGTTTTTCACTTTCCAGATGTTCTAGATCATCAATGATCGACAGCCGGTCCTCCCTCTCTAGCGCACAGAAATTATCAGCGGTGAGATACTCCAGATTTGCCAGCCAAAACAAGATCCGGAGAACGCTGTGGGTGCGGCCATGTGAGGTTCCCACTATATCAATAGGAGATTCAGAATTTGGAAGGTTGCGAAAGAGCGATGAGGAATTTGCCAGTTGAACACCATGATAACTGCTATTGTTTCCCTCCTGAGCTGCTTTCTCGTTTCCAATGATCTTTTCCATGTGAACCTCCTGTGTTTGAAAGCCAAGCTTGTATGCCACTATTCTTTCATTAAATCTTCTGGAGAAACGTTAGTTATCCATTTGTTTTATTTTCGTGCTGTGTATCAATCCCAGAACCTTCTTTTTCAAGAAAATGTGCCTTTTTGATCGAGAACTAAGACCAGGGGAATTATGTGTTTGGCCTGGATTCGACCCCAGAAAATGGGCCAATAGCAAATCGGGTAATGAACAGCAGCTAAATCACTTTTTGTGTGTGGCATCATGAAAAAGAACCCGTACTCGATATATCTGAGATCAGCTCTCTCGAGCGTTTCTCCACACATGCGGCATCGGCCGCATCCCTTGAGCAGCGCCCTGCTCCAGGGTGCAGCTGATATGGCCGTTGGGGCATGTAACCGTGGGTTCTGGAAGCATGGATCCTCCTGAGATCAGCGGGGCAACCCGCGTATCGGAACGCATTTCTTAGTTTGATTGTATGAAATTACAGGGGGTTTGTACGGGACGTGGGCGTCCCTCGGCGACCATGAGGTTGTTATTTATTTACAGGAATTGTCAAAGATATATCTTCAATCCCCATATTTCGGGGTTTGATAGTGTCATTTCATGAGCTGCGAGAGTGATAGGGGTTTGGAACCTTAGTGGGGAATGCTCGGATCATATTGGATTCGAAGTTAGGCGCTCTTTCCATTGAGCTCATGATCCCTCGTACACAGGTTTTTCCCGGTTGTGCTGGCTACTTAACTCATCCATCCAATCTTTCGGTACGTTTGCGAGCCTGTTGACTTCATCCGAATGGGATACCATACTGCCTGATCTTCTACTTCCTCGACATTGGACAGAATATATTTAAAGACATCCTAGTTTATTGGAAATCCTTACTCGGGGATATAACTGAGCAAGGAAACAATTGATCTATTCATCGGGATTAACGATAGGCGTTGGCTCACTGAAGAGGAGCCGATTACACGCTACCCACCCTTCGACTGTCCACCCCTGCAAAGCGTTCCCATTGACGAAACAGGTACGCCCAAAATCATGGACGAGCTGGTTACTCCGCTCAAAGTAGAACTGCCTAGCAATGAAATTCTCGATGATAAACTGCACCAATCTGCACCAGAAAATGCAAACCTGCCTAATAGACAAGTCCGGAAATGGGCGGTTTTATGTGTAATTTTTACAAGAAGAAGGCGCCCCCGCCGCGATTCGAACGCGGAACCGTCGGATTAGAAGTTC
>SOIH01000258.1 GCA_004376895.1 Anaerolineales bacterium | reverse complement strand
GCTTCTACCAGGCTGGAAACGTTAAAGACAAGGTCAACTTGTAAAGCCTGTAGATCGTTGATGAAATTGGGTCCCCAATGAATCTGGTAGACGCTATAGCCGGCTTCAGTTAACGCTTGTTCGTGATGTTCCACCTCGGCATCTGTCTCGTCGACGACGTTGTCGGCACCGATGAGCTTTTCTTGAATTGCAAAGTTTCCTCGTTTCTTGTTCAGTAGGCCGATTCTCAATTTTGCCATTGTAGTTCGCACTTTGTTGTATCCTCTCTTGCTTTTGCCTGTGCTGGCTACTTAACTCATCCGTCCAATCTTTCGGTACGTATGCGAACCTGTTGACTTCATCCGAATGGGATACCATACTACCTGATTTTCTACTTCCTAGACGTTGGGTAGAATATCCTGGATTCAACTACCGAGTGATAGCATGAAAGCGTTCCTCCTTCTCTGCTAGACTGGGAATAACCACAAACTCAGTCTAAAAAAGGAGGAACGATATGTATTCATTTTACCTTGGAATCGATCTTCATCGGACAAAAACATACGCAGTGTTGATTGACAAAACAGGTGAAGTAATCGATGAGCGCCAAATCTTGAACGACGAAGCAATCCAATACCTAGAGGAATATGTTCCAAAGGACACATTTGCTGTTCTCGAAGCCACTCGTAACTGGCCATTCATGTATGACCTGTTGGCAAAGCATGTGGTGCGCGTCGAATTAGCAAGCCCCAAAGAGCTCAAGGCGATCTCTGCTGCCGCGGTAAAAACAGATCGCATCGACGCCAACGTACTGGCACAGCTGGCACGTCTGAACTACCTGCCAACTGCCTATGCAGCGCCAAAGGAGATCAGAGACCTGCGGCTGTACGTGCGGCACAGAGAATTTCTAATACGACAACGTACGCAATGCAAGAACCGCATCCACGCTGTGCTGGTTAGGTACAACCTGATATCACCAACCGCAGACCTGTTCGGTGTCGCCGGGCGAGAGTGGTTGACGCAGTTGATAGATGGAGGCCGGCTGCGCCCTGCAGCCATTCGAGTGATCGCTGAGCACCTGGCACTGATCGATAAGATAAATGAGCACATTAAAGCCATAGAGCAGAGCATGGAACTCGCGCCGGGACAAAAAGCCGCGGTTAAACTGCTCACCAGCATTCCGGGAGTGGGCAAGACCATTGCTACAATCATCGTCGCCGAGATCGGTGGAGTTGAGCGGTTTCACTCCCCCAAGGCGTTGTGTAACTGGGCCGGGCTGACACCCCGTGTTCGTAATAGTGGAACCGTTATACGTCATGGGCACATCTCTAAAGAAGGATCAACTTTCCTGCGCGGCGCCATGACGCGGGCAGCCATGGTGGCCAGCAGATCCAGCAAACGCTGGTATTTGGTGCACGAGGATCTATTGATGCGCTGTGGAAAGAAGGGGGCTAAAGTCGCTGTGGCCAGACGTCTGCTTACCGTGGTCTATCATATGCTGACCAGGAATGAGCCTTACCAGGAGAATTACGGGCAAAAACAAACTGATCACCGGGGAGCCTGAAGAGTTGCATGGTTCTATGAAGCCGAACAAGTGATGAGGACCCCGGTCTCGACCGCAGATTATCATGGTGACTGGATTTGCCTTGAGCAAACCCCTGCCCTGTCGATGACATGGCGCTGAGCACGATTAGATGCATTGGATCGAGTATCTATTCTCGAATCCGATAAAGCCGTCGAGATAATCATTCACAGTTTCTTTTGATCTCAGCAGGGCTTGAATATCGAAGCCTTGTTATGGATGGTGTTGTCTCCCGTCTGGCAGATAGGGAATTCCTTTGACAAACGCTTTCTTAGATGCAACTCTGATGGTTGGAATAGTAGCCTAGATCGCATTAATGGCATAACCCTCTCTCCAGGACATTTTTTCCACAGTCAACGGTTTGTGGATTCGAATCCAAGATCCAGATGCTCTTTGTTGGAATCCCGTAATCGGGGTCTTGGAGAGTCAGGCTGAATTAATAAGAGTTGCTAGTGAATGCACATTTGTCTTCTCAGATGTTAGAGATCACCCTATTCCTTCCATTTTAGTCCAGGAAAATGAATTCAAAGATTTGGAAAAGCCTGACGGTCTGCGTTTCGTCCGGGAGGCTCAATTTGAGCGTTTTGGAAACGGGCTGATAACCCCCAGGATACGAGTTCGAACCCTGTACAAGGGGGCTTG
>SOIH01000171.1 GCA_004376895.1 Anaerolineales bacterium | reverse complement strand
ACTATCTCAACCTAACTTCTGGGTCTTTTAAATCGCAGGCAGAGCCTGCGGGCTCCAACGGAAACAATCTGGATATTCCCCTAATTAATTTAAAGAGAGACCGTTCACTATAGCACGGGGATAAGCTGAAGCCAGTCCTCGCCCATCTTGGCATTCGTTTCCTTGATCGCATTCTCGGATCCGAGCACAACAACACGGCCTGCGCGCGCCACGCTGTCCAATACTTCGCCGAAGGATGCAAAATCACTAGCGGTCGTTGTAAGCACTTCGTTGCGGATCCGCTGCCGGTAATCATCGGTTACACCAGATAGGTATCGTTTCAACGAAGTGAAGCCTTTAGCATCGGGCAGAAGATACGGATCCCGCCTGCCGATTGCGCCAATGATGCTTTTGGTTAACTCCTGGTCGCTCAGTTCAAGCTTTCGTAAAAAATCTCCTGATTCGTCGAAGATCGACAACGTTTTGAGGACGTTCGGGTCGCTGTACGTAAGATAGGCGAAAACCCCTGAGAGGTTGTCTAATAAACTGAACGCTCCGTAGGCACCACCTTGCAGGCGGATCATGTCCCATAGCCAGGTTGTCCTCAGGTAGCCGGCAACGACAGGGAAAGATCCGTGCAGCTTGTGCCCGAGTCGAAATATATCGGTTGCCTTCCCAACGTAATTAACTTTAACCGGGATGGTCAGCCCTTCATTACTTGTCGATAACTCTGGCGCCCATTCCTGCAGGGAAATATCCCTTGAAGGCAAGGCAGCCAGGAAGGCTTCTAACGCCGGTTTAACCGTGAGCCATTGTTCCCCTTCCATAGTAACATTGCAAATCATTCCCTTCTTGTGGATGAGGGAGTCCCGGATGGTTTCCAGAGTTTGCAGGACATCGGGCCAGTCTATCTCAATCTGCTCGGCGAGTTCACGAATACGGAAAAGGTACTCCACACCATTCATCTGCTCATCAGCCCAACCGGCATGGTGCAGGCCCGACTGCAAACGGCGATAAACAACCTGATGACCGAGTTGAGCGAGTTCTGTTTCCAGCTGCGCTTTCTCTTCAAGGACAATTTGCCGGAATCGTTCCTGGTTGTCGAGGGACACCCCGCCTAGGATGTCCTGAAAAATTGAGAGCAGGTCGTCGGTTCGTTCCGCCGTGGCTTTTCCCCGTAAAAACAGCCAGGCAGCAGCCTCGTCCTTGTTGGGCATCATCGATGTAAAGGTCTCTGCCTGGATACCTCCTGTCGTGCGGCCGATGCGTTGGGCGAGTTGGATGTAATCCTCTTTTTCTGTTCCCATCTCGGTGAAAGCCCGCCCGAGCAGCGGGATGTAAGGAAGGTATTCAGGAGGCAGGGCGTGCAAATCAAAACCCAGATCGAGATAGGTAATTCCATATGTGTGTAAATCGTGATAAAGAATCCTAACCCCGGAGGATTCCGTTTCGATCAGAGGAATCTGGCGTTCTTCTGGTTCCAGATCGCTTCGATTGAGTGTCGGCAGCAGAGCGAGAGTCTCCGGGCTGTCGGGTGTCTCCTGAAATTCTTTAAGTTTCTTTGTACTTTCGATGATCCCTTGGAGGTCACCCTCCGAGAAGGAAGAGCGAATTTTTTCAAGGCGGTTCTTTTCCGCCTCCTCTTGCTTGGCTTGAAGCCCGGGGTCCGGAACCAGGTGGACGGTAGTGCGGTGGGAATTATCGAGCATGTGCTCTCGCACCATCGTTTCGAAGATTGGTTCACCCGCGGCTAAGCGGCGTTTTACCGCATCAAACGGAGGCGCGAAATCCAGCGAGGTGAAGGGGTCGCCGTTATGGAGCCATGTTGAAAGCGCACGCATCATCAGAATCAAACCGCGTGGATAGGTGCCGAAATTATTTTCCCGGAGCTGAAATTCGATGGTGTTCACAGTCGCTTCGACCATTGCTTTTTCAAAGCCATCATTGGCGATAGCCGTGAGCGTGGCGAGGATGATTTCCTCAACCTTATCTACGTCCTCTGTCTGTACTCCGCGCAGGCCAACTGTGAAGATCATCTGCCGCAGACTTGGTAACAAATCGTCGGATGGATCGTACCCGCTCCCGATCACTTCCTCTCCGAGCCCCGATTCGATGAGCGCTCGTCGCAATGGCGATCCAGGCGTTCCCATGAGAACATGAGCGAGAAGGGTGTACGCAATCGCCAGTTCGGCATCATTATTCTCAGGGAGCATCCAATTCATCGTGAGCAGGCTCTTTGCGGACTCATCGCCCTCGCTGACGATGTAAGGGATGGTGAAGGATGATGGTTTTCCAAGAGCCTTCTGGAGAGGTATGGCAGGATTCTCCGCTACCGGGTCATAATCTTTTAGATATTCGTGCATCAAGCGCAGACGTTCTTCGGGTGGGTCATCCCCGTAGAAGAAAATGCGGGCATTACTGGGATGGTAGTTGGCGTCAAAGAAGGCTTTAAATTGAGCATAGGTCAGATCAGGGATCGCCTCTGGAACGCCACCGGATTCGTGCGCATATGGAGTATCCGGAAAGAGCGATTTCAGGATTTCTTTTGACAGGACATAGTCGGGGCTTGCCATGGCCCCCTTCATCTCATTGAAGACCACTCCTTTATATCGAAGGGATTGCTCGAGGTCTTCCAATTCATAATGCCATCCCTCCTGCTCGAAAATCCGTTGGTAAAGCAGCGGATGGAAGACTGCGTCGATGTAGACATCAATCAGGTTGTAGAAATCCTGGAGATTCTGGCTCGCTACAGGGTATGCAGTTTTATCTTCGAAGGTAAGAGCATTGACAAAGCTGGCCAGGGATCCCTTCAGAAGCTCGACGAAGGGTTCTTTCAATGGATATTTTTCTGAACCAGCCAGGACTACGTGTTCGAGGATGTGGGCGACCCCGGTGGGGTCGGACGGTGGTGTGCGGAAAGTGATGCCAAAGAACTTGTTCTCGTCGTCATTTTGAATGGATAGCAGTTCGGCGCCCGTCTTCTCATGCTGGAACAAATCCACCTTGCTTTTATATTCCGGGATTTCTCTCGTTGCGATGAGATCAAAACCGTATGTGCTCATTTTAGTAGACTCCTTTGTTAATTAACCGGAAGGAGATCAAGCTCGGTCTGTAGAGTGTGACTAGCTTTGAACTTAACTTCCCTGCGCTATTCAAGGCTGGATGAATTCTATCCTACATGATCAGGAAACCAACTGGCCATTAACCGAGCGATATTTCGCAGAGCGTGATTCTTGATACCGGCGGTAAAAGTACAGCTTAGCCGGGAGGGACGGTACAATGGTAGGCCTGCACTTCTCTTCATTTCGGAAGGGATGCGAGCAGGGCGAGAATATTATTTATGATAGCGAAGGCATTTCAATCGATGAAACGCGTGGTCGTCATCGGAACGAGCTGCTCGGGAAAAACGACATTCGCGAGTCAGCTTGCCGATCAGCTTTCTATAGCGCACATGGAGTTGGACGTGCTCCACTGGCTTCCCGATTGGCAGATGCGACCTCTGGAAGATTTTCGTTCATTGGTGAAGGAGGTCGTAGAACAGGATCGCTGGGTGATCGATGGGAATTACGGCAAGCTGCGCGATATCGTCTGGCCAAGAGCGACGCACCTTGTCTGGTTGAATTACCCCTTCTGGACGATTTTCTCAAGAGCACTCAGGAGGACATTGCGGAGGGTTGTTTCCCGCGAGGAGCTGTTTGCGGGTAATCGCGAAAGCTTGAGTCGGGCGCTGTTCAATCCAGAGTCGATCGTCTGGTGGGTGTTGCGGACCTATAGGCGGCGCCGCCGCGAATACCCGCTGCTATTTCAATTGCCCCAAAACAAGCATCTTGAAATCATTGAATTGAAGGACCAAATCGAAGCCGATCGGTTCATTGCCGGACTCCAGGAAGGTTAGTTACCTCAGCCTCCTCCCGGACTATGGACCCATAGCGTATTGATTATTTCACAGCGCTGCAGCCTTCTTTCTAAGGACATTCGCCTTTCGATGTCGACAAGCGTAGGATAGGAGAGAAGGAATAGGCACCTGAAAGGAACTGCAATGAGCGGCAAAGATGCACCGCGTCCGGGGACCCGAAAGCTATTCAAATTGTTTAACAAGCCGCCGCGAATTGCTTATGCGTTGGGGCTCGGACCGTTAGTAGGGAGACTGGTTCTCCTGCTGACCACCAAGGGACGGAAAACCGGGCTTCTCCGAGTAACCCCGCTGCAATACGAACAGATCGATGGAAAGTACTACGTCGCCTCGGCTTTCGGTATACGGACTGATTGGTACAAGAACATTCTGGCTGATCCGGGTGTTCGTGTACGGGTTGGCCGGAAGGAGTTCGAGGCGTTCGCAGAGCCCAGCTCAGACCCAGCCCAGATCGCGGATTTTCTGGAATATCGCCTTGCGCGCCACCCACGGATGATCGGGATGATGTTGCGAGCGGAAGGGTTGCCGCCCTCACCGAGTCGACAGGATTTGGAAAGTCTCGCCGAGGATAAAGCTCTGGTGATCCTCCACCCGGCGGATAATTCATAAACTGAGCATGCGTATACAGTGTTTCCAGTTATATATCAGTTTGTTGCTTCAGCTCGCGCGCGAATCACACGCAGCGCTCGCAGCGTGACCCACTTGCTCGGTTTGCCTTTCTCTTCTACGTCCACCCAGGTCTTGCCATTGTAGGTGTATTCGAGCGGCCATCGCCCCTGGTCATCCTGTTTATCCAGCAGGATCTGGAAGGCGCGGTCAAGGCGCGCATCGGCGGCGAAACCGAGCGCAGATAGGACTTCGAGGATCTCAAGCATGTCCGAGATGTAGAAGATCGGGTAGCCGAATTTCCACCAGCTGCGGTTGGGTTTCTCACTCCACCCCATCGGGTAATCTGCATCGGCCGGATCTCGACTGAAGAAAAAGTCAGTGCCAACTTTGATGGCTTGATTTATTTGAGCAGTCCGATCACGTTCGGGGATGCGAGTCAGGGCGTGCATGACCTTTAGGCCTCCCCAGGCACATGGGAGCCGATCGTTGGCAGAGCATTCGAAGTTTGGACCGCTTACTCCAGATTTGAGGTAGAAAGGTGGTGTATTCGGCTCGTCTTGTTGTCGAGAACCTTGGCCAATTGTTGCCCGCACCAACCATCCCAGCGTGGCAATCAGGCGTGCGTCACTGTATAGACCAAGGTCGATTAGAGCGGCAATTAAATTTCCGGCGAGACAATAGGCCGAGCCCGAGAGCGAGGCTGTCGTTGTGAATGCCCCTTCCTTCGAAATTGCGTGCTCGAGATAATACTCACATCCTCTTCGGACCCTGGGGTCGTCGGGTGAAGCTCCAAGCTGCGCCAATGCGATGAGTGACCATACTGTGGAGCGGTACTTTGGACCGTAACCTGGTCCTTCTTTAACCCAGAAACCCTCTGGATCTTGAGTGTCGAGGATGACAGGTACAGGTCCATTCTTCATCACAGCTTGAGCCGCTTGCGCCAACTCCGAGTTATCCTGCGGGAGTTCGTAAAGGTCGCGCAGCGTCATATAGCGCACCCCTGGATTCGCCCGATCTTCCTCGAGCAGCCAGCCAGTCGGATCGTTGCCAAGAATTCCTCCCCAATCAATTTCCTTCGACATTGATCTCCTCCCAGTGTATTAAACCATCTTCCAAACTGCTCCAGACGATTTAGAAAGGCGCGGTCAGTCTTCCAGGGTAGGGGCTTCGAGTTGGAAGGTATGAATCTCTGAATAGTGGCGACCCATGGCGAGAGAGATCTGCCCCGTGTGAAGTCGATATATGACGGACCACTGAGTCGAGGGTTGAGACACATCTGCGAGCAGCTCCATCGCTTCCCCAAGAGATAAATCGCCTTGCTCATCCTGCAATCTTTCAGTGAGCACATCATAGCGATTGCAGATCCCATCTGCCGGGTCGCTGTTTTTACTGAGCAGGAAATTCGTCGCCTGGTGCCAAGGACTTGTGTTGTATAGCACGACCATCTCACCATCCACAAACTCAACCAACGCGGCAGTGCCGCTGGCGTCGGCGATGAGATAGTGGAGCTGTGGTCCGCCATTCCAGAGGATGTTCACGCTTCTCATGATCGTGAGCGCTTCTTCGACGCTCGCGGCGTGGTCCAGGATCATGCGGATGACACCCAAGGAACCTACGCTCTTGTTATTCGGGTCGCTTGGTGTTGGCGATTCGGGAACGGCAGCCATACCGATCGCCAATCCTTTCTCGTTCAACCCATCAAAGGGCATTAACGGCGTGTTCAGCAATGGCCTCCGGGCGTTGAGATCCAGATCCATCAGTTGAGTAACGGCAGGGGCATCAAAGAAGTATGCTAGATCCACCATGGATACCGAGGCGTATCCATCAGGCGGGTTGGTGAAGAGCAAGAGCGCGGGGCTGAATTCCCAGTCGAAGTTGCGTCCGAATACCCCGCCTTGAGGATCGGCGAGAGCAGTAAACAGGGAGCATGCCCACAGCGGAGTCGGGTTTTCAAAATCGAAATTGGATCGCTGTAATTCATTCGCTCCTAGTGCAGCAAGAGTCGTCTCGCGATGTGGTCCTTGGTATTGCATCACATATAGCGGGTGATCATCCACCTGGTGCAAACTGTTCAGAGAGTCTATTTCGGCCTGAGTAAATTCAATCGGGCCGGCCTCTGAAGTTGGAGTTAAGGTGGGATGAAGAGTTGGAGAGGGTGCTGGCTGTTGAACTCCGAAGATCTGACAACTGGCGAGAGCGAGAATTCCGAAAATGAGAATGAGGAGAAAATGGGGATGCCAGCGGTGTTTCATATAATGGCTCATAAGCGTTTATTTACCTGGTCGTTTGAGTGATATTTGCCGTAGACAGAGTATAAGCGCAGCGAGCATGATGCGATTTGGATCATTCAGTGATGGTTGCCACGTCTTACACCTAATACGATTTCTGTCCTTACTGCGTTCATTTGCCAGGAAAGCATGCAACCTGTCCCCTTCTACCTGCGTATAGAGGATTAGCTAATATGGAGCAATGATTGTTAACGGCTCAGAAACGTCATTCTGAGTAATGGAGCGATGAAGAATCTCGATCTTCACTTGAGATAATTCCAGTCTGGAAACAACGAGAACCTTCGCAACCGCTGCGCTTTGGAACAGAATGACAACGCCAGAAGGAATCAGAGTGGATATAATAAACATTCCATGGAGGAAAGTCGAAATGTCACGGAAATGGTTGGTTTTACTCGTTCTAGGGTTCGCAGTGAGTGCGTGTACGATTACACTGAACTATGAGGAGGGATCCGGCGTGTTGGTGACGGAGCAACGGGATGTATCAGGTTTTGATCGGGTTTCCTTCGAGGGGTTTGGGACGCTGATCATTACGCAGGGCAGCGAAGAGTCTCTCATCATAGAGGCGGAAGATAACATCCTGCCAAGAATTGAAACGAAGGTGCGCGGAGGCACACTCCAGATCAGTTTCGATACCAATAGGTGGCAGGACATCGTGCGACCAACGAAATCAATTACGTACACCCTCACCGTAATAACGCTGGATGGGATTGCTTTATCGGGGGCAGGGAGCATCGAAGCGAGTGGCATAGACGCCGAACGTTTTGATGTGGAGTTAAGCGGAGCGGGATCGATCGAGATCTCCGGTTTTGCGGCAACACAGGAGATTAACGTCAGCGGTGCGGGTGCATATGACAGCGCGGAGTTACAAAGCGAGCACATCGATGTGAATATCAGCGGTGCCGGCAGCGCAACAGTGTGGGCGACGGAATCCCTGGATGTGAATATCAGCGGGGTGGGGAATGTAAGTTACTATGGCGACCCGCAGGTGCGGGAAGTCATCACCGGTTTAGGAAACATCAAAGCGCTTGGATCGCCGTGATTTTAAAGACGTCTGAAACGAGCGCAACTCGTAATCACAAACATCTTTGGCATACTCCAGGGAATTAGCTCTGGAGTATGTTTCTTGCGGATCAGAAAAAGTTGCTGGGGGTGGTAATAGGATTGATCACCCCTTTTAGCATTTACTGGTCCGGCGATGGTAGATGTTCCCTTGAAGTCAGTCTCCTGTCATGAATACCCATCTATTCCCAGCTAAGGTATTCATAATCGGATTAACCTCTATCTTCAAGGACAGGGAAGAAAATGTATTGCTCTAGTTGTAAGTGTGAGTTTGAAGGGTGGAGCGGTAGATGCCCGAACTGTAAGGAGCCTCTCGTCGAAGATGCCGTACAGTCTGCTGAGGGTGATGCTCACCCTGTTTCCTATCAGGCCCTGGTGGACATGGTGAAAGCCAATGGTGGGCAGCTGCAGGTCCCACTCACGACCACCGCTGTTGGCATGGAGCGAAAATGGTCGTTTCCTTATTTCGGGTTTGGCTCTGCATGGGCGAAGAGAATGCAGGGTTCCTCCATGGATGTGTCCGTCGATCTACAGGCAGTTGATGTGGGTAGGGATAAGAAAGCTGGTTTCCCGTGGCGGGGCTATAGCTTTGCTTGGGTGAAAGATATGGGGGGGACCATCGGAGGGAATGAAACGGCATTGACCGCCAGAAAAGTTCGCCGTGAAAGGAAGTGGAGTTTCCCGTATTTCGGTTACGGCTATGCTTGGGCGGAAGAAATGCAGGGCACATGTGGTGACCAGATCGAGATTGATCTCGTGACCACTGAAATCAGTAAGAAGAGTGTACAGCGATTACCGTGGCATGGGTTTGGGCTTTCGTGGATCAAGGAAGGTATGCTTACGCTGAAGGTATCAGGTGCGTAGCTGCTCCCACAAAAAAACTAGCGCATGACGGGAATGGTCCTCGGATCATCATCAAGTCCGAAGAAAGAAAATCCCTTATCGACGTTCCACCGACATTGGGTGTAGTAGGGGCGCTGCCGCACACTCAAAGCGGGCGATACGTTTATCGTTGTGTAGAGATAAGCGAGGCGAATTCCGCTCCGGATAACGGGCGCCGGCCATGACCTGGATAGAGCCACTCGAGATCGAGTGCTTTCAATCGTTCAAGGCTTTTTTCGATCTCTGACCAGTCGTTGGCGTACAGGCGTTGGGAATGGGGCACTCCGAAAGTGTTAAAAAGATCTCCCACGAAAGCCAATCTACCATCCACAATCAGTGAAGTGGAGCCTGGTGTGTGTCCCGGGGTGTGGAGCACATACCCGGGCAAACCGAAATCCTGTAAATCTTGCCCATCTTGAATCACGTGGTCGGCCGTGACTGGCTCAACCGGGAACAACCGCTTCACAAGGGGCATCAGCGCGGCTGTGAGCCGGCCTCGGCCGCGAACTTGGCCTAGATGAGTCTCCCCTTTTGACATTGCCCCAGCATCTTCAGCATGGATCATCAAAGGAGCGTTGGTGACGCGCTGTATCGAAGCCGCCGCGCCGTAATGATCGAGGTGGGCATGCGTGATATAGATGAGACGCAGGGGTTTGCCTCTGAAGGCGTTCAGCCTAGAGAGTATCTTCTGAGTATCACCGGGAGAGCCAGCGTCGACAAGAACCAATGCAGAGGGCAACTCGATCACGTAGTCGTTCGACATACGGAGTTGGATAAGGTGAACTCGTAGCTTCATGACCTATCCTTCGAGTCGTATGAACTAGGTGTATTACCCCATTCTTCCCGTTGTTTAGCGCACTTGATAGGTGATCTGATAGGTGATATCTGTCGCCTCTCCCTCGATGGCTTCAAAAACGACTTCAAAGCCGTCGAACTCTCCTGAGGCGACACCGATGAGTGCGCCCGAGTTCCCAGATGAGATTTCTATAAACGTGACCTCACCTTCGGGCGACTCCACCGAGATTCGAACCGGACCAGTCACTACGGAGGCTTGAACCTCAACATCAATCGCATCGCCGCTGTATATGGACTCGTCCTCAATATCTTTCCCATAGGTCCCTTTTAGTTTATTGAAGGTGCCCTCGCAGGTTCCAGAGCCTGCGCTGATAAGACAACTCTCATTGGAACCGAGCACGCTTCCAGATGTCCCGCCAGAGCAGGATGTGAGAAGAACAGTGAGAAGTAGGATAGGTATCCAATAACTTTGACGATTACTCATGGCGCCTCCAGATGCTTATTTATTTGATAGACGATTACCAATGCGGTGATTATGCTTAATGTCTAAACCAATGCAAGAGGGCGGTGAACTAGACATAAGTCGTTCTTAAGGAGTAAAGTAGCAATTGCGAAGACAGGATTGCTGGTCTTGGCGTGATATGTACATCGTCTCGTTTACCCGGATTACACTTCGTTTACGTTTAGGAGGGTGACATGAAGAAACAAACACAGATACTCTTGGGCAGCGCGCTCATTGGATTTGGGGCTCTCATTATGATGAGCAATCTCTTCAATATTGATATCGGCGCCATCTGCTGGCCTAGCGTCTTGATCTTGGTCGGGGTTTTGATAATCGTACGGCCGCGCATTGCACCGGAGGGCACGGATGTGCGAATGTTGCTCTTTGGGGATCTGCATCGCTCAGGTGAGTGGGATGCTATGGATCAGGAGATCTGGAGTTTTGTAGGCGACGTCGATCTGGATTTCACCCGGGCAAATTTCCCTGAAGATGAGGTCACCTTTCAACTCTATCGTTTTGTAGGAGACGTAGACATCATCGTTCCGGAGGATATTGGCATCTCCATCTCCTCAATGGGGTTTGTGACGGAAGCTCGTCTGGAAGGAAAGAAGCGCGGCGGCTTTATGACACCGGTTAGGTATACAAGCGACAATTTTGATAGCGCTGCGAAAAGAATCCGTCTCGAGATGATCTCCTTCGTCGCAGACTTGAAAGTAATCCGGGTATAAATCGGAAATTTCCAAATTCTTTTCGACGTTATGGTTGAGGTTGTGATAGCTATCCTGAGCCTAACGAAGGCCCGAGCGATCTAGAGGGAGATAGTATGTCGTTTAACACTATCGTTATTTGGCTTCTCCAATCCCCTTTCCATGGTTTGATGAGTCGAAATACGGTCCTGATTGGTTATGATGGACGCAAGACTGGGAAACGTTATAACGTTCCGGTGAATTTTGTGCGCGTGGCGGGTGAAGACGGCGATCACCTGTTGATAACAAGCGAACGTGGACGGACCTGGTGGCGAAATCTGCGTGGTGGTTCACCAGTCGAGTTGCGGCTGCAAGGGACGCGGCTCACGGCAACGGCTCGTACCTTGGAGGAGATTCAAGAAGTCGAGGATGGCTTGATGACCTACTTCGTCTATGCCCCAGGGAGCACTCGTTATTTCAATGTCGGTCTTGATGAGGGCGGAGGACCAAGGAGAAATGATGTCGCCCGTGTCGCCCAAGAGCGGGTGATCATTGAAGTTGATCTAACCCAGACTTAAAGTCGCTTTTTATTCGGACGAGTGCCTCAACAAGAGCGGGATGGATTCATGTGCTTGTTCTCGAATGTCATTTCGATTGAGCCGTGAAACGGTGAAGGAATGACGATAGGCAGAAGCCTGTCATGCTGAACGAAGTGAAGCATCTCGTTCTTCGAGCAGCAGGGTGCTTCTTGCCGTGAACGAGATTCTTCGTCGCTGCGCTCCTCAGAATGACAGGAATGAGGAAGTTGTGATGACGAGCGAAGCGAACCATCCCGCGCATTATCCTGCTGCTACGGACCAATTCGGATACTGCTGTAAGGACCATCCGTGAAGCAATATTATATATGCATCATGACAAACCGATCAGGAACCCTATACACGGGTGTGACGAATACCCTTCAGCGGCGAGTAAATGAACATCGGCGTGGCGCGGTTCCAGGCTTTACAAGTAAATACAGAATCATGCATCTGGTCTTTTGTGAAACTACTAACAATATAAAGGAAGCGATCGCACGAGAGAAGCAGATAAAAGGATGGCTTCGCAAGAGGAAGGTTGCATTGATCGAGTCGGTGAACCCCGAGTGGAAAGACCTGGCTGCAGATTGGGATTTGGAAGAGAGGATTCCGAATACTCGAGAGTGACATGTATATGTCATGCTGAACGAAGTGAAGCATCTCGTTCTTCGAACAACAGGGTGCTTCTTACCGGTGGAGAGATTGGATAAATATCTGGGTGTTTATGTAGCTGTTTTTTCCTGAACCATGGCTTTAATCGCCCAGCGGTCACCGCTAATACGTAGAGCATCCCCCCCGGTTTCTAGATGTTCCAACGCTTGGAGTGTGTTATCCGTTTCCCAGCGGAAGAGTTTCGCGATCTCGCGACTTTCGGAAACCCCCAAAGATCGAAGATAGTACTTCACGAGGTCCGCTCTAGCTTGACGAAGAGAAATTCCGCGCGCCTGCTCAGATACATCCGGAAACCAGCGATCGAAAAGCTCATAGATGAAGGCATATCGCCAAGAACCCGCCTCGGCGACACCAATTGGCAGGATCCAGAGTCCCCGCTGCAAATCGGTGAGGGCGCGATTGAAACGTGACTTCGAGCTCCGGGCAGTCATATGCGTAAGCTGACGGAGCCCTACAGAATTTTGAGGGCCTCGTTTAAGGAGAACGTCGGCGATAGCTTTGGCTTCGTGCGTAAGATGACCAGCGTGGTAGGCCTCGCGGTAGTCATCGAGATCAGCGAGGCGTGGAGCTAAAGCATAAAAATATGGGAGGATCCGCAAACTAACGAAGGTCGCTTTCCCGCGCAACAGCTTGCCGTAGTACCAGCGGCGTTGATCCAGCATCTGATCCTTCCAACCCCAGGTGATATGGCCGGGGTCGTCATGTTCGTTGGCAACCGGCTTATCGCCGGCGACGGCCGCCCAGAGGCTGGGCATTTCAATGCCCTTTATGGGCCAGAGCATGACGAATCCGCGCTCATCCACATGCTCGAGCGCGTCTTCGATACTGCTGAGCCGCAGCTTGGGGTTGATGCGGTAGGTTCTCCGTCGGTAGCTCTGGATGTCCTTATCGGAAATTGTGATTGTCATAGCCTGGACCCAAATTAAGCCCACAAAGTGGTGTGAGAAAAGGGCGTCATTGCTCTTGCTTCCGGTGAAGTTCGAGGAGCTCCGCTTCGCGTGAGGGCTCGAGCCCGGCTTTCATGGGGACGGATGGATCGCGGTCTCGATCCCAAATGAGCGTATCGCTGATCGTTGTTGTAAGTGGACGGAAGCGCAGACCTGCGCTTATCGCCCGCGTGCAATCGACTGCCATCAACCCCGCGTTCTCAGATCCTGGGAGCCACAGCGGGACCTGGCTCCATGGGTCGATGCCGGCGTCGAGCAGGGTGGTTCCGTCGACCCAGATCAATCGGGCTTCCTCTTCGCTAAAGTCGCAGCAAGTTTGCAGTAGTTTGCCAAGCGTAAGCGGATTCTCGGACCCGGTCGCGTTGAATGTCCCGGTGTATCCTGCTTCGATCCTGTCGAGAGTCCAGGATGCAAGATCGCGGGCGTCGATGAATTGTACGTTCTGCTCGGGAGGGGCGGGCGCGAGGATATCCCCACCTTGTGCGCAGCGGCGGACCCAATAGGTGAAGCGATCCGTAGAGTCGTGTGGGCCAACGATCAGACCGGGGCGGATGATGAGCGCTCTCCCTGGTATCTCGTCCTGGATCGCCGCTTCGCAAAGCGCCTTAAGCGGACCGTAAGTATCGCCCGTGATCTCTTCTACCTTCTCGTCATCGAGTGAACCCACGGGGTCGTCCTCTAGGAGACCCTCTTTCTCAAAACTGGCGAAGACAGAAATGGTTGAGATGAAGGCGTAAAGATCGGTGTGATTAGACAGGACCTGTGCCGAATTGCGCACAATGCGGGGAACATACCCGCAAGTGTCAATAACGGCATCCCAAGCCCTCTCTCGAAGTGGAGCTAAATCCCCATCGCGATCTCCGACGAGCTTCTCGACTTCAGGGAAAAGGTCAGGGTTAGTTTGGCCGCGGTTAAAAAGCGTCACATGGTGTTTCCGGTCAATCGCGGTGCGCACGATGTGACGACCGACGAATTTTGTCCCACCGAGAACGAGAATTTCCATACAGCAACCCTCCACAGGAGTAGAACTTGGAATCTAGTAAATGTTTAAAATAATTTGTATAGCTTGGCCGAGATCGGCCGCTTGTCCAGCCGGAGTTCGATACCACTATTGTACCGGTATAAAAAGAATTGATTGTAGCAAGGTGTTTACTCAGGCGGACCCGGGCTGACCAGAGATACCCGATTTCACCCTTGATCATGGAGGCGGTGCTATCTTGACTGTGATGCATGAGGTTGGAATGGGCTTCGAACTTCTTTGTCAAGGGTTGATCGTGAATTCGCCTTCTTGCTCCGCGTGCCGCCGCAGGATATCATGGATGTACCATGGATGAAGAGAGCCTCGTCCACGCCGCGAAGCGCGGCGATCTGGATGCATTCAACCGGCTTGTCATTGAATATCAAAGCCGCGCATATAACCTCGCTTATCGCTTCATGAGTGATCCGGCTTCCGCGGCGGATGTGACTCAGGATGCCTTCATCTCCGCCTTCCGCGGTATTGGGAAATTCCGAGGTGGTTCTTTTCGATCGTGGTTGCTTCGAATTGTGGTGAACACCTGCTACGACGAGCTCCGCCGTAGGAAGCGTCGCCCGGCGTATTCACTAGATGAGTTCTCCGATGATGGCGATCGATTACTTGTAGAAGCCGGCACATCGTTCTCTCATGAGAGTCAGAAGCCCGAGCAGGAGGTTGAGCGGTCTGAGTTACGTGCTGCTATCGAACAATGTTTTGATGAGCTGCCACCTGAATTTAAGGCAGTTGCTGTGTTAGTAGATATCCAGGGATTTGATTACAAAGAAGCGGCACGAGTGATAAGTAAGCCTGTAGGGACGGTGAAGAGCCGGTTGGCGCGTGCACGCGGGAGACTGCGTGAATGCCTGAATCGCCGAGGGGAACTTTTGCCATCCAGGTTTCGTCTGGATGATGAGACGATTTGATGAAGGAATTAAACCATCTTCCCGCTCGTGATCTTGAACTATTGTCGGCATATCTCGATGGCGAATTATCCGCGCGCGATCTTGCTCGCTTGCTCCCGCGCCTGGAGCGTGAACCGGGATTGAAGCAGGCGCTTGAAGAGATGAAAGCTGTTGTCCAACAACTGGGATTGCTTCCGGAAGCACCGCTGCCCCGCAGCTTCACGTTGACCCCTGAGGCCGCCGGGATTCGTTCTCGACCTCGTGCATATCCAGTCTTCCAATTCGCGACGGCGCTCGCCGCCATTGTCTTCGTTGCCCTGGTGGGATTGGATACATTTACCGGTCAATTCTCAATGGCTTCACGGGGGGCAGTGATGAGCGACGCGGTAGAAGAAGCTCTGGTCGCCGCTCCACAGACCGAGGATGAACTCGGTGCCGGGGAAACCTTCGCTCAGGCTGATGTACGACGCGATGAATCTGATGTGTTGGCGGAGGAGGAAGTTGCCGGGGTCCTTGCACCGCCGGCGGTGGAAGCCCCGGAAGAACCCGATGAAGCACTTCGTGCGGGCGCTTTGCCCTCACCACAGCCGATGGCAGAAAAGGCGGTTGAAGGGGAGACGGTCGTGGGAGAAAGTGCTATTGAGCAGACGGCTGAGCCAACTGCAGATGAACACACCGCGACGCCGGCAGCGGAAAGTATGAACGCTGTGGCCGAGACCCCGGAATCTGACGCAGTGCTGCCTGGCGATGTCGACTTGGCATATGCGCAAGAGCAAACAGGGCGCTGGAGCCCTGCCCCTTTTTCAATCCTGCGCAAGCTTGAAATTGGTTTTGGCGCCCTCGTATTGATACTCGGCGGCTTGACCCTCTGGATTCGATACAAACGCATATGAACGAGTTTCCCCCCATACGCTTTTGTCCTTTCTGTGGCATAGAAATGGAAGAGCGCGAGGCGTTCGGGGAGATTCGCCCGACCTGTCCTGCATGTGGATACATTCACTTTCGGGATCCGAAAGTCGCGGCAGGCGTCCTTGTTGAAAGCGAGGGGAAGGTGTTGTTAGTGAGGCGCATCAATGTTCCGATGCAAGGGAAGTGGACCCTTCCCGCCGGCTTCGTAGATGGGCAGGAAGATCCACGCTCCACCGCGATCCGGGAATGTTTGGAGGAGACCGGGTTGGAAGTCGAAATCGTCGACCTTATGGATGTGGTTTATGGGACAGAACACCCGCGCGGCGCGAGTATCGTGATTTTCTATCGGGGACAGATTGTGGGTGGTGTGTTGGCTGCAGGCGATGACGCAGACGCAGTCGCTTTCTTCGAGGCTGGCGATCTTCCACCGTTGGGGTTTAAAGCGACCGAGCAGATACTGGCGCGGTGGGTGGAGGAGCGCGTAGGTTCAAGCGATTGTTCTTGATTCTTTTTTTTAAAATTTAACCGCACCCTTGTCTGCTTCCGATGGAGTTCACCTTGAGCCTTGTGGGGCGAAGTAGAATGGGTTCAACTTGACAGGTTTCAACTTAATGTCATTCTGAGGAGCGCAGCGACGAAGAATCTCGTTCCTGGCAACAAGAACCCTTCTGTTCAATGAACGAGATGCTTCACTTCGTTCAGCATGACAGGTTCTGTCATAATTTCATTTTGAGACACGCAGTGCCAAAGAATCTCCCTCCTGGCAAGTAGCACCCTCCGGTTCGAAGACTGAGATGCTTCAATCCCAGAGCCTATCCTGCGAAGTCCCCGACCGAAGGGAGTGGGGAGCAGAGCCGAAGGAGTAGCTCAGGATGCCATTACTGAGTAGATGTATTTTAAATAGCAAACCGAAACGTTAATTTGCACGAGAACGTTTTTTGAGGTCTTCGTAGAGATGGTTATAATCAGCGTAGACGCCGAAAGCGTTCTGCTATATTTTCAAGGGTAGATACCCTGCAGTTCCACATGGACAGCTAGTGTTTAAGCTGCGATAAGGCTCAATTAAAATGCGATTCGATGTATTCACGTTGTTTCCAGAAGTGATGGAGGATTATCTCCAAGCCGGTGTCCTGGGCAAAGCGCAGGAATCAAGCCGGATTGAAGTACATCTACATCATCTCCGTGATTACACAACCGATCGTCACCGGACGACCGACGACGAGCCGTACGGCGGCGGCGGCGGTATGGTGATGAAGCCTGAGCCGATTTTCGCGGCTGTTGAATCTGTCCTTGGGGACTCCCGGGGTGAGGTTCCAGTGATCCTGCTCACCCCTCAAGGCCGCGTTTTCGATCAAACGATTGCGCGGGAGCTTGCACGGAGTGAGCGTATTGCGCTTATCTGCGGTCGTTATGAAGGTGTCGATGAACGCATCCGCGAGCATTTAGCGACAGATGAAATCTCCATCGGGGATTACGTCCTGTCCGGCGGCGAATTGGCGGCGATGGTCTTAATCGACTCGATAAGCCGCTTGCTGCCCGGCGTTCTGGGGGATTCTGAGGCGACAGAAAAAGATTCGCATACCAACGGTTTGCTCGAGCATCCGCACTACACTCGACCGCCTGTTTTCCGCGATTGGGAAGTGCCTGAAGTTCTGCGTTCCGGCGACCATGCACGTATTGCACGTTGGCGCACAGAACAATCTCTGCGTCGAACCTATCTAAGACGCCCAGAGCTTCTTGACCAAACCCGGCTGACTGATGAAGAGAGAGAAATACTGGAAGAATTAATACAAGCTGAAGAGGAGGACTCGAAATGAGAGCATTGGGGGAGAGCTATGGAAAAGTGAGTTTATGGGAGCGGCGGTTCCTTCTCTGGAGCTTCGTGTTCTCCATTGGAGGTTTGATCGCGGGTTGTCGTGCCCCGGCATCCATCGACATCCCATTACCGTCAGCGTCGACCGAGGTTGAAACGCCGGTGGCGATAGACCCAACTCCTTTACCACCGCCGCCGAAGACGCTTATCGTCTGCCTTGATCGTGAACCCGAATCCCTATTTATTTACGGTGATGCCTATCTTTTTGGAGAGACCGGCGGAGAGGCGCGGGCTGTGCTCGAGGCGATTTACGACGGACCGATCGATATTGTGAATTACCGGGCATTTCCAGTGATTCTACGTGAACTTCCCAGCTTTGAAGCTGGAGGGGCGCGGCTGGAAGAAATCACAGTCGCGGAGTATGAGGTTTATCTTAACCCTGAGACCTTGCAGCCCGCGAACCTTCGCCTAGGTAACCCCTACTTGCCGGTTGGGTGCACAGGTGCCGAATGCATCGAGAGTTATATAGGTGGCGAAGTACAGATGGAACGGCTGGTCGTAGAATTTCAGCTTCTGCCTGATTTGACCTGGTCCGATGGAGAAGCACTCTCAGCCTCCGACTCGCTCTTCTCCTTCGAGATCGATAGCGACCGACACATCCCAACGACGAAATACCTCGTCGACCGGACAGCGGCGTATGAGGTTATTGATGAAACGACAGTTCGTTGGACTGGAATCCCCGGGTATTTCGATCCTGAATATGCGACGCTTTTCTGGAAACCCCTTCCGCAGCATCTAATTGGAGATTTAGCGCTCGAGGATCTCCAGAGTGCCGAACTTGCCACGCGAAATCCAATCGGGTGGGGACCTTATCAAATCGAGGAGTGGCAGTCCGGAGAGCAGCTCCTACTGGTAAAGAATCCGAATTACTTCCACGCCGGTGATGGGCTGCCAACCTTTGATCGTCTACTGTTTCGTTTTCTACAAAGTAATAGCACAGCGGGGATCCAGCAATTGCTGACCGGTGAGTGTGACCTGGTGGATGAATCACTCCTGGGTGTCTCGGCAGCAGCCACATTAAAGCAGTATGCAGAGGAAGGGAGATTTAAAGTCGCTTGGGCTCCCGCGCCTGAAATCACGCGTCTGGATTTCAATGTTGCCTCAGTTGGCCGTTTCGGCGAAATGTTCTTCGCAGAGCCGCGCACGCGGAGAGGGCTTGCGCATTGCATCGATCGAGAGGCGCTGCTCACGGATGTGCTCTTGGGTTTTGGGGCTTTACCGGACAGCTATCTTGCACCAGGCAATCCTGTTAAGTTGGATGGCCAAGGTTTGCCTATCTACGATCCGGACGCGGGCAGGGCATTGCTCACAGAGGTGGGTTGGGTCGACACAGATGATGATGAAGCAACACCCAGGATCGCCTATGGCGTTCCCGGAGTAGCTTTCGGAACGGATTTCTCTTTCACATTGTTGACGGCTGAGGGCGATCTGAATAACCGGACCACCTCGAGGCTTCAGGCTGACCTTGCAGCTTGCGGTGTCGAAGTGCAGGTGGAAGCCGTAGACTTCTCGTCCTTGACCGCGCCATATCCTGATGGTCTCGTATTCGGGCGGGGCTTTGACGCTGTCCTATGGTCCTGGCCGGAGTGGATCACACCCTTGTGCGAGATGTTTGCTGAGCGGGAACTTCCGACAGAGAAGAACCCGTTTGGCGTCAATGCGACCGGTTTTAATGATTTTGCCTATAACCAATCTTGCGAGAGGGTTCTTCTTGGGCGGGTAGATGTCGAGGAATATTCACAGGCGCTGCTGGACACGCAGGAACTCTTCGTACAGGCCCTGCCAGGCATTCCGCTCTACCAGGCACCGCGTTTTGTGGCATACAACAATGACATTTGTGGAATCGAAGTCGATTCGCTTTCTTTTAGTGTATTATTTGGATTGGAACACTTCGATGCGGGAGCAGGGTGTCCATGAGAGCTCGGGCTTCATCGAACCCCAATGAACCCAATTGAACCTTCTGGCTATATTGAGAGTATCTATTCAGGATAATGGTGAAATAACTCGTGGAAGATAAACTCGACCAGGACTTGATCCTCGAATTACAGGCTGGGGAACTCGACGCGCTGGGCGATATGTATGACCGCCACCGTCATCTCGTCTACCGAACAGCGCTTGCCATTACCTGTGACCCTGATATGGCTTCCGACCTGCTTCAAGAGGTCTTCCTGCGCCTTCACCGTTTCGCGGAGCGCATCGATCCCTCGCGGCCGCTGCAACCCTGGCTGTATCGAATGACGGTCAATCTCTCGTACACTTGGATCAAACGGAAAAGTCGCTGGATACGCTATTTAAATGAGATGGCTGAGAACATCATCATGGAGCGTCGTCCTGCCTCACCGCATAATATCGCCGAGCGGGACGAAAGTTGGCGTTGGGTTCGGCAGGCGATCCTCGCACTACCTGTCCAGCAGCGTATGGTTGTCGTTCTATATTACATCAACGATCTTTCTTTAAAAGAGATCTCTGAGATCCTGGAGATCCCAGTCGGCACGGTTAAATCGCGCTTACATTACGCCAGAAGGGTGTTAAAGAAACAGCTCGGTACCCACAGGGAAGTGTTGCGGACGGTATTTTATGAGACGACGTGAAGTGTATGAGCACGATGCATTCGATAGTTATGTGAGTCGCTTGTTTACGAACTGGGCAATTGCATTTCCACTACCGAAGAATGGTCGAGCATTGCTGTTTGAACAAGTCATGCAAAAGACGAGCAATCCATTTCTCTGGTGGAATCTGGCTCTCGTAATCATCCGTTGGTCTTTCCGCAACCTTATTCTTAAACCTATTGATAGCGCCTTCCAACCTGTGTTATACTTTTCCGACATTGACTCGTATCCTGCCAATGTCATCCATAGGGATTCGTCAACAATTCATCTGCTAATGACGGAGCAGAACATATCTTCCGGCATGATGTTGAACAGCGGCATCGTCTGATTTTGAAGACGGAACTTATCAACGGGAGCCTTTTCAGGGGACGCAGCAATTAGGTTATTCAGGGCTAATTTTCTGGCCATGTATCCTAATAAGGAGTGTGTTTCCATATTGGACGGATACAACTCTTACAATCTTGGCTTCGGAACATTGCTTACCTTGTGGATCCACCCAGATATAGAGCAGAAGCGGATTGTGCATTCTGAATCTCATCCATATATCCCAAACAGTCCTTGCGATTCTATCCATAGGTTTGCATACAAAGATCACTTGAGCATCCGGGCGATTACGTTATAAAATTCGGCATAATACCCCGTAAATCGACAGAGGAGAGAAACCTTGGCGCCAAAAGTTCTGGAAGTGAACAATCTAAAGACCCGGTTTCACACGGAGGAGGGGACGGTGCATGCGGTGAACGGGGTCTCATTTTATGTAGGTGAGGGGGAGACGCTGGGCATCGTAGGGGAGAGCGGGTGCGGGAAGAGCGTGTCTG
>SOIH01000275.1 GCA_004376895.1 Anaerolineales bacterium | reverse complement strand
ACTCCCAGCGGTCGCTCAGAATGACATGCCTGAGTAGATACGTAGAAACCAGGATTCGTCGTTGAGCAGGTAAAGATGCGAATGCGATGATTACAGGTTGTTCTTGAGCAGAAAGATCTTTGGTTCTCAGAAGATGGCGGAGTTACACATCACCATGAAAATGAATTATCGATGTGAGGAACGGCTGTCCATCGATATACTCAAACACAAAAGCCCAGGTGCGCCAGTCAAAGGTGTTGCCCCCCTCAGGAGCAGGTCGGTGGATCGCAAAGTAATTCAAGGATGTGTATTCCGTAGGCCAAAGAGCCGGGCGTGAAGTTGTGCCGGACGGCAACTCTCCACATACCGGGACGGGGGATTCCAAGACGGAATCCTCGAGCAGAGGCAAGATGATATCTTTGAAAGATCCTTGTATCTTGAACTCACCCCCACTCAATAAGCCCCACTCCATCTCACTGAGGCCGTCGAAGATGCCAGAAACTGAATCCGCAGGCACGATGACTTCAGGATTCCACCAATCGTGACGGATTATCAAGCCTCGGCGGGGATTTACAATTTGTGATAACAGATCGCCGTCTTGTGTCTGAATCGAATGCAAAGAGTGATCCAGGACCATGATGGCGCGAGCGTCCTGGCAGAACTGTTCTTGACTGACATCCTCTGTCATATTCAATGAATTAACCCATCCGCGCGAACCGTCAGGCGCCTGGATCTCCATCCAGATGGAGCTTCCTAAATTGGCTACATTCCCCGTTGCTACTATACCCCTCGCATCATAGGCCAGCTCTTTAATAATGCTCCCCGTAATACCTGCTGGATTACGCAGGACAAGAACCTCTCCTTCTGCAATTCCCACGACCGCATACACACCGCTTGGTTCGAATGTTGAGATCACGAACGGCGTAGGATTCACTTGAGGTATTTCGGCTGCAGCTGTGGTTGTAGGAAGGAGAGGGACCGTAGTTCGCGTGCATGAGGCAATAAGAAAACTTATCGTGACAACTTTGATCGCCTTAAGGATATAACGATGCGAAACACTCAACCACCTATTCGGGTTGTGATGATGCGGCTGTCTGCTCAGGGATTGAGGTTCCACAAAGAATTTTGATGTCATGCTGATGCCGATGGGCGGAATGCTCCTGGCGACTTTCCCTTCCTTCGAGTCTTATTACTGTTTTTTACCACCTTCTTCAATTTGGGCAAGAGCGCGATCGAGAGAACATCATCCATCGATCGCACCAATTGAATGTCGAGAGATTCCCTCGCCTGTCGCGGGATGTCAACCAAGTCTTTTTCGTTCTTGATAGGGATGATTACTGTCTTCAACTTAAGGCGGTAAGCAGCAAGGACTTTCTCTCTGACTCCACCGATGGGTATCACCCGACCTCGGAGTGTGATCTCACCACTCATTCCCACATCTTTTCGGACGGGCCGCTCCGTTAAGGCCGATGCCATCGCCGTAGCCATCGTAATTCCAGCGCTGGGTCCATCCTTGGGGATTGAACCTTCAGGAACATGGATGTGGACATCTGTCTTCTCGAAAATCTCTGGATCGATCTTCAACTCGCTCGCCAAGGATTTTATATAGGAGTATGCGGCTTGAGCAGATTCCTGCATGATCTCCCCGATGTGTCCGGTTACTTGTAACCCGCCCTTTCCCCCCACAAGCAACGCTTCCACTACAAGAATGTCGCCCCCATTTTCAGTCCAAGCCAATCCCATAGCCGCACCAACTTGGTCTTCGATTTCGAGCTCAATAGGGTTCACTTGCGCTGGTCCGAGCAGCTTTGGCAATAGACTGGGAGTGATCCGGCGATAGACCCGTTTCCCTTCAGCTTTACGTCGTACAACACGCCGGCATATTTTACCGATCTCCCTCTCCATATTCCGGACACCCGCTTCCCAGGTGTATTCACGAACGATCGATTGCAGGGCTTGATTTGTGAACGATAGATCCTTTTGTGTTAACCCGGTTTGTTCGACCTGCCGGGGGACGAGATACTTCTTGGCGATGGCCAGTTTCTCCTCTTCGATATATCCCGGAAATTCAATCACTTCAAGCCGGTCTAAAAGCGCCGGCGGGATCGGATCGAGGGTATTTGCTGTCGTAATGAACATCACCTTCGAGAGATCATAAGGGATTTCCAGATAGTGATCGGAGAAAGAGTGATTCTGTTCGGGGTCGAGAACCTCGAGCAGAGCCGAGGATGGATCACCGCGGTAGTCTAGGCCGAGTTTATCGATCTCGTCCAACATGAAGAGTGGATTCACCGATGCAGCCCGGCGCATTGTTTGCAGAATTCTCCCGGGGAGTGCGCCGATGTAGGTCCGGCGATGGCCTCGGATTTCCGCTTCATCGCGAATTCCGCCCAGTGAAATACGGATAAATTTCCTTCCTAAAGCCTCCGCTATCGATCTCCCAAGAGATGTCTTACCTGTTCCCGGCGGTCCTACAAAACAAAGTATCGGCTGTTTATGCTTTTTCGGTGCGAGGTTTCGAACAGCGATATATTCCAGAATCCGATCCTTAGCTTTCTTCAAACCGTAATGCTGATCTTCTAGTACGCTGGCCACATGACGGATATCCAGGTTGTCCACGGTCGATTCCGTCCAGGGAAGTTCCATCAGCCAATCCAAGTAAGTGCGGATGATCCCGACTTCCGGAGACATCGGCGGCATCTGCGATAATCGCTGCACTTCCTTGAGTGCTCTCTTTTCGACTTCTTCTGGTAAGCTTAAATGAGCGATCCGTTCTCGAAGCTCATCAATCTCTTGCACCCATAAATCCCCTTCCCCTAATGCGGATTGGATGGCTTTCATCTGCTCTCGCAGGTAAACCTCACGCTGAGACCGGTCTACTTCGTTTTGAACATGAGAATGGATCTGATCCTCCAGCTCGAGAACATCTAACTCACGCCCCAGTAGAATGCTGATCTGCTGCAATCGTTCAACCGGGTCGAATACCTCCAGTATCGCCTGCCGCTCACCCAGAGTGAGATTGAGTGCAGAAGCTGTGAGGTCAGCCAGCCAACCTGGATCTTCAATATTGACAGCATAGAGATAGACTTCCTCAGGTAGGGAACGATTTAGCTCAACACATTTTTCAAAGAGGGTCAGTACAGCCCGCATTAGAGCCAGAGTCTCATTTGTTGTCAAGACGTGTTCAACAATAGGTCTGGCTCGGGCGCGCAGGGCTTTCCCCTCACGAATGATCTCAACAATTTCCAACCTGCGCCGCCCCTGCGCCATGATGGAGATCGAGCCATCGGGTAAATGCATGAGCCTGCCGACCGCAATTTCTGTCCCTACGGTGTAAAAATCCTCTGGACCAGGGTTTTCGGTATCCGGATCGGTAAGTGCAATCCCGATCATCGTCTCCTGGGCGCGGATCGCTTCCTCCACCACGAGCAATGAAGGTTCATGAACTACAAATAACGGTGTAAGCAGTTTCGGGTAGAGAACGATGTCTCTTAACGGGAGAACGAGGGCATCGAATAAACCACCCTCATCGAGGTCGGCATCTAAAATACCATACAGTTCTTCGGTTCTACGGCTAATCACACCACCAAACTCAGGAGGTAGATTCGGCCATCTGTCAATAAACCAAGAATTCATTTTATCGTTTTCCGCCCGTAAAAACCTTTTCAAGATCGATTTCCTTCATCGTTTCGATCGCTTCCCCGACGATAAATATACTTCCCGTAACGAGAATCACCTCTCCTGGTCGTGAATTATCCATCGCCCATTGGAGTGCTTTATGAATCCCCGCAAATTCTTCAACTCTTACACCATGACTATGCGCAAACCCGGCCAGCACTTCTGGATTCTCGGATCGGGGATGATCCGCCTGTGTCACGGCAAAGCGGGAAACCCTTGGCCGCAATTCAGCCAGCATCCCCTCGATGTCTTTGTCTGCTGAAGCACCGAAGATCATGGTGACGGGTTGTCCGGGGAAATAATCGTCAAGTGCAATCCTTAATTTGAGTGCAGAATCCCTATTATGGGCTGCATCGACAACGATGATCGGATCTCGTGAGATGATCTGGAATCGTCCCAACCAGGATGCATTTCGAAATCCAGCGTGAATATCCGCCTCTTTCACATCTAGTCCCGAGTTTTTTGCTTCTACAATCGCGGCATAGGCGACGGCAGCGTTCACAACTTGATGGTGCCCAAGTAAAGGTATTTGATATCGCGGCGGTGCCCACTCATCACCGCCAGCGGAGTCTACAAACGCGTCCATTAGCGGCTGCTCTGCGCGCGACCAGATGTAAAGCGTCTGGCCGTCGAAATTGTGGGTGCCTGGCGAATACAGCCAGTCGTGACCGACACGAATCAATGGCGCTCCCAGCGCTTCGGCAACACTCTCGACAACCCGCTCTGCCTCGAATTGCTGTGGAGCCAGAACCACAGGTATCCCAGACTTGATGATGCCCGCCTTCTCGCGGGCAATATCAGACAAGCTATCTCCGAGCAGATGCATGTGGTCATAAGAAAGCGAGGTGATCACGGTGATAATCGGAGTGAGAACGTTCGTTGCATCCAACCGCCCTCCAAGCCCGACCTCCACGGCTGCATATTCGACTCCTTGCTCGGCGAAGTACGTGAAAGCCATCGCAGTGAGAATTTCAAAAACTGTCAACCCCGGTATGCTCTCGACGCTGGGTTTAACGGCTTCAACCAATTCGACGAAATCCATGTCGGCAATTGGCTCTCCGTTAATCACGATCCGCTCGTTGAACCGTGAGAGATGCGGTGAGGTGTAGAGACCGGTCTTATAGCCCGCCTGCTCCAGCACCGATGCGATCAACGCCGCGACGGATCCCTTCCCTTTTGTGCCCGCTATGTGGAAGGCTTTTATTCTTGCGTGCGGGTTCCCCAATGCCTCGAGAAGATTGATGACTCGTTGGAGCTCAAAAACATCCGCGGAATAGCGGTAAATCCTTTTAATGCTGTAATCTATATGGCTGTAGATGTAGTCGAGGGCGTCTTGATAGGCTGTCTTAGACATCGAGGGGACATTGTAAACGCCGCACATGAAAGACACAAGACCCCACTTGCTTGCAAGCCGCCATATTTCGCGCTAATATCGTCATGTAAACTAAATGACGCCATACTGCTTTTCAAGAGGAGGTGGACCAGATCCCATAAATATCTAATCTGAAATTGCAAACGGACGACAAACAATTTACTAACTACTATTAATTGAGGAGGAAAGAAGGACGATGCGTAAAAACCGCATGTTGCTCATACTGAGTATTCTAGTGATGGCCGCGATGGTCTTGGGAGCCTGCGCAACGCCAACAGAGGCACCCACAGAAGCCCCTGCGCCAGAACCCACCAAGGCGCCGGAACCGACGGAAGTCCCGCCACCACCCCCCGCACTTGGTAGCGAAGAATATCCGATCCAAGTTTTATTCGTTCCCTCTGTGGATATTGACTTCATGATCGCCGGTGGCGTGTTGATCGAGCAGGCACTGAACGAAGCCACGGGGATGTTCTTCGAGGTTAGCATCCCAACATCCTATGCAGCCACGATCGAAGCCATGTGTGCCTCACCCGACGACACGATCGGCTTCATCCCGGCCATGGGTTATGCCCTCGCATCTCAACTCTGCGGCGTAGAGCCAGGCCTGGCTTCTGAACGCTATGGATGGAATGTTTACTGGACAGAATTCCTTGTTGCCCGCGACAGCGATTTCCAGACACTTGAGGATTTAGAAGGCGCCACCTGGGCATACCCAGATGCCGGTTCCACATCCGGCTACCTCTACCCACTGGCTATCTTCGCTGACATGGGCATCACCATCGGCGATAAAGTTGAAGCTGGCGGCCACCCACAGGCTGTGAAGGCAGTCTACAACGGTGAGGCTGATGTCGGTACAGCCTACTTCAGCGCACCGCGACTGCCCGAAGGCAACTGGACTGTGGATATGGCTCCAGATATCCCCGATGAGCTCGTGGAGGAATGTGGTTTAAACGAGGATGGCAAGCTGTTCTGCGGTGGCTACCGCGTCATGGATGCCCGCTCCGCCATCCGCGAGGAAGCACCAGATGTCGTTCAGAAAGTTCGGATCCTTGCACTTTCCAGCGAGATCCCGAACGACACCATGTCCTACTCACCGAATTTCCCCATGGATCTTCGCGAGATCATCAACGCTGCGATCACAGAGTATGTTGCCTCTGACGCCTGCGCAGAAACGCTCTGCAATGAGAACTTCTATGACTGGACGGCTACCGGCCCAATTTTCGACGAGAACTTTGACGGTATCCGCATCCTGATGGAAGCGCAAGGAATCACCCTGGAGAACATCGGCGAGTAAATCTTCTTACACGCCAGAAATTTAGCCCCGGACAAAGAGATGTCCGGGGCTAAATCAAAGGAACGGGCGAGCTTCGATTTCTAACTTTAGGCTCACGATGTCTTCGCTGCTTGCCACTTCTGAATCCAAGAAACCAAGGAATCCCTTTTCATCAGGACGAAGACTCAATTATTTTCAGCTTGTAATAAAATGATTGCAGGGATTACTCGCCTTCCTCAATAAAACCATAACCTACGAAAGTAATAATGAAACGGATGGGCGCTATCATTGAACAATTATTCTTTCACAACCTAGAAGCTCCTTTATTGATATTTCAAATATTCCGAAAGGCAGGTGTTCTACTCCCATGTTAGAAGTCCGGAACCTGACAAAGATATATGAGGGCGGCGTTCTCGCTTTGGACAATGTCAGTTTTAGTGTAGAGCAAGGAGAATTCCTGGCCGTCATTGGTTTGAGCGGATCGGGGAAATCAACCCTTTTACGGTGCATCAACCGTTTAGTAGAGCCGACAGAAGGGCAAATCATATGGAACGGAGTTGATATCACCGAGGCGAGTCAGGACGAGTTGCTGCGCATACGTAGAAAGATTGGCATGGTCTTCCAGCATTTCAACCTTGTCACTCGATCTAAAGTACTCACAAATGTGTTAGCCGGTCGGTTAGGCTACGCAAACAGCGCCATGAGTCTAATTCACCGATTCCCGAAAAGCGATATCGACATGGCCTTCAAGCAAATGGAGCGCGTGGGCATTACCGATCAGGCTCATAAGCGTGCCGACGAATTAAGTGGCGGTCAGCAGCAGCGCGTTGGCATCGCTCGAG
>SOIH01000132.1 GCA_004376895.1 Anaerolineales bacterium | reverse complement strand
GAGACATTCACATCCCTTTCTGGTTTTTGATATACTGTTTGATCACCGCCAACGGTCGCCACAAAATACGAATGCGCCCACAAGTTCGGCAAGTGGGAGTTTATTAGCACACATGTTCTGTATTATACAACAAGTCGCTATATGCTGCGGGCCCTTCGCACTGAAAAGCACCCATCTCCCTTCTCTTTGTTTTCCACTGCCCAGGGGTGGGGAAAACATCTGCCTTATATCCCCACCGCTATACCATCCTGGTATCTCACCCCCGTCAGTTCCGGGGGTCGAAGGAAAGCGGGGGGCTTTCCGGCGGCTCTTGGTAACCAACCACAAAGGCGGTAACCACGATCATGAACCCCATCAGGATGAATAACGGGTACATGCGCGCCATTTTTCCGATTAACTTCTGCATTTGAGCCTCCTTTTAGCAATTCAACCCTTCTGATCTTGATTTGACATATGAGACCGAACTGTAATGACCATATGACTCCTTTCTCGTTTCAACGCTTAGGTGAAGAGCAACTCTAGGGATTAGCGCCAATAGGAATTCGAGCGGATTTCGACGGGGATCCGTCGAACAGGCGGCTCCTCGTCAATCCGGACATAGATTCGAACTGGATCCCGCACGAGCCCAGGCGAGCCACTTGTGCGCATCCAAATAAAACCCACTGCGGTTACAACTACGGCAACAATGAACGTTAGACCAGACATCACTACCTCCCAGGCTTCTTGGCGCTGAAACTGCCAACAAGGTTCATCCTCGTAGACGCCTTGCTTTCGATCCGTCTTACTTTTCGGGTTGAAGCTTCAGACTTCTCAGAGAGTGGAATTGTAGGGGAGTGGGAATGAGTCAATATTCAGCCGAAATTTGGCTACTGCGGTTGTTTTGGACAATCGATGTGAACGAAAAAGCCCGGTGCTTGCGCACCGAGCATGATTTATCGCGGTCTAGAAAACCGGTTGATTATAGATCAGGGCTTTCAAGGATGCGCACAAGCGCTTCGTATTCCTCGAAGCAATCGCGGCACATCTCGATATGGTGTTTTACCTTTGGGAGCATCTCGGTCGTATCTTCGCCGCGGACTACCGCCTCAGCGTAGATGTCCAGCACTTCGAAGACCTCTTCGCAGTCCATTTCCTGCTTATTGGTCTTCGCGACCATCTCGAGTAATTTCTTGAGCATCCTTCCAGTGTCCTTCATCAAAATTCTATCTTTTCCTTTGACAATGCGGCGAGGTGATTTCTTACCCCTGCTCAAACGCTGCAAGGATCTCCTCAGGTGTCAATCCCTCAGTTGCCATACTTTTCTTTAACCGCAGACGGGCATCGTGCAAGAGTTTGTATAGTGCGTTACGCTTCATATTCATCCTGCGCGCCACTTCTTCAATCGGCATACCGTGTACACCGATGGCGAGGAGTGCTGTTCTCTGCTTCTCAGACAGATCATCCTGGATAACTTGTTGGATTCGCCCCATGATGTCAACTTGCTCGGCGGAGAGATCTGGATTGGCAGTCATCGCGGCGATTCGGTCAAACCCCGATGCTCCTTCATCTCCTTGCACCAATTCATCGAGAGAAACATCTTCCCAGCGTTTGCGTCTTAACTCCGTGAGCGCGACCCGAACCGCGATCTTATGTGCCCAGGTCGTGAATTTGCTGCGGCCTTCGAAAGACTCGAGATGATCTAATACTCGCAGCAGGGTCTCCTGAACAACTTCGTCGGCCAGTGCGTCGAAATTCGGATCGGATGGGGTCAGCCATTTTGAGAGTGAATACGGCAGTCCCTTCCGGATCTTGACGCGCAGATCCTCCAGGGCTTCATCTTGTGCAATCCCTGATGAACGCAGATCGGAAATCCACTGCTCGTTGGTACGTTCCACTATTTAATCCTATTATTCGCGAAGCAATCAATCATTCTGCTGGTTGTATTCTGGACCGTGATAACGGTGAAAAGTATACTCGAGTTTCTGATCGACCGGAAATTGTATTCGCGCTGATATTGACACTAGTTTCCGTACCCCTACATTACTATCCGATGTTCGCGCGCGCTACACGCCACGCGGAGGAAAGCTTCCATTCACGCATAACAATAAACGATCAATATAAAAAAAACAGACTGCAATTTGCCTTAAAGTTGCGACGTAAGAATACTGATAGACAACCCCATCTATAGGATTAAGAAGTCATTCACATCCTGCTCCCTGCCACTCAAAATAATCA
>SOIH01000115.1 GCA_004376895.1 Anaerolineales bacterium | reverse complement strand
TCGAAGCTTCCAGAGCCGCCGTTGATGACCGCTGAGTATTCCGAAGGATTCGCCGGAAGCGCCAGGGTTGAGCTACCCGATCCTCTGTCGATCTCGAAACTAGTCAGCTCGAGATCCATGAGGTATAACGCCGCCGAGCCCGATCCGACATCCACATAGAGATCCAGGGGTACCTCAGGGCTGAGCCCAATCTCCCAACGAGCGTCGCGCACATCCAAGTAGTCCCAATCGATATCGAAGAAGCTAAACTCGTCCTTGGGTTCAAGGCGGATAATCTTCGCTTGATTTCCCCTGGCGGCGAAAGAGACATCCGTTACGGTATCCAATTCCGCCTCGATTAACATCTCAGAGCTCGATAACGAATCGATGGTCGTGGAGTATCTCTCAAGGTCGAGGGAGATGTCTGCTGATGTAGCACTATCGAGTGGCTCGCTGAAGTGCAGCGTTTTGAGTTCTCCTCCCGGTTCAAAACCGAGCTGGGGAGCCAGGAAGAGCAGGGCGATGATCAAAGCGATAGAGCCAATGCCGATGATGCTGCCAATGAGGGGTGAGCGCCGCCCTATGAGGATGTCCAGCCCGATGACGACGAGCGCCAATGGCCATAGACGCAGAAGAAGGCGCAGACTGGGGACCGGAAGGAGATTCAGGCTCCCAAGCAGCCAAATGACCCCTACTCCGATGAGTAGAACAGGCCAAAATATTGAGCGATAGCTGGATCTGTTTTTATCTTCCATGGTTTCCTTTCCGCATGAGCGTTGGTGGACATCTCAATCCCAAAGGATTGAATTAATGAGAGATAGGCCGATTTACATATAGGTGCTTGATGTGGATCACCTTCAAACTATTCATCACTCTGCAGATCGCCTTCACCCACTTCGGCAGGAAGCGACGGCTCATCGCCCAAGGGTTCTTTTCTAGTGAAGCTGCGTATCAGGATCCAGAACCCCACCAAAATAACTAGGGCCGGGAAGACGTATTGGAATGCCTCAACAAGCAGGAAAGACAGTCCAATCGCGGTCATGATCCCTCCGGGGATGAGTGGCCACCATTGCTTTGGATTGCGGATATAGACGACGAAGAAAGGGATGGCGATGACGAACATGACGTAGGCTGGAACCAGAAAGTCGCTGAGAACCCCGAGTTCTTCCAACGGTATCATGATCCCGATGCTCAGTAAGACATAGGCGGGGATGAGCGGCCACCATTGCGCCCGGTTTCGCAGGTATACCACCAGGAATGGCAAGGCGATGGCCGTTAGTACAAAGGTAGCCTCGAAGGCATCGGGCAGAAGGACTGTCTCGCTCAACAAGATCATTGCAGCGACGGCGAGCAAAACGTATGCAGGTATCAGCGCCCACCACTGCGAGCGATCCCGCAGGAACACCACTATAAAGGGCAAGGCGATGGCAGACAGGACGTAGGCGGCGAGGAATTCACCGTCAAGAACGTTCAATTCGACCAGTGTCAGCAGCCCGGCAACAGCCCACAGCGCATAGGCGGGGATGAGCGGCCACCATTCAGCCCGGTCCCTGAGATAGATGCCAAATATTCCCAAACCGGAGGCGGCGAGGATGGCAACCCACGCCCACGTGCTCAGGTCGGTGAAGGATTCCACCAGCCCCACTACGCCAAAAATGATGAGCAGGCTGCCCCAGACGAGAGCTTGATTTTTCGATTGTAGTTTCATCGTTTTTCCCTCTCCTATTCCTCGTAATGGTATGAGGTTGAAATTTTGTAGAGATCGACTTAATTACTATACGTGTCTTGGGTGTATTAAGTCGCAAGCACTCTACGCCGCGCTTTTTATGGCAGACACTAAATAGAACACCATGTGGAAGGAAGGGTTTTGAACGCGGAGCGAGCTTCGGCTCTGCTTGCTCGATGCCTATACTTACGCGCGCGCAATTTTTCTTACTTTTTTTAGATTCTCCCGTGCGCAGGTCTCGCCAGCGGCGATGATTTCGGCGGCGTGGGTGAAGCCGGAGAAGACACCAACTTTGGCCGGAATAGGTGGGCAAAGAAGGAGATCAGGCGGCGCTTCCTTCAGCTTCACCTCAGTCATAGCCCGAGATACGATGAGGGAGACCCGCATGATGTCTTTGGCGATACCGCGCGTAAAAAAAGATCTGTCAGATCGTTCATCCAGTTGGTCTGCGTCTACCGCGGCGGTCACGTAAACCGCGATCACCACGTCAGCGCCGAGCTGCCGAGGCAGCTCGGTAGGGAGATTGTTCAGGACACCCCCGTCCACAAGTTGACAGTCGTGGATCTCGACAGGCGGAAATACGCCGGGGAAGGCGCTTGTCGCCATTACAGCATCGAGGACGTTGCCTTCCCGCAGGGTGTACTCCTTGCCGCTTTTCAGATCAACGGCTTGCATGGCCACAGGGAGCATTAATTCGTCGAAAGTGAGATTTTCGCTCACGAATTGAGAGAGGTATTTCCGGACGCGTTCGCCGGCCAACAGACCCCGGCGCGGCGGCCGGAGGTCGACAAGACCCGCAAGCTCTCTCAGATTGGTCATCTTCAAAGTTGCGGCCTCGAGTCCAGACGCGCTCATCCCCGCGGCATAAGCCGCGGCGATCAAACCGCCCATGCTGGTGCCGGCCAAAGCGTGAATCGGCACTCCCTGCTCCTCGAAGACCTTGAGCACGCCGATATGGGCCAGACCGCGCGCCCCGCCTCCGCTTAGAGCTAAACCAACGCGTGGGGCTTTTCTCCATCTAAACATCACAGCTAGGTTAACATGTGATGTGTCGTCCGTAAAGCACTTTCGGTCCTGCGATAGGGAGCATGCCGGACATGATGGGTAGTAAAATGAATGGTAGACAAGATTCGAGCGGGTTGGTTGATTGATCGGGGAGGGATATTATGCGCATCGCCATTTTCTCCAACGCTTATTTGCCGACGGTCAGCGGCGTTGTAAATTCGATCAGGCTGTTCCGGAAAGGTCTCCTCGCGGCGGGGCATGAAGTCCACGTCTTCGCACCCGAATACGAGGACTATGATGATGCGGAGCCCTACATTTTCCGTTTTCCTGCCCTCGATCTATCCGATCAAATTGACGTCTCGATTGTCGTCCCAATAAAAAAACTAATAGAGCCCGCTGTGGGAGGGGTAAAGCCGGCGTTGATTCACTCCCAGCATCCTATATGGATGGGTGATCTGGCCGCTTCCTTTGCGCGGGCGTTGAACATTCCCCTGGTATTCACCTTTCATACGCAGTACGAGAAATATGCCCAGCATTACACACCCATCGCCCCAAAGCTGGCAGGGCTCATCACAGAAGAGATCGTCAGGCGTTATCTGCGGCACTGCGCGCACATCGTCGTTCCTACAGAGAGCATTCGCGAGATGCTCGCTAAAAACTATGGTGTCGAGCACGGAGTAACAGTCGTCCCCACACCTGTCGAGCTGATGAAATTCCGAGATCTTCAGCCCGAGAAAGTCCGAGCGAGCTTCGGATTAGAAGGGGAAGAAGTGCTCCTATTTGTCGGTCGCTTGGCTCGCGAGAAAGGGCTTGATATGCTCGTGCGAACATTCACCTTGATCCAGGAACTACGACCGGGAGTGCGACTACTGCTGCTGGGAAGAGGTCCTTATGAAGAGGCGCTGAAATCCAAGATTTCAAAGTTGGGACTGAAGGATCTTGTGATCTTCGCTGGAGCGGTGCCGCACGAGGAGGTCCCTGACTATTATGCCGCTGCCGACTTGTTTGTCTTCCCCTCTACGACGGAGACTCAGGGGCTGGTCATCATCGAAGCCATGGCTGCCGGGCTTCCCGTCGTGGCAGTGCGGGCGCCTGGGGCGGTCGATATTCTGACCGAGGGATGCGGGATTCTCACAGAGAACACGCCGGAGGCGCTTGCGCGAGATGTTGTGGATATTTTGGCGGATTCAGAACGACAGAGAGAATTAAGTGAGCAGGCGCGCCGAGCCGTTGAGCGTTATTCAATCCCGGATGTGACCGCGCGCATGCTTAATGCATACGAGGCCGCGCTTAGCCATTGGCAAGGACGAGAGTAGGAGATGTGGCGGGAAAGCCGTGTACTTCTTAATGGCGAGCAATTGTTAATTCGGCTTTTTAATGGGGATAAAAAAGGCGGGGTGCACTGTTGGCATCCCCGCTGATATAAGTTGTTGGTTTCACTTCACCAGGTCGATCGCCGGCGGGAGGAAGAAGAGCTTACTCTCCTCGTAGGAGATATTAAGTTCTGCATTGCCGCTGATCTTTACTGATTCTCCAATTACCTGGGCATTAATACCAATCGTGGTACCCCCGCCCTCCAGCGTGACCAGAGAGGAGGGAGCGTAGATCGTACCGGAGTATACGGTGTTTGATGTGCCGGTGATTTTAATCGGGTTGGTGTTGTTGGGGTCAACGTACAGGAGCATGCCCGCCCAGTCATTATGGGATGGGTCCACCAGGCTGTTGGGAGGCTGCACAGCGCTGAGGTTGACGAGCGTATTGCCGCCAAGGTCGAACCCGCCGTCGCCCATATAGATGAAAATGTCGGCGCCCGTTATCGAGCCGCCGTTGCTCGTGAAGCCTTTGTTGCCATAGATGCAGTACATCCCGGGTTTCATAGTTACGTCGGCATTGGCCAATATTGTGATTTCCTCGTACCGACCGGGGTTGATCGTTGTAGCGCCGGCGGTGTTGATCTTCAATTGTCCATAATCCCAGAGACCGCTGCAGTCGGGGGTGCCCATCATGGGCCGGATGCGTTGTTTCGGTGCGTATTCGGTGGGTGCAGGGTTCACTGCGCCGCTCCCGCCCAGGTCGAAAGTCCCCACGACTTCAATGCCATGCGGAGGGTTAACGGTAATCGCGCCGCCGCCGCCCTGTACTCCGGATTGACAGCTCGCGCTGGCGGCGTCGGAATTCGAAAAAACACCGCCGCCGATAACATTGGTGTCCCCTGTTCCTGAGAACCAGACTCCCTTGCAGTCGTGCTCAGTGGTGGCGAAGATCGCGTACCCTGGCGTGAAGTTCTGTGTAGGCCAGACGCGCGACACGGCCTCGGCGGCGTCGCTCAATCCTCCTGAGAAAACGAGGTGGGCGAAGCTGGTATTTACCTTATGCTCGATATAGACACGGATATATTCGGGATTCCCGGCGTATTGGCCTTCACGCGGCGGGTTGGTCACCTCGATGGTCAGATCGGGCCCGACACCCAGAATGCAATCTAAACCCGCAGGGTTGCAGGCTTGCGCTGTGGTGGCGAAGTCGTTACTTGTTGTGCTGGTCAGCGCTACGGTGCCGAGTGGTTGGCCTTTGATCTTGGCGAGGGCGGCAGCCATGGCGGCTGCGTCTGCAGCATTTTGCGCACGCCGGTGCTCATGATAGAGGTTGCCGCCATCGATCGCTAAAGCAGAAAAGCCGAGCATGCCGACCATCATGATTGCCAGGATGATGTAAGACTGACCTGATTCGGAACGCCTTCTCTTCATTTCACAGCATCTCCACATGCGCTTAAACGCCCTCGATTGTTCAGCAAGGCGGCTGAAGGATCGTATCGATCGCTTCCGCTTCCAAGTGCAGGATGTTGCCGGCGATGAAAGGGGCAACGATGTTGAAGTCGTACTCCACCGTTACGCTGACGGTATTGCCGGCGCAAGCGCTGCCCGAGACGACAACATCAATTTGATCATCGATGAAGGATGAAAGATCGATCGGTTCCGAGGATGTATCGCGAACTCGGGAGCGAATACCGGTGACGTCGGACGGGGCAATGGAAGCGTAGGCTGCGCCCTCTTGAGCGGCATCACGGATGCTGATGTAGCTAAAATAGGCACGACCGAAGTCCATGCCGCCGGCGAGCAGGACCAGGATGAAAATCACCCCAACCGCAAACTCGGTGAGGCTCTGGCCTCGTTCTCCTTTGCGCTTTTTTTCCATCTTCATGATGTACGCTCCTCTTCCTGGCAAAATAAGTGCTGTTTCCTTCGTGTTACTTAATATAGATATCCCGCAGGACGGTTCGTTTTGTTTCCGAAGCGATCGGGATCGGCGGGACGTTTACCAATGGGACGATCGGGTCGAAAGTAAGGTTGACCTGCACGATGATCCGGTCACCGAGTTCAAACTGGCTGGGTGGACAGGAAGCTTCAAAGAAGCCGGTCGTTGGATTGTCGTATTGGATCGTGATGTCACTATCCTCAATCGGCGTGAGTCCGGAAATTCTTTTAGCTGTAGCTCGGATCCCATCGCAGTCCTGATAATGTTCGATTCCGGACGGGCTGATTCCCACAGATGCGCCGTAGCGCGCCGCTTCTCGGCTGGCTGTGGCTGCGCCGGTGTAAATGATCATTAAGCGGCCAAACTCAACGATGCCCATAATGAGCGTTAGAATCATGGGCAAAACAACAGCAAATTCCACCAACCCTTGCCCTTTTCGATGCCGCTTAGTCATCGTTGACCTCTCACGCTGCAAGTTTTCCATTTCGTTTCTTCCGCACTGTTTTCCCGGTGTCAAACTTTTATAGATTTGATTTCTTTCACACACCGGCTCTCTTCACCAACCGTGTTGCTCACGGTTCTCTGCCCTGGACCCTCCGCCCCGGAAAATAAAAAACCGTGAGCAATAGGTCGCTACACGGTTGGAGATTAAACTCGTACCTTCTCATTTCGGTAGCAGGCTGTCGTAGCTGAAGTATTCAGCTTTAGACCCTAATGCTTTGCGTCGCCACCTTTCGGTGGTTATGCCATTTCGCTGAGTCGGGCTATTTGATTTTTCAGGTGCCAGCGACGCCTCTTCTGCGTCAACCTTACAAAATACTATCAGATTCTCTGGTTTGTTTGTATCCCCCTCGCTTCCTATTGATCAGAATTTTCGTCATCCGTATGTATTTCAACACATTTACGATGAAGTCAGTATATGAAGTTTTGCCCGGCCCCATATCCCCAGAGTGTTGGATTTTACGCATCCGTATGGGTGAACTCTATTTATGAAGGCGATTTTCAAAGCTTGAGAAGCGGGCAACTTCCATGTGAGGGCATGCACACAGGGACGTCCGACTAAGATTTCTGAAGATCTCGATAGGCAGTTAAACTCCATCCAAGTCTTCCGCGTCGACGTCAAAAACACGGTTATGTGGTGGAAGCGGCTCAGTCGTCATCCATTCTGGCAGGCGATCGTCGGCAGCGGAGAACCCCGCCGCACGGTTGAAAGCCCGCTCAAGCTGCAGGGTTTCCTCACCTAAC
>SOIH01000292.1 GCA_004376895.1 Anaerolineales bacterium | reverse complement strand
AGTAGGTCGAAACCATCTCGGGGAGATATCTTGTAGGGGCACGGTATTGCCGTGCCCTTACTACGTCATCACCTCAACCCAAACGCATCGAAAGGGGGTATTTGATTCAGCGCGCAAGGAGGGACGCCGCTGTAGCCGGCTGCGCCCCCATATCTTTAACGCCCAGAGCCCCAACCATAAGGCTGGGGCCCCGGACCTTGGAGGGAGAGTAAGATCTATCTAGTCCAATGTATCGATTAAATGGCGCTGACGATGCCGCTAAAAACGTTACCGATCGCGGGGCCCAACAGAGCCAGGATCACGATAACCACGACTGCGACTAGAACAAGGATCAACGCGTACTCGACCAGACCCTGTCCCTTCTCTTTCGGAGCAAATAACATAACTTTTACCTCCTTCTTAAGTGGGTTGCTCAGTAGAGCTCCGATACGGCTGAATAACTATCTAACTGTCACCAGAATAGCACAATGTTGACTTTCTAAACCTTACAGCCGGCTTGCAGCTTCGACATCGACCGGCTGGGGCTTCCGAGCCATTGTTCTTGACCTTCCCGGCAGGTCCCGCCATTCCCTGGTCAGGCGGAGGGTATATGGCGAGCGGTCGCGTTCAAATAAATCCGAGGTCTGACGGGACCCAAGCCGGGTGAACCACTCCGGTACAGGGGATAACGATGGGGCAGGGTGAATGTTACACGGAACGTGTAATCCGTTGGTACTAGGCGTGAGACCTGCCTGTAATCGGGCGCACACATGGGTGCGTTTCTGCACCTCTAACAATTTGTAGGGGCCGACCCACTTGCCGGCCCATCGTTGCTTTCACCCGAAAAAGCATATCGCGGAGCTATACCGAGATCCTTCTCGAAGAGGCACGCAGATTGGATGAAGGAGAGCCGTATGAATGGGGAGATCTCTATGAAGGATCAGATTCTCAGCGGGGGCGAGCGCATCGAGCTGGATCTGGTGTATGAGCATGATCGAGTTATGGTGAAAAAGATTGAAGATGGGTGCTTAATAGTTGCTGGGCCGATTGTACAATTTTCTGCATCATCCCATGATGACCAAACTGCTCGAAGAGTTCGAGAGCTGAGCGTGGGACATCAAAAGTCACCTTCGGAGAGACCCGGAAGGATCTTGGTAAATAAATGTGCCGAATCATCTGGAAGAATTCAGCCACCGTTTGTTGCTCTACAGGGTTTCTTCCAAGTCTAATTAAAGGGTTGCGCAGGCTGCTTGGGGCGATTAATCCAGAAACGATGGTAATCACCAAGCGAGCTTCTGGAACCTTCCTGAGAAAAAGTTCGATACTTGGTGACCACTCGGTGATGGTATTTTCGGCACCAGCCATCACGGCCGGGTCTGGTTCGAGTAATCCGCGTGGGAATATAAGCAAGGCTCCCCCGGCCTGCAGCTGGCGAACGGATTGTCGAATTGCGGAAACTCGATCATGCAGCTTATTCGTCGTGAAGATAAAGTTGTCCTTGAGCTTCGACAGCGCATAGTAGAACGGATATCCCGTTGCTACGATTTTCAGGTCGGATCGATGTAATCTGGAGGCAATTAGAAGACTATCAACAGTGCCGGGATGGTTTGAAATAATGAGCACCGGGCCGTCTGGAGGGATGTGTTCCTGGCCTAGGATCTCGGCGTTTCTTATAAACCTTGGCAAGAGCTGGCGTGAAGCCTCCGGTAACCCGAAGCGGGCGACAGATTCGTCAAACCCAGATACTACCTCTGCAAAGCGTTTGATGGGAGGGTTAAGCATTAGGCGCAACGTGGACTGCATCCAGCGCTGTTTGAACAAGCCACTGGTCACAATGAAATGGTGTAGTAGTTGGTCGATGAATTTCTCTGCGTTCATATCCGTAGAAGTCACTGCCTAGAGCACCTCTGTCTATTTGTCCCGGCTATAGTAACTCCAAGCATACACCATATTCCAACTGAAGCTTCCGCTCTATTGATCGAATCGAGGGAGCGCTAATTTATATCTTATCAAGGCTCTGCTGTATCTCGCAATGGATACCTGGTTCTAGGGATTTCTCGGTCGCCGCTGTGCGGCTCTCTCGAAAGGACAGGTTCCTGGCCAATGTCATTCTGAGGAGCGGAGCGATGAAGAATCTCGTTCCTGGCAGCAAGAACCCTTCTGTCTGAAGAATAAGAATAGCGGAGTTTTTCGGATCTCGGTCTAGTAAATGCTGACCTGGTTTCAGTTCAGCCTGTGGCGTGCTCAGTTTTTCTTCCCCCCAAACCCCC
>SOIH01000299.1 GCA_004376895.1 Anaerolineales bacterium | reverse complement strand
TGCGGCTGACGAAGAGATCGCCGCGATCGCGGTAGATCGTCATCCCGAAGCGCACATTTGGCGCGGAGGGTAAGGCGTGAATGCGTTCAGATACGCTGATCATATTATCTTTGAGTTGCTGGATTTCATCGCTCATGCTGCCGGTGGCGTCGATCAGAAAGAACACGTCCAAACGAATTGGGTCGGTCGCCGGGCGTGCGTCAAGCGTCAGATTATGCTCCAGAGTCTCGCTATCTATCTCAAGCGCGGCCTCGTGGCCATCCTTTCCGGCTTGTATGAAATAACCCTGCGCCTCCCCACCGTCGATCGCTTTCGGGAAGAAAAGCACACGACCGTCTGAGGTTGTTTGCAGCCGGGATAGCTCGCTGCCATTTGCATCGCTGATTGTCACCACGGCTCCTAAAATTGGGCGACCGTCAGAGTCTGTCACACGGATAATGTGCCGTTCGCTGACGTCAAGGTCGTGGACGTGGATGCCCGCTTCGGTGAAGCGCTGGCGATAGAGCAGGTAATCGTCCCACTCAGCGTTGTCATCTACGCTCCCGGCGCGCATCGATGCGTACTGGCTCGAGCGTTCGGGATAAGATTCCGACTTCTCAGCATCAATCGAGATGGATGGTTCTGGAGGGGCGGAGCCGAGCGCCATGCTGGAACCAGATTCCTCCAAATAGACGCCATCCGCCGAGGCTTCATAGCCCGTCCACCCACCTTTGTTATCCCAATCAACCCACCCGCCCGTCGGTTCGTCGCGTGGGGCTGGTTGGAAGAGGCTGCAGGCGCTGAGGAGAAGAAGGGTGAGCAGGGTGAAGAGTGTGAGTTGATAAGGATATCTTTTCGTCTTCATGATTGTCTCCAATGGTTCCAGGTTTGACCCTCATGCTTGAGACGAAAGGCAATGTGGAAATGTTCCCGTTGGGATCCATTCACAACCCTCCTGAGATTGTGATTTGTATTCATCCGCTTTATCGATTGTGATTGCAGTGTGAAATGATTCGGGAGTAGAAGGTGAAGAATAGGCACGATACCCATTGAATAAGACAGGACCTTAGATCGCTAAGGTCCTGTTTAAATTCAGTAAACCGATATTGATTTAACTAGGGACAATCACAGGATCCTGGTGGTGGACCGCTTATATTCCATTTACCACCAGCAGCAATGCAATCAACTTGATTTAGGTTACTGCTACATACTAAACCCTCGCCTTCCCCACCGCTTTCCTCGGGCACCAATTCCGGATTATTCCACAACGGTATCTCGCCGGCGTCGCCATCGGGCTCGGTTCCGTCCTTGGGCACGGCGCAGATGTCAGCGCCATCGGGGTTGCGGATGTACCACCACTTCATGTCGAGGCTCTGGGCCACGATCGGCGCCGTCTCGCCCATCAATAAGTAGCCGAGGATGGGGTAAGTACCGGGGATCGGGCCCTGGTAGCAAGCCAGGTCGCGCAAGCCTTCGGCCAGGGGCATGAAAGACTGGGCGCAGAAGCCGCTCTCGTTGGTAAAGAAGGAGCGCCCCTCAGAAAAGGGTCCGAACGTCGCGTCTTCCACTTGGGCAATGCGCCAGTGATACAGTGTGCAGTCCGCTAAGCCTGTGACCGGGAAGAAGGTGTGTTTGCTGGCCCAGTCGCCGGCGTACAGGTTCGTGCCGCTGAAATCGGCCGATGTCTGCACGTCGATGTAATAGCCGTCGGGGATGCATCCCGGCTCGCCTGGTTGGAAATTAAGCATGACTTCAAGCGCAAGTATTTCTGCACCATCATCGGGCTCGATCAATTCGGGAGCTGCCAGATCGGCGGGAACGGCGCAGCTCGGGCCGGTGAAGAAGGTGCGAGTGTCCGAGAAGGGTCCGTTGACGCCGTCGGTCCCGGCGCTTACCTTCCAGAAAAACTCTGTAGCAGGCGCTATGTATCCCTGCGGGTACTCGGCATCTGGTGACGGCCAGGTGGTTTCACCATCGGTCCTTCCTGAACGCGCAATACCCCAACCTGGATCGTGTGAGAAGAGGATCCTATATTTTTCAGGGATGCAGCTGATCGGTGACCATTGAAAGAATTCCGCCGGCAGGATGCTTTCCATCCCTGGGAGCCAGATCTCAGCTGCTGGCGGCGGCCACAGCAGCTCGGGCGGCTCGAGATCCTCGGGATCACAGATATTCAGGAGCGGTATATCATCCATCACAAAAGCGGGGGATGCCACTGTAACACAGCTAGGATCGACGGCGACGGTGAAGGCGCGCGACTCAGAGAAAGAAC
>SOIH01000287.1 GCA_004376895.1 Anaerolineales bacterium | reverse complement strand
GGTCGTAACGCTGCTGGGCAACATCCACTTCTTCGTTCGCTAACACAAGGTTCGCTTCTGCCGCATCGATCGTATCCTGGCTGGCTCGATATCCCTCCTGGCGCACGTACTCAACATACTCAGCATTCTCAAGTGTATCTTGGGCCTGTGCCAGCGCCAGCTGCGCCGCGGCGGAGGCCTGCCCGGAATCCAGCAAATCCTCCAGAGCACGCTTGGCAAAGACGAGTTCAGCTTCGGCCAAGATGATCTGTGAGGAAAGTGAGCTCCTCTTTAATGTGGCCAGCACTTCTCCCACAGATACTCGCTCTCCCAGACTCTGATGGACGAAATCGACTGTGCCGCTGGTCTGGAAACTGAGTAAGGCGGTTTGATTCGAGCGCACGCTCCCCGTCGCACCAACGGTCGCCGTTAAATCACCTTTGGCGATGATCTCCGTTTGAAGATCCTCAATACTCTGCCGAGCTTGAGATTGGCGGTATGCTTGAACGCCAAAGAACCCGGCGACCAATACCCCAGCAACGATTAAGACAATTACCCAACGCTTCATATAACGATTTCCTCCATACGCCAATCAGCAATCTGGCGTGATTCAAATATTTTTGACGCGGTCACCGTCAACTTCCGTATGACCAAGTATGCAGAATGATAGTTTATAAATATGAAGCTGCTATGAAGGTTTACTTACAAAATACTGACGCAGGAAACAATCGAGTCGAGCATCCCCATGCCCGAATCTAATTCCAAGATCGCTGATTATAAAGGTTCTTAGAACCCTGAATATGTCTTCAACTACGCAGGCGGATGGTAAGTTACAGCAATGCAAGATGAATTTTACCGCAACATTAGGAAAGAAACCCGGGCTTGTGACAACCGTCACAGTCTAGAGTGACGTTTTTGACTAATATCAGACCACTTTGGTCTGTAAAATTTTGATGGTCAAACCACTGCCTTGAAGATGGAGATACGCTATGCCTGTACCTGAAGGGTCAGAACTAGTGATTGATCGGAAAGCGAGAATGAAACTGCCTTACGTAGAGGTTGAAGCGCGTCCCCCTGAAACACGGGTGCGTGATTTTGAGCCTACCTTTATCACGATGACGCCCGATGAGGCTATGCAAGCAGCCGAACGTTGTATTCATTGTCCAGATCCTGCCCCTTGCGTTGAAGCGTGTCCACTGCACAACGACATCCCCTCAGCGATGTGGCTCATTGAGCAAGGTGATTTCATCGGCGCTGCCGAAATATACCGCCAAACGAGCACGATGCCGGAAGTCTGTGGGCGTGTGTGCCCACACGAAGCCTTATGCCAGGGAGCATGCGTTCGCGATAAACGCGGTGAGCCGGTTATCACCGGCGCCCTTGAAGTCTTTGTTACCAGCTACCGGAGGGAGAATGCTCCGACGAAGATCCCTGCCGGGAAATTCACTGGCAAGAAGGTTGCGATTGTCGGTTCTGGACCATCCGGGCTGGCTTGCGCTGAACAGTTGATCCGCAAGGGGCATTCGGTGTCGATCTTCGAGGCCGCACCCGCACCCGGCGGACTGCTCCTATATGGCATCCCGAATTTCAAACTTGCCAAGGACGTCGTCGAGGCGATTGTTAATGATCTAAAAGAAATCGGGGCTGAGTTCATCCTGAACACCCGCATCGGAAAAGATAAAACCATCGATTCCCTCTTCGAGGACGGCTACGAAGCCGTTTACATTAGCGTGGGCACTGGTATCGATGCCACGATGGATGTCCCCGGGGCTGAACTCCCTGGAGTCTACTTAGCGACGGAATTTCTGATCAGGGCGAACGTTGACCCCGATCAACTCCCGGAAGATAAGCGCGGCAAACCCGAGATCGGCAATAAAGTTGCCGTCATCGGAGGCGGCGATACCGCCTCCGACTGTCTACGTAGCGCATTAAGGCTAGGGGCAGATGAGGTCACCTGCCTCTATCGACGGACCGAGGCCGAGATGCCTGGTGGTAAAAAGGACCGCGAGCTCGCCAAAGAAGAGGGCGCGGTCTACCGCTTCCTCACCCAACCCATCCGATACATTGCCGATATGGACGGGAGGGTTTCAGCCGTCGAATGCCTGCAATGCGAGCTCGGCGAACCTGACGATAGCGGACGCCGACGACCCATTCCCATCGAAGGTTCTAACTTCACAGTTCCCGTCGACACCGTCGTGCTCGCCCTGGGCTACTGGCCGGATACTTCCATCGGCGAAACAACACCCGACCTTGAAACCCACAACTGGGGTCTTATCGTTGCCGATGGGGAGACCGGGGAGACTTCACGCGAAGGTGTATTCGCAGGCGGGGATGCAGTGACTGGGCCTGATCTTGTCGTCACCGCAACGGTAGCAGGTCGCCAAGCGGCTCAATCAATATCCGAGTATCTATCGAAGTAATTAGAGCAGCGAATACTAACCTATGGGAATGCGATAGCGAACGCCGTCGTGTTCCCTTTTTCTATCTCCCCTTTCAACTTTACATGGAATCGGATAATAATTAGGGCGAAGAAGGATTCGGAGGAGCCACAAATAAGCGGTATGGAAGAACTGATTGAGCTTACGCGGTTTGTAAAAGAAGAGGCGCACCGCCTCGGTTTCACGCTCGTCGGTATTACAACGCCTGATCCCCCATCACATTTCGACGTTTACCAGCTTTGGCTTGAAAGGGGGAACCACGGAAGCATGAACTACCTCTCTTCCGGGCGTGCTCTCCATCGACGCGCCGACCCACGCACGATTCTCCCTGAATGCCAATCTATCCTTGTTTGTGGAACGATGTATCTCCCCATGGACTCCTCCGCCAGCACCCCAACTTCACCTGTTCAAATCTCTTCCTATGCCCTGGGAGAGGATTACCACACCGTCTTGAAGGAGCGCCTGGAGAGCCTCATCCACATAATCGAGAACCGTTTGAACAAACCCGTGAAGCACCGGATCTATACAGACACAGGCCCTTTGCTCGAACGCGAACTTGCCCAAAGAGCAGGTCTGGGTTGGATAGGCAAAAACACCTGTTTGATCCACCCTCAACTCGGCTCATATCTCCTGCTAGCGGAGGTGCTGCTCAATATTCCACTCCAACCCGATCCGTATTTTCCTTTCGATCGTTGTGGGACGTGTACTCGCTGCATTGATGCCTGCCCAACCGGCTGCATCCTTCCGGATCGAACGCTGGATGCCCGACGCTGCATCTCGTATTTAACGATCGAAGAGAAGCAATCTATCGATTACGATCTGCGCGGCGCAATCGGAAACTGGCTCTTCGGTTGTGATATCTGTCAGCAGGTGTGTCCCTGGAATCAACGATTCGCAAAACCTACGGAAGACCCGGCATTTCAACCGCGCCCCTTCCTGAAACGACCGGCCGTTGCCGATTTTCTCTTGCTCAAACCAGAAACATGGCGGAAACCACTCAGAGGGAGTCCTCTAGAGAGACCAAGACGGAAGGGTCTGGTTCGCAACGCCATCATCGTCGCCGGCAACGCACGTGATCGGTCAGCTATCCTCATCCTTGCGGAGCTTCTTCAATCTGATCCTGAACCTATCATCCGGGCTCATGCCGCATGGGCTCTGGGCCAAATCCCGGGCCGCGAAGCACAATCCTCCTTACAGGCCGCCGCCGATGATGAAACCGATCCCATCGTACAAGGGGAAATCAACCGGGCGTTAATCACATGATGAAGCGATAAAGTCGAATATAGGCATGCATGACGCATAACGCGAAATCTGCTTTTAACACAACCGCCCCCTGGATAAGTTCCAACGGGGGCGGTACGCTTTGATATTAGGTATCTAAGGTATTCCTTTTTAGGATCCAGTCGTAGCAGTCGCCTCCCCGGCCACCGGAGTGAAGGTTGGTGTTGGTGTGGCGATATCCACCGGTACAAGTATGATCTGACCAACGAATATCGTATTTGGATCTTCAATTTCATTCAGTTCAGCGATAGCCTCGGCTGTGCTGTTGAATTGCGCCGCGATCGTTTCCAGCGTATCGCCGGTTTGAATCTGATATTCAATTTTCTGGCCGGGGAATAGATTCTCGGGCAGCGGTGTTTTTGTCGGAAGTTGCGCTTCCGACGCGGGGATGATGATTTCTGTGTTGACGAAGAGTTGATTGGGATCTGTGATGTTATTCAGCGCCATCAACAGGACGACTTCAACGCCGAATTGTTCGGCGATCGAACTCAGCGTATCACCGGGTTCGACGATGTACGTGATCGGCCCTGACGGGGTTGGTGTGAATGTCGGCGCCAAAGTGAGCGTGACAGTCGGCGTCGCAGTTGGCGGGCGTGGTGTATGAGTCTCAGTTGGAGTCGGCGTCTTCGAGGCTAAGAAGCCAGGTAGCGCTGGCGGAGAATCTCCCGTGAACCAGAGAATGACGAAGAAGATGCCAACAACAAGCAGGACGATTGCCAATCCGCCCAGGATCAATGGAACCAACCGTTCTTTTCGCTTTCGGTAAGCTTCGATAACGTCCGCAGCTTCGCTATTATTCTCGGTCATTATTCACTCTCCCCCCCCTTGAGCAGGGTGATGAACTGACAAGGTTAGAGCAACCCATTGTACCTGAAATCTAATTGCCGGGTTTGAAATGTCCTTTTCGCCCCTTAATCCCAGCTTTGCATGACAAACTGGATCACCTCAGGCAATATGCTCTCCCAAGACTCATCTGTATGATTGCCATCTGTGAGGAGGAATGTGTGTTTTATACCTTCCTCCGTCAAATGCTGTGCAAACAACTCGATCTTCTCGAGGAATGATGGTTCGCCTTGTCCTCCACTAATGAAAATCTTCTCTGGCATAGGGCTGTCCCCGTCAGCGATATTAAAGGGATTATACGGTGCTCGCGGGTGGTTGACGCTCAACGAAGGGCTGAGAGCGGCAACCGTGTTGAAAACATCCGGGTTGCGAAGCCCTATCTCGAGCGCCCAGACACCCCCGCGCGAGACCCCCGCAATCACCCTGGATTGCGGTTCTGCCAGAGTCCGGTAGGTCTCATCGATAAAAGGAACCAACCCATCGATCATCTCTTGCTCGTATGAGTCAGGGCCGCCATCGGTCTTTGTAAATAGTGGTTCCGGTTGATTTGGCATGATAAGCAGAATTGGCGGCCATACACCCTCAATGATTCCCTCCTCAACAAGATCGATCACACCTAGTATCTCCCAGTGCTGTTCGTCCTGTGGATAACCATGCAAGAGATAAACACCGGGATATCGCTCATTTGAGTTTGAATAGCACGGTGGAAGGTAAACCACCAATCGCACGTCTTCGTGGAAGACTCCCCCAGGATAGCTCAACGAACGCACTTCACCAGCTTTCTCCTGGCAATCTCTCTGCGCCGTCGGGCTAATCTGCGGCATCGCTGTAGCTACGGTGTGTGTAGCCAGCTCTACGGACCGCTCGATTGTTGCTTTTGGACTAACCCCATCACTGATCTTCCCGGGAGGCGGGTTGCAGCTCGATGGGAGAATCCATATAGCAAGCACGAGCAGCGAGATCGACAATCGCTTCATGCCAATCCATCCGAACCCGTTCCCATGGGAAGCCCGCATTGTCCTTTAACCCTCGTTTCGTTAGATGCCGGGTTATTTCAACCAAGCCCTCCTATCATACTCCAACCGCAATCGATCTCAACAGCTGTAATATGCCCCCGTTATGCAGCTCGGACAACCCGGGCAAATTCAGACCATCTCACGTTATAATCCCCGCCATGAAATATCACATCTGGACATCTGGGTGTCAGATGAACGTCGCTGATTCGCAGCGAGTGGCTTCGGCCCTCGAGAGACTCGGCTATCAGCCAACGCCAAAAGCAGATCGAGCCGACGTGATTGTGCTGAACACTTGCGTTGTCCGTCAAAGCGCTGAGGACAAAGCCCACGGCAGGCTTACCTCCTTGCGTCCCCTGAAGGAGAGCCGTCCCGACCTCGTGATCAATCTGATGGGCTGCATGGTTGGTGTAACAGGAAAACAACAAATGCGCGAGAGGTACCCCTTCGTGGATGTCTTCTCGCCGCCCTCCGACCCTGTTCCTCTGATAGATCACCTGCTCAACCTTGAGGGAAAGAAAACGGTAGAAACCGAGACGCAGAGTCGGCATGAGATCATGGATACTGAACTTCTCCTCCCAGAGGAAGAACGGGGGAGATTAGTGTCCGTATATATACCTGTTGTCTACGGCTGCTCGCACGCTTGCACTTATTGCGTCATCCCCTTCCGACGAGGCGTTGAACGGAGTCGCCCGATCAACGAGATCACGGTGGAGGTTGAATCCCTCGTCTCACAAGGGGTGCGGGAAGTGACACTGCTCGGGCAGATCGTCGACCGCTACGGCATGGACATCGAAGGCAGCCCCGGGCTTGGCGATCTTTTTTCTGCACTCCACGAGATCGATGGGTTAAAACGCATACGCTTCCTCACCTCCCATCCCAATTGGATGACTGACGAGCTGATTAAAGCTGTGGCCTCGCTTCCCAAGGTCTGCGAACATATTGAGGTTCCGATTCAATCTGGCGACGACGATATTCTCGAACGCATGCACCGTGGTTACACCTCCGACGATTACCGTCGCCTTGTCAACAGGATCCGGGAGACTGTCCCCGGAGTTTCAGTCGCCACAGACATCATCGTTGGATTCCCCGGTGAGACAGAATCACAATTCCAGAGGTCGTACGATCTTTTAGAAGAGCTCGCACTAGACGTTGCACATCTAGCGCGATATTCCCCCCGACCGCAGACGGTTTCCGCACGGCGCATGCAAGACGACATCTCCGATGCAGAAAAAATGCGCCGTTTTCGTGCGCTAGAGGATTTACAGGCGAAGATCGCAGCTCGGATTAACGCCCGCTACGTTGGAAACACGGAGGAAGTTCTTGTCGAGGAGAAACATGATGCCCGCTGGAAAGGGCGGACGCGCACAAACAAGCTGGTCTTCTTTGAATCTGAATCGGATCTCCGGGGTGAACTCGTCAAGGTGAAGATCGAGTGGGCTGGCCCGTGGAGCATGATCGGCGCGCCAGTGTTAGACGGTTGAGAGTATCCCCATACTTTGCATGCCTTGTTTCTTGAGTCAAATACCGGTGTTTTTCACCCCCCTTCGCTTATACGGTTGATGGCTATTCTGCGAACCCACATTTAGCTATACGCCTTATCTTGCAAGGATACAGAAAATGTGCGCAGGACGCCGAATCTCGATAGGATTAGAGGAGCGATGATGTTGGATGTTGGATGCACTCACTCTGCGCCCGATTAATCGCATCTCGTGCCGCTTGATCCTACTTGACCCAAATGCGAGTGCACTGTAGCATGCTGGGTAGAAAATTGAATATGCGATGAACACTCATTTCATTACTAATGATCGATTCGTAAGGAAGGTATTTGATGAAACGCCCTTTACTCTTCTCCGCAGTATTAATCCTCGGCGCTATCGCCTGCAACCTCCCAGGGGCGGCTTCCACTCCGGATCCTCTCCCCACGTTCGCCGCACAGACTGTCATGGCTCGGCTGACGGAATCTGCAGGTGATACGCAAGAACCTCCGCCAACCATCGCCCTTACGCCTTCTCCTGCGACAGCGACCGAACTTTCGGCATCACCCACGAGCACCAATACGCCTATTCCCACGACGACAGAAGTACCCTGTAACCGCGCCGCGTTTGTATCAGATGTAACCATCCCAGACGGAACTGAACTCGCTCAGGGAGAGGCCTTCACAAAAACCTGGCGCTTGCGCAACACCGGGTCTTGCACATGGAACTCTAGCTATGCGCTTGTCTTCGATTCCGGCGATTCCATGGGCGGTCCTGCTTCGAAGCCGCTTGTCGGCAGCGTTGCTCCCAATCAGACGGTAGATATCTCCGTGGACCTTACCGCACCCAACGAAAGCGGGACATTCAAAGGGAACTGGAAGCTCCGTTCAGATAGCGGTGTGCTGTTTGGCGTCGGTGGTTCTGGAAACGTCGCTTTCTATGTTGAGATTAAAACACCGGGCGTTGGCGATACGATTGCATATGACTTCGTCGCCAACTACTGCTCGGCCGAATGGCGCAGCGCTGCAGGTGTGCTCTCCTGCCCAGGCACGACAGGGGATTCCGAGGGTTTCGTTATAAAGATTGCCGAGCCAAAACTCGAAGACGGCAGAACAGAGAATGAGCCGGCGCTCGAAACGCATCCTCAATGGATCAATGATGGTGTGATCACAGGTAAGTTCCCCGCTTTCGACGTCCAATCAGGAGATAACTTCAGGACAATTATTGGTTGCTTGTACAACGCTACCTTGTGTAACGTCCGCTTCCAATTTAACTACCGAGCCGACGGCGGTCCGTTGCAAAATCTTGGATCGTGGGTCGAAACAAACGATGGCAGTATCCGATCGCTTGAAATCGACTTAAGTCCCCTGGCTGGAAAATCAGTCGAGTTTGTGCTCGCGGTTCAAGCCAATGGCTCATCCGGTCAAGACTGGGCATTCTGGCTATATCCGCATATTCGACGGTGAAACAGTCTAACCTGACAAACAATAGTGTTAACGCCTGGCTCATCACCAGGCGTTATCTATTATCCGGCTGCCAAGTACTGTAAATGGAACCATTGCACCAGACATTAAATGCTACAATCCATAAAATGAGCTTATCCTGGAGACACTATGTCCTCTAAACCACGCCTCTTTCTGATCGATGGTCATGCGCTCGCCTATCGAACCTACTTCGCGCTGACAGGCGTGGGTGGAGGATCGCGCTGGATCACAAAATCAGGCGAACCCACCGCTGGGACATATGGCTTCACGTCCGTTTTGCTCCGGTTGCTCGAGAGTGAATCACCAGAATACCTCGCAGTTTCTTTCGATACTGGCAGAACATTTCGAGACGACATCTACCCGGAGTACAAAGCAACCCGCGAAAAAATGCCCGACGATCTGCGCCTGCAGATCGATCGTATTCGCGAAGTGGTGAATACCTTCGGGATCCCGATTTTTGAGGCCGAGGGATACGAAGCAGATGACGTGCTCGGCACAGTCGCACGCCTGGCATCCAACGAGGGAGTAGAGGTCATCATTCTCACTGGCGACCGCGACCTCCTTCAACTTGCTGACGACAATGTCTTCATACGGTTAGCCGGGAAAAAACTGTCCGAGGCCATGGATTACGGGCCCAAGCAAGTGAGAACCCGTTATAACCTGGAACCATCCCAGTTGGTGGATCATAAAGCCATGGTGGGAGATTCAAGCGACAACATCCCCGGCGTGCGCGGGATCGGCGAGAAAACATCTGTCAAACTCCTGCAAGAATACGGAGACCTAGATGAAATCTACAAACATCTCGAGGACATACCAAAGCGTTTTCAGTCAAAGCTGGAAGAGAACCGGGAGAATGCTTATCTCAGTCGCAAGTTAGGTGAGATCGTCACCGATATCCCGATTGATTTCAACCTGGATGCTTGTCGGGCTACAGGATACAACCGTGACGGGGTATTGAAACTTTTTCGCGAGCTGGAGTTCCGCACTCTCGTAGATAGGATCCCCGGAGGGACGGGTCACGTCGAGGTGGGGCAACTCAACATGTTCACCTCTAGCGCAATAACACCGGCGAAAAGCCTTAAACAGACCGTCGTGGTCGATTCACCTGAAGCCCTCGCCCGTTTAAAGGCTGATCTTCGAGTTGCCAAGCAGATCGCCTTCGACGCTGAAACCACAAGCACTGACGCCATAACCGCAGACCTTGTGGGCATATCCTTAGCGCTCAAGCCGGAAGAAGGCTATTACCTGCCCATAGGACACAATCCAATTTACGCCGGCGGTCCGCAGCTGAATCTTGATGACGTGATCCAAGCACTGAGTGAGTCTCTCGCTGATACCAAGATTCCCAAAATTGGACATAACCTTAAATATGATTTCCTCATTCTTGCCCGGCACGGATTGATCGTTGAACCTTTGGCGTTCGACACGATGATCGCCGAGTGGCTTTGCGACCCCGCCTCTCGCAACCTGGGTTTGAAGAATTTAGCCTGGGTTCGTTTGGGCATCCAGATGACGGAGATTCAAGAACTGATCGGCAGCGGCCGTGGGCAGAAATCGATGGCAGATGTTCCTATCGCGGAAGTTGCCCCATACGCAATCGCCGATGCTGAGATCTGCCTCCGTCTGATGCCCGAGTTGAAAAGCGAACTAGAAGAGAAGAGCCAGACGTCGGTCTTCGAAGAAGTGGAGATGCCTTTTATCCCTATCCTCGCTGCTATGGAACAAGCCGGGATCTCGCTGGATACCGATTTCCTGGCTGAACTCTCCCAAAACATGGCCGCCAAACTAGAGACTATCGAGCAGCGGATCTATGAAATTGTCGGTCATGGTTTCAACATCAACTCAACGCAGCAGCTCTCTGCGGTGTTATTCGAAGAGCTAGGCTTAGAGCCTCCTGGACGCACCCGTCGCACTGCTTCCGGGCATTATTCCACGGCGGCTGCGGTGCTGAATGAACTAAGAGAAGCTCACCCCATCATAGAATTAATTCTTGAGCAGCGCGAGATCGCCAAACTCAAGTCGACGTATGCGGATTCTTTCCCCCAACAGGTGAACCCGGAGACAAACCGGGTGCATACATCCTACAACCAAACTGGCTCGGTGACGGGTCGCCTGGCTTCTTCCAGTCCCAATCTCCAGAACATTCCAATACGGACAGATCTCGGTCGTGAGATTCGCCGCGCATTCATCCCCGCTGCCGGTCAGTTATTACTAAGCGTGGACTATTCCCAGATTGAACTGCGCATCGTCGCTCACATCGCAGATGACGAGGCGATGATCGAAGCATTCCAGGATGACCAGGATATCCACGCAACCACGGCGGCGGCGATCTACGGGACCGGCATCGAGGATATTACGCCTGCCATGCGCCGCCACTCCAAAGCGATCAATTTCGGTTTAATCTACGGCATGAGCCCTTTTGGATTAACGCGAACCACTGATCTCACCCTGGCTGAAGCTGAAAACTTCGTTACTGCATACTTTGAACGCTTCCCAGGTGTAAAAAGCTACCTAGACAACATTCGACAAGAGGTCGCCGAGAAGGGCTATGTCACCACCCTTCTAGGCCGGCGACGGTACTTTCCACAATTAGTGAGCGGCGCCTCCGTCTCAGAGATGGCCCGCGCACGGGCGAACCGTGAAGCCATAAACGCACCCATCCAGGGCACGGCCGCTGACATCATTAAACTAGCGATGCTCAACCTGCCCGACCGATTGGCGGATGCAGGCCTCTCAGCCCGCATGCTGCTGCAGGTGCATGATGAACTTGTGCTCGAATGTCCTGAAGGTGAAATTGAGCAAACTACCGCTATCGTTCAGGATGTCATGCAGGATGCATATCGGCTCGTCGTACCATTGAAGACGGATGCCAAAGCAGGGTCGAACTGGGCAGATATGCAGCCGCTCTGAGTGCAGGTTTTCTTCCGCCTCATCTAAGGTTGTAAACCTTTCACGCTGTGTGTTTATGCCATACAGCCTTGACGGCGACCACTCCCAACTTGTGCTATACTCGCCTCTCTAACCTATTTTTTTAGCAAAAGTATGGGGCATGACAGAACGCCAAGAACTCTTCGAAGAATCCATGCGTCTTGGGCACTCCGCAGCTTGGGATCTCCAATGGGACCGAGCAATCGAGTTTTACCGCAAGGCGCTCGCACTGAAAGCCGACCATCCTGGGGCTTTAACGAGTCTCGGGTTGGCTCTCTTAGAGTCGGAGAAGTACCAAGAAGCGCTCGAAGTCTATCAGCACGCTGCGAAATTAGCCCCGGATGACCCCGTACCCGTAGAAAAAACATCCGAAATCCTCGAACTCATCGATCAAATCGACAGCGCTGTCACCCAGCGGACCGCCGCGGCTGAGCTGCACCTCAAGCGTCGAGACGCGGATAAGGCCATCGATAACTGGTCCCAAATCGCCCGGATGGTCCCCAGCGACCTTAACACACGGACCAAATTGGCCGTAACCTTCGAGCGGTTGGGCCGCAAACGAGAGGCGGTTTATGAATACCTCTCAGTTGCCTCGATTCTACAAACAGATGGCAAGGTAGATCGCGCCATTGATGCCGCTGAACGCGCGCTGAGGATGATCCCCGGCGAAAAGGAAGCCGCTCGTGCGCTGCGCTTTCTCCAGCAAGGCAAACCTCTGCCGCCTCCCGTAGAACCTCGAGGGACCACTGCACCCCTGCGGATGGACCAGGTAAAAGATTACCTGAAAGCAGATGATGTGGAGGAAATCGACGACAGCCAGCAGGCAGACCCGGAGATGACAGCCCAGAGTCGGGCGTTGACTATACTTGCGGGATTGATCTTTGAAGAATCAGAAGGCGAGAACGGGAATGGATCATCTCCAATAGATATGGCAGAGCTCACAAAGAGCCGCATCAGCCAAGAGCGCAAGAGCGTCGGCCAGCCTCAGATGCTCCGCTATCTCGGACAGGCGATTGATCATCAAACCCACGAAAATACCCCGCAGGCGATCAAGCAATACGAGAGCGCGATCAAAGCCGGATTAGATCACCCGGCGGCTTTCTACAACCTCGGCATTCTGCTCAAGATCCAAGGAGACCAAGACCAGGCGGCGAAATACCTGACCCAGTCCCTTGGCCATCCAGATCTCGATCTAGGAGCAAACCTCGCCCTTGGCCGCCTGGCTCGCATGCGTGACGACCTTCCGGAAGCGGCTCGTCTTCTGCTTCAGGCACTTCGCCACGCAGATACCCTTTCGGTCGATGAGAACCAGTCCGGCGATCTTAATCAGCTCTACGATACGATCATGGCTTCGATGAGCGAGGGAGATGATGAGACGCTCTCTCAGATCGTTGAAAACACTCTCAGCTTCTTGAGTGGTCCAGAGTGGCTCGAACGTCTCCGCACAGCGCGTCGCCAGCTCGAAGGTGAGTCAGAAGGGGCTGTTTTGGTACCGATCGCCGAAATGCTCGCAGTGGGTGGAACCGAACGGATTCTGCAAGCCATCGGCCGGATCGACGACTTGGTCCAGAACAAGAACTATGAAGTAGCCATGGAAGAAGCCATGCTGGCCCTCGACCATATTCCCGGCTATCTCGGGCTTCACCTACGAATGGCGGAGATCATGATCCGCCAGGGTAATACAACCGGAGGTATGACCAAACTGCGAACCATCGCCAGGACTCACCGCGTCCGAGGCGAAATCTCCGCCGCTTCCAACGTTTACGCCCGCATTATTCGTCATTCCCCAATCGATATCGCCGCGAGAAATCAACTGATTAATCTCCTGGCGCAACAAGACAGGACTGAAGAAGCACTTAAACAATATCTCGACCTGGCCGAGCTTTACCGGCAGATGGCGGAAATTGACTCCGCGCGTTCGACATTGGATCAGGCATATAAACTCAGCAAACGCAGCCCTGTCAGCCGTGAGTGGACATTAAAGACCCTGGACATGATGGGGGATATCGATCTCTCGAGATTGGATCTTCGTCAGGCGCTGCAAATCTTTGAGGACATCTGCAAGATCGACCCACAGAATGAGAAGGCTCGTTCCCACTTGATTGATCTGAACTTGCGACTTGGTCAGGAGGAACAAGCAGCAAGTTCCCTGGATATCCATCTGGACCATCTCGTGCAATCGAATCATGCGCAGGAAGCTCTTACCCTGCTGGAAGATCTTGCCCGTGAATATCCCGGGAAACAGGCGCTGCATTCCCGTCTTGCAGAGGCTTACCGTGCAGCCGGGAGAACCGCCGACGCGATCGCCCAATACGACGCGCTGGGCGAGATCCAATTGGACGCAGGTCAGACCAAGGACGCGATTGCGACGATACAGACCATCGTCGATTTGAATCCCCCAAACATTGAGGGCTACCATGATCTCTTGCGCAATCTCCATGACAACGCTTAAGTCCTGAACACTCGGTAAAGAGTATCATCGTGACTAATTTCATCTCGGAATTGAGCTTCTTCTTCGAACGGTTCGATCTACTGAGTGCAGTAGACGTTCTTCTCGTAACCCTGGCGGTTTTCTTCCTGCTGCGCCTGGTCCGTGGGACACAGGCCATCGTCCTTCTGCGCGGGATGATCGTATTGGTCATCACCATTGCTGTACTCACCAGCCTGCTTAACCTTCCGGCGTTCACCTGGCTATTAGAGAACTCATTGCCCGCTCTGCTTGTAGCAATCCCAGTAATCTTCGCCCCGGAAATTCGGCGTGCACTAGAGCGCCTCGGTCGTACAAGCAATATGTTCTTCCTGAGCGCAGCACCAGATCACGTCGAAGCGCTCCTCGAGGCCATCTGCATCACCGCCCAGCGCCTATCGGACCGGCGCTACGGTGCTTTGATCGTCATCGAGCGTGAAGTCCTGCTTGACGAATACAAAGAAACTGGCGTAACGCTGGATGCAGAGCTTACGCCGCAATTGCTGCTTCAAATTTTCCATATCAACACTCCGCTCCACGATGGCGCCGCGATCATCGTAAAAGACAGGATTGCAGCCGCTGGATGCGTCATGCCGCTCTCTTCCAGCGGCACACTTTCCCGTTCCACCGAACGGCAGATAGGCCTGCGGCATCGTGCCGCCCTGGGGATCAGTGAGGTTAGCGATGCAGTGTCTGTTATTGTCTCAGAGGAGACGGGCGGCATCTCGGTCACACATAACGGTCGGATTATCCGCCGGCTGGATCAAGCACGCTTGAAAAACATCCTGACCGCTTTCTTCCGGCCTCGAACAACCGGAAGATTTCCTGGGTGGCTCGAGCGCTTCCTTGCGCGTACCCAAGGCGAATGAGAGTCTAACCAATGATCAGCTGGCTTCGACAGAATATTGGAACACTCCTCATGGCCTTCATCCTGGCGCTTACTGCATGGGTTGCCGCAGTGGGCCAGCAGGACCCTATCATCGAGCAAATCTTTCCCGAGCAACTCCCCATTGACTATCGCAATCTGAAGGACGGATTAACTGTCGTCGGAGACATCCTTGAATTTGCCGACGTGACCCTGCGTGCGCCCACCTCCGTTTGGCGCAATCTATCCATCTCCGATCTGGAGGTGTATGCCGACTTGAGCCAGCTCGAGAATGGTACCAGGCTTGTAACCCTGCATTTCCACACCAACCGCCGCGCGATCCAACAGACTTCGATTGACCCCGAAACTGTGACCCTGAACATTGAACCGCTCGCGATAAAGACAGTCGACATCCAAGTTAGCACCGAGGGAGATCCGGCGCCTGATTATCGCGCAGAGGAGCCGGTTCCAGATCTGACCGCGACGACCATCGTCGGACCTGCGAGTCAAGTAGACCAGGTTGTCATCGGACAGGTTGTCGTCGATCTCACAGATCGCCAGCGCTCCATAGATCAAGCTTTTCCAATTAATTTCATCGATACCGACGGCAACATTGTCACCGATGTGAATTCCGAGGACAAACAAGTCCATATTAGTATGCAGATCACCAAGATCGAGAATATTCGCCGGTTATTGGTCATACCGGTCCTCATAGGACAGGACGAACTAGAAACACAGGGGTATTACCGGGTAGCTCGCATCTCAGTATCTCCTCAAGAAGTCGCTGTATTTTCAGAAGAACCGGATGCTTTGGAAGCTCTTCCAGGCTACCTGCAGACTCTGCCTGTGAACGTGGCTAATCGGACAGATGACTTCGAAGAACGTATTCCGCTCGATCTTCCGCCGGGCTTCTTGCTTATTGGAGAACAGAGCGCTCTGGTTCAGGTCGGTATTGAACCGATTGAAACATCCATCACGATCTCCCTCCCCGTGGAAATTCAGGGGGTGGGCTTGGGTCTCTACAGCTATCCCTCTCCCGAGATGGTGAACCTAATTCTTTCCGGACCTGCGGAATTGCTTGACTCGCTACAACCGGATGACGTAAGAGCCATATTAGACGTCCAGGGTCTTACCTTAGGCACGTATCAATTAGAACCTCAGGTGATAGTGCTGCCCGAAGGTCTCACCTGGGAGCTGCCGAACCCTTCCGTCATTGAAGTGGTCATCACTGCCACACCGCGCCCGACGGCCACACCAAGCTCTTAATCCCTCATGCCCCGCCCTATTGTCGCATTGGTTGGACGCCCAAACGTTGGCAAATCCACACTCTTCAACCGCCTTGCCGGCGAACGTCTTGCTGTCGTGGACGATAAACCCGGCACCACTCGCGATCGGCTTGTGGCTGAAGCGGAATGGAACGGGATCATATTCGACATCGTCGACACAGGCGGGATCGACCCAACCAACATGAGCCGGTTAGAGCCGCTCTCCATCGATTCGGCGGATTACATCTCCAGCATCCGCGACCAAGCCGAGATCGCTGCGCGTGAGGCCGATGCAGTGCTTCTATTAGTGGACGTGGAGAGTGGGATCACACCCGCGGACGAAGAGATCGTTGAGATCTTGCGCAAACAACAACGCATGGTTGCGGGCAAACTACACCCCCCCGTTCTGCTTATTGTCAACCGCTGCGACAACGCAAAGCGCCGTGCCGGAGCCGCCGAGTTCTACGCGCTGGGTATGGGTGATCCGATCCCCATCTCCGCACTACATGGAACGGGCACAGGAGACCTGCTTGACCAATTAATCGAAACGATCAAACCAGAAGCTACTCTCGAAGAGCCTGACGACGAATCCCTGAAAATCGCTATTGTGGGCAGACCGAATGTCGGCAAATCGAGTTTACTGAATCGACTCCTCGGCGAGGAACGCGTCATCGTCTCACCCATACCCGGCACAACCCGAGATGCGGTTGATACACAACTCGTTCACCACGGCTTGCCAATTACACTCATCGATACAGCGGGGATCCGGCGCAGGGGGCGGATCGAACCCGGGGTTGAGAAATACTCTGTTTTGCGTGCGCTCAAGGCTATTGAACGAGCGGATGTTGTTCTGCTTCTGATCGATGCTGCCGAAGGCGCCACCGCCCAGGATGCCCACATCGCCGGGATGGTCATCGATAAGATGAAGAGTGTCGTCGTACTTGTAAACAAATGGGATCTTGTTAAAAAAGACTCTTACACCATGAACGCATACACAGAGCACGTCCGCCAAATACTCAACTTCCTGGATTTCGTGCCCGTACTCTTCATTTCAGCTAAGACGGGTCAGCGTGTAAGCCAAGTACTGCCTGCAGCACTGCGAGTTCAGGAGGAACGCCTTATTCGGATCCCGACCGGGGAGCTTAATCGTTTACTCCAAAAGGCTCTCAACGCACATGCCCCGCCCACACGCAAGGGTAAACGCCTGAACATCCTCTTTGTCTCTCAGGTAAGGACCAACCCTCCCACCTTCCTCTTCCATGTCAACAACCCGGATTTGGTACATTTCTCGTACAGCCGCTACCTTGAAAATCAGATTCGCAACGAATATGGTTTCCTGGGTACGCCAATACGGCTTTCGTTCCGCAAGCGTGACAGATAAATAATCGCTTGAATTGTCATTTTTATCTTTCCACTTTCATGGCTGGGCGCCATGATATAATCAATCGCCATGCAAGACTTACCGACGCATGAAACCGCGCCCCCAGAGTGGGGCGCCACCGTCTCCCCACCGCTGCGAACGCGAATCTTGCGGTTTTTTGGAGAGCTCTTCCAGACTGTTCTGATTGCCGGGGTGCTCTTCCTCGCCGTTAATCTCCTTACGGCTCGAATTCGTGTCGAAGGTATCAGCATGGAACCTAGCTTGCACGAAGGTCAATTCGTCGTTGTAAACCGCATCGCCTATCGGTGGAACGAAGCGGAGAGAGGGGACATTATTGTCTTTCGCTTCCCGCTCAACCCCTCGCGACGTTTTATCAAACGCGTGATCGGCCTTCCAGGAAACACAGTCACAATCCGCGGGGGTGATGTGTTCATCGACGGGCAAGTCCTTGATGAACCTTATCTCGCAGCCACCCCCCGCTATGACGGCGAGTGGATCATCGGCCCTGATGAAATCTTCGTCCTTGGTGATAATCGCAATAACTCCTCTGACTCTCAGAATTGGGGACCTCTGCCGATCGAGGAAATCATCGGCAAGGCAGTCCTTGTCTACTGGCCTCCCTCAGAGGCGGGAATAATCCCACATTATGATCTCGCCCTCGCGGCGGAAGAGTGACCAAGGTAACGAATCATCTCTCCCTCCTTATGCTACAATCGAAGAAGCCTGAGAACGAAGCACGTGCGAGTGCGCGAACTGCGAAGGTCGACGTTCCTTATCGCCCGGATTGCCTTTTTGAGCCCAGTTGATTAATAATTACGTATACCGGCGATAAGTTAATAACCGGGCACCAATCTAATCTTGGTCGGATACACATCTACGTATCACCACCGAGTGCTGTACTTGCAAAGCCCTCACGGAAAGAGAGGTTATGAGCGAGTATCCGTCTACTGAGACATCTCCGCAAATTATTGTGATCGCTGATGTCGAGTCGAACGCGCAAGCGATCGTTGAGCGCATCCTTAAACCATCCGGCTTTCATGCTTGGGTGCAAAGTGAGCAGGCGCCTAACCCAGACATATTGGTCGTGGATGTGACCCAGCTGCGCGGGGATCCACTCGCAAGCCTTAGGAACTTTCGCTCTAACGGGGATGATTCGCCTGCCATCCTACTCGCAGCACACTTTCCTCTATCTCGTTTGAGAGAGCTTTTTCGACTCGGCGTAAACGATTTTCTGTTGAAACCGTACCGTCCTTCTGAATTGTGCCAGGCGATAACCGATGTGAGCGAAACACGATCCGCCCAGGCGGATACTGAGATTCTCACTTCGCGGATGGATGGCTTGCGGGAACAGCTTCGAAGGCGAACAGATGAAATTCGGATGCTCAGCGAGATCGGTCGGACCGTCGTCAGCCTGGACGACCTGAACGAGATCCTCCGTAGCGTTGTTGAGGCAGCCGCCTTTGTTACCGATGCGGAAGAGGCTTCAATTTACCTGGCGGAACCTGAGAGCAAGGAACTCGTGCTGCGGGCGAGCAAACAGGTAGGTGAGCGGCATGCCAGCCTGCAGAAGCTGAGGGTAAGCGATACGATTGTTGGAGAAGTCTTCCACAGCGGTCAACCAATCCTCCGCCAGCCTTCAATGGAGGCCGGGCCGGTCAAGGTCCAGACTGGTTTCCTCGTACAGTCTATAGTCAATGTTCCCCTGCGGATGCGAAACAAGGTCGTCGGTGTTCTTGGAGTTTACAACCGTCTCGCTCCCCGGACTTTCAACGAGCATCACCTGACGCTGATGATGGCTCTATCTGATTGGGCTGGTGTTGCGCTCGAACAGGCCACACTAAAACGCAGTGCAAAAACCAAGCCTCTCACCCCGCAGCCAGTCTCCTCGGCAGCAACCCCGGAATTCTCACATGGGGTATGCCAGGCGCTGGAGACATTAGAGGGTATTTTGAAATCAGACCCCGGGAATGAGGAGGGCATCCGGCAAACACTGGACCAATTGATGGGACAGCTGCGCGGTTTGGACGCGATGCCTGTTGTAAACCTCGATGCCGAACAGTCCAGTGAGATGGTGGATATTTCCGGTCTAGTGAACGAGACTGTGGAATCAATGAAGAATGCAGCAGAAGCGAAGGGCCTCGAACTCATCTCTGAGAGAGGAAAAAACATCCCTCTCTTCCGTGGCGACCCCGAGAAAGTGCAGCAGATCTTGGAAGCTGTAGTTGCGGCAGCGGTCCGTCGGACGGTCCGAGGCAGAGTCATCCTGGAGACCCATTACTTCGAAATCCTCCGCTCGCAGAGTGAAGAGTTTCCATTGACAGTAAATGTCGAAATGCATGATGGAGCCTGGGCTGCTGTCCGTGTCTCCGACTCCAGCCCGGGGCTTTCGCCTGACACCGTACAGGCGATCACAGCGCCAGAGATAGATCCAGTCTCCGGCCAAATGGGACCGGGGCTTTCTATGGGTGAAATCCGCATGATCGTGGAGAGCATGAACGGTGTGATGTGGTACGAGCATACACCAGCAAGCACATCCATCACCTTTGCGCTACCAATTCTCTAAAGGAAACGAAACCGATGGCAAACAGGTCAATTTCAATCGAGATCTATACAGCCAGTCACCGCGTGCTTGGTCGGATACATCCATCGGCTAGCGGTCTATTCAGTTACCTCAACATACCCACAACCTCCTTTATCGAGATTGAAGGAGCCCACTTGATGCGGCTTCATCAACCTGGCAAGCTGGTCGCTCGTTATCCAACCTTATGGCTCGTGAAGAGCGAAATCGTTGTCATCCTTTTAAGCGGCCGCAATGAAATGGGACCCACCGGTTTCACCAGGGGGGGATATACAACCAATGTCCCTCACTGGGTTCGCGTGATTATGGGCGGGTATGAATTAGTGGGTGTCATCGAGACGCCCGGCAAATTCAATTTCGCATCTCTGATGTTCGAGAGTGACCGCTTCTTTATGCCTTTGTACAACGCTTCACTCACAGCGATCCTCTTTCCCAACGTAAATGCAGAGAGCGCGGCGATGGTGTTTAATCGACGTATGGTCGATGCGGTAGCGATGCTCCCAAAAGATGAGATCCCGAAAATGCCAGAGTAGATCCAAGTCCCTGACACTCATGTTGTCGATACTTCACTCCACAACATCAAGGACGGTGCAAACTGCTCGGCTCTGTTTTTGAATTTACCCGGTAGGTCTCACAAGCTCATGTAGAGCAGAACGTAGGCAGAACAGGGGGATGAAGGGGGTTAAATGAAACTGTTTTTGCTGGGCATGATGTGGCTGCTCGGCATCACCGCTGGTCGGTATTTACCACTGACCAGCTGGCAGTGGCTGACGCTCGCCGCCGGTGCCTTTCTTTTCGCTCTCCTCTTCCGAAGAAACCAACTTCATCGCTGGCTTTTCCTGCTACTAATTCCCGCATGCCTTGGGGCTGCGCGGTATCTCCCCTCCGAGATTATGAAGCAACCAGAGCATATTGCCTTTTATAACGACCTAGAAGTAAAGATAACTATTACCGGGGTTGTCGTGGCAGATCCGGACGTTCGCGATCGATACACCGCGCTTGTCCTCTCCGTGGAGCGAGTCCGGATCCCGCAGATGGGGATTACGAAGACGGTGGAAGGTCGCATTCTCGTGCGGGCTTCCCGCTTGATCGACTGGCGTTATGGCGATTGGGTTCATGCGGAAGGAATGCTCGAAACTCCACCGGAGATGGAGGGTTTCTCATACCGGGAATATCTGGGTAACCAAGGTATCCACAGTCTTATGCCGACTGCTTACGTAAGAAAGATCGGCTCCGACCGGGCAAATCCCATCCTCTCCATGATTTTCGACCTGCGAACGCATGTACACAAGGCCATCCTGCGTCTCTTTCCTGAACCCGAGGCTTCTTTGCTGTCAGGGATATTGCTTGGCAAGGAGAGCGGGATACCCCCTGATTTGCTGGAAGCCTATAACCGCACAGGGACCACCCACATCATCGCCATATCCGGCTTCAATATCACCCTCCTGGCAGGTCTATTCGTATCCGTTTTTGGAAGATGGTTCGGAG
>SOIH01000066.1 GCA_004376895.1 Anaerolineales bacterium | reverse complement strand
ATTTCCCAAGTATCCGAAAAACGTAAAGATTCACGCCAGGCGCATGGCCAAGCTATATCCGAAACACCGCGAGGAATACATCAGGATGCTTGAAGGCCGCATTGACTTCTGGGCAGAATGGGGCGGGGATAACAACCTTCCTCTCTTCACCACCGAAGCTTGGGGGCCAATCAACTATGATGACGTCACGCCAGGTGGCACCGGTGGGGAGTGGGATTGGGTAAAAGATATCGCCCAACAGGGAGTTCGCATGGCATCTGAGAGGGGATGGAAGGGGATCTGCACCAGCAACTTCTGCCAGCCCCACTTTGAAGGAATGTGGGCTGATGTTGGATGGCATAAGCGAATGACTGAACTGATCCTGAAAGGATGACTAGGCACGAAAAGCTCTTATAGTGGGTAATATAGGAAAGCTGGAAAATGAACTCACGAGAACGCGTACTCACCGCTTTGAACCATAAAGAACCGGATCGGGTACCGTTTGATCTGGGCGGAACGGTTCTTACCGGCATTCATGTAGCCGCCTATAGGGCGCTGCGCGACTACCTGGGACTGCCGCGGATTGAGCCCACCATAGTGGATGTTGTTCAACAGTTGGCCCAAGTCGATAACGACGTTATGGATCGCCTAGGAGTAGATGTTGAGAACGTTTCGCCGCGCTCCTCCGCCAGTTTCCAAATCGAGATCAAGGATATGGAAGGTGGCAAGTATGCCTATTTCTATGACGAATATGGAATCGGATGGCGCATGCCCAATGTCGGCGGTTTGTATTATGACATGTTCGATCATCCCCTGAGTGGTGACATTGACGAATGGGATGTGGACCGCTACGTACTGCCCGATCCAGCTGACCCGGCTCGTTTCGCGGGCATCAGAGAGGCAGCCAAGAGGGTGCTTGAAGAGGAACAACGGTCCTTGATCGTGGGGAATATCTCGGCTGGCATTTTCGAGATGTACTTATGGACACGTGGTTTCCAACGTGGTTATTCTGATTTAATTGGCAATCCGGCGCTATCACAGAAGATATTGCGCCGCTTTACGGATATGCAATTAGCCTACTGGGAAAAGATGTTTGGTGTCCTAGGCGACATGATCGATGTGGTTCAATTGGCTGACGATTTTGCCGGGCAACATGATATACTCATCTCGCCCAGCTCTTATGGTAAGTATCTCAAACCGCTGCACAAGGAGATGTTTGATTTCATCCATTCTCGCAGCAGTGCTAAAATCTTCTTGCACTCGTGCGGCTCTATTCGCAAAGTCATCCCCGACCTGATCGAGATCGGACTGGATATCATCAACCCGGTACAGGTCAGTGCGGCGGGCATGGATTCAGCCGAGCTAAAACGTGAATATGGCAGAGATCTAACTTTCTGGGGTGGGGGTGTAGACACGCAGCGTGCCTTTGACGAGAATCACACTCCTGAAGAGGTGCGCGAGGATGTTAAACGGCGCGTCGCTGACCTGATGCCAGGCGGTGGATTCGTGTTCGCTACGGTTCACAATATCCTGAGCAATGTGCCGCCCGAGAATATCATGGCGATGTGGGAAACGCTTCAGGAGTACGGGTCATACACAAGCTGCAAATTTTAACAGACAAAAAAACCTACCTACCCACCTTCTCCAACGCTGCACAAGTTGACAAACGAAGAAGCCCTATGTACGCTTTGCGCACGCGAGCCTCAGCTAAGACAGGCTTGGAGATGCCATGAAAGGTTACCGCACGCCTTTTTAGTTTGGTACAAAGGGAGTGCTTGGTACGAAAAAGGTGAGGGTTCAGAATTGCTACTGGTTCATGTTCACAGCTCATCTATACCCCAGCCTTCGTTCAGTAGTAATCACCGAGCAGGTTAATATTGCCCAACCTCACATTTGTTAATCCCTGCGCCTTTGCCTCTGCCAGGCATTCCTGGGCATGTCTTTTAGAGGTAGGTGGCAGATCGTTCATAATAAATCGGGGGTGGAAGGCAAGGAGAGCATAAGGAATGTCAGGGCTAAGGGAGGAAATAAAGGCGGCAATTCTGGATACTTCCTCCTTATCTATATACCCCGGGATGAGTAGAGTGCTGGCTACTAAAAAGGGAGGCGTGAGCCTTCTCTTGACATAATCAGCCAGCATCGTGAAGTTTTCCAGCGTCCTTTTATTGCTCACACCGCAGAGGGCAATGTGCAGTTCCTCACTCCAGGCCTTGAGGTCAAACTTAATACAACCTCCGGAGTTGAAAGAAAGCTCAGCCGCCTGTCTTAATAATGCCGGATGCATCGAGCCATTGGTCTCCCAGCAGAT
>SOIH01000195.1 GCA_004376895.1 Anaerolineales bacterium | reverse complement strand
TAACCTTCACCCCGACGATCATCCCCACGCAAACCGAGACACCTTCACCCACAGCCAGCGAGACCCACACGGGGACACCGACATCTACGCCAACCATCACGCCCACACCAACCACCACCGGTACCCGCACACCCTATCCCACCTGGACACCCTACCCCACCTGGACCCCTTCCCGAACGCCTCGTCCGACCCAGACATACACACCCGGCCCAACCGCGACGCCCACGGCGACGCTCGACCCGTCCATCCCCACGAACACTCTCGAACCTACCCGAACACCTACGCCTATCTTCGCCTCCTGCACCACAACGCTGAACCTCGCCAACGAGAACGCAGTCGTCCAGCTGATCAACGCTGAGCGCCAGTCACGCGGTCTGCACGCTTACGCTGTGCAGAGCCAACTGCGAGCGGCCGCCCGGGTGCAGGCAGCAGACATGGCCTGTAATCATTTCCTCGGCCATACCGGTTCGGATGGATCCAACGTGCGGGACCGGGTGAGAGCGCAGGGCTACACCTTCTCATGGATCGGCGAGAACTACATGGTCTCGCAAAACCCACAGACTGCGTTTAATTGGTGGATGAACAGCGCGCCGCACACCGCCAATATCCTCAGCCCCAATTACACCGAATTCGGTGTGGGCTATATCTACAGCAGCGAGAGCGATTACGGCGGCTACTTTGTGATCGTGTTCGCCAGACCTTGATGAGTGAAAATACACTTCGGTTCCGTCGTCAGTGATATGTACACGAATATTCGTTACGACCAGTGATAAAATTATTGACATAAGCCTCCCGTCGCCTCGCAGGGTGATACGTTATACAATCCAAGGTAGGAAATAGAACCGAATTAGCATAGAGAGAGAAGTTAGGCATCGCTGCCTACCTACTGCAACAATCTGCACTATGCGTTCAACAAGCAGGAATAAAAACGCATGACCACCGCACTCCTGCAAACCAAACTCTACATCCCCCAACTACCAGCAACTATTGTTGCGCGCACTCGCCTGATTGAACTTCTGGATGAAGGGCTGCACCAAAGCCATAAACTTGCGCTCATCTCCGCACCGGCTGGGTTTGGCAAAACCACGCTGGTGATCGAGTGGACACAAAAAAGCGACCGACCGATTGCATGGCTAACCTTGGATGAAGGTGATAATGATCCCGCGCGTTTCTGGGCTTATTTCATAGCTGCTTTACAAACGATCTACGAAGGAATCGGAGAGTCCGCACTGACTGCATTCCAATCCCACCGGCATCCTCCAAGTGAGACGCTTCTTGCTGACATAATCAACGAAATTGCCACTATTCCGGACCCCTCTCCAAAAAACTCAGTGTCTAGTTTCTCCCTTGTCCTTGACGATTTCCACATGATTACCAATCTTCAGATCAACGAAACTCTAACTTTCCTGCTTGATAACCTGCCGCCGCAAATGCGCCTGGTTCTTTCCTGTCGGGCTGATCCAAACCTGCCCCTTGCTCGCCTTCGCAGCAGGGGACAACTAACTGAGATACGCGCCGTTGACTTGCGCTTTACCCCAGATGAAGCGGCTGCATTCCTGAATGATGTAATGGGACTAGGTTTATCAGCAGAGGAGATCACTGCCCTGGATGAACGCGTAGAAGGATGGATCGCAGGACTGCAAATGGCCGCGCTCTCGATGAGGGGTCGAAAAGATGTGTCGGGGTTCATCAAATCTTTCAGCGGCAGCCATCGTTTCGTTTTGGACTACCTGGTGGAGGAGGTTCTCGATCAGCAATCCAACGACATCCAGGAATTCCTGCTGAGGACTTCCATCCTTGAGCGGATGACCTCCCCCCTATGTAATGCCGTGACGGATAGGGATGACAGTCAAGTGATCCTGGCTCAACTCGATCAGGCCAATCTGTTCCTGGTTCACCTAGACGACGAGCGGCGCTGGTATCGTTATCACCACCTATTCGCCGATTTGCTGCGCAGCCGTGTGGAGCAGGCCCAGCCCGACCTGGTACTCGCCTTGCACTGCCGGGCCAGCGAGTGGTATGAAAGCGCAGAGCTTGTCGAAGAAGCGGTAGCCCACGCTATCGCAGGCGAAGCCTTTGAGCGAGCCGCGACCCTGGTTGAGCAGAATGCCATGCAGATGATTATCGACGGCAAACACCCCACAGTATCCAGGTGGCTTGAAGCGCTGCCGGATGAGCTGGTTCGGGCACGGCCATGGCTGTGCGTCTATCACGCCTGGATTCGGTATTGGATCGGCCTGAGGGAACAAGTAGAAGAATGCCTGCAGAACGCTGAACAAGCGCTTGCAAGCACCCCCTTGCCATCCAAGGGTGGGAAGCAATCCACAAAAGTCCCAATTCCAACGGAAACCGAAAAGACTGCCCGTAGCGAAGCCGAAGGACAACACATAGCCGGATACATCGCCGCCATCCGGGCTTCTAACGCCCTTAGCAATGAAAAGATTCCGCGTGCCTTGGAAATGGCTCAAAGGGCTGTTGAACTCCTGCCAGAAGGGGACTATATGCGGAGTCTGGTCGGCATCACCCTTGGGGCGGCACACGGGAGCCGGGGCGACGTCGTGGCAGCGCAGCAGGCCTATGCCGAGGCCAGTGCGAGTGCCCAGAAGTGCGGCTATCGAACCTTGGGTGTGTCGGCTACCTGTTATCTGGGAATGGCGCAGGCAAAACAAGCCCGGCTCCATGAAGCTTTAGGAACCTACCGCGAGGCGCTGGAACTAGCGATTGGACCTGATGGGCAGCAACTTCCTATTGCCGGCTTCCCCATGGTGAAACTGGGCGATCTGTCACGCGAATGGAATGACTTAGAGACTGCGAGCTGTGACCTGACCAAAGGTGTCGAGGCTTGCGCTCAATGGGGGCAAGCTGATTTCTTGGCCGATGGCTACGTTGCCCTTATGCGCCTTCAAATGGCGCGGGGGAACCCGAGGGGCGCGCGCAATACCCTTCGGAAAGTAGAAGATCTCGCGCAAAGAGCAAAGGTTGACCATTTCATCATCTGCTGGCTGGATGAGTGTCGCCTGCGGTTATGGATATCTGAAGGGAATCTGGCAGCAGCAGTCCGTTGGGCGCAGACGAGCGGGTTGAGAGTGGAAAGCGAGCTGAGCTATCATCACGACTTGCATCATATTAATCTGGCGCGGGTGCTGGTCGCCCAGGGCATGCTTCAACCTTCTGAAACTTACCTGGATGAAGCGCTGGGTTTGTTGGCTCGGCTCTTGGTAGCCTCAGAAAAGGCAGGATGGATTCACGAGGAGATCAAGATCTTGACCCTGCAAGCAATGGCGCTCCAGGCAAGCGGCGATAGCGAAGAGGCAATACCAACGCTGGCCCGAGCCCTGACGCTGGCAGAACCGGGAGGTTACGTGCGCACCTTCATAGATGAGGGGAAACCCATGGGCAAAATGCTGCGGCAAGCAGTTGCGCAGGGAATCGCGGTGGGCTACGCTGGCAAGCTGCTGGCAGCATTGGAAGAGGAGACAGAGGACCAATCACGAGTGATCAAACCGACTTCCTTGCCTTCTCCGGTCGAGTCGCTCAGTAGGCGTGAGCTTGAGGTTCTAAGACTCTTGACCACCCATCTTCCAAGCACAGAAATTGCCAAGGAGCTCGTCATTTCCACGAACACAGTTCGCTCACATATCAAGCGTATCTATAGCAAACTGAATGTCCACAGCCGAAGGGACGCAATTCTGCGGGCTGAGGAGTTCGAATTACTATAGTCCCCCCATAAAATATCAACTCACCATCCTCCGCCTAACACGCGAAGGATTTTTTTACCTCTCCTATAGACATCCCCGGCAGCTTAGCGGGGTTGTGAAATCACCTACCCCATTCACCCACTTTTAGTGATGACAACTAACCCGGTTGATGACTATCCTTTGGGCACAGCAGGGCGGGTAAAGAAAACCGTCCCACGTTGAGCAAGAAATTCACCTGGAGGCACACTTCATGACCGATGGGCGCAATCTTAACAAACCAGCTGTCTATCAAATCAGGGTAAAAGCGACCCTTGACTTGAAATGGTCAGACTGGTTCGACAGTTTCACAATCACCCCGCTGGGAAACAGTGAAACCTCTCTAACCGGATTGGTTGCAGATCAAGCCGCTTTACATGGTCTATTGGGCAAGATCCGCGATTTGGGTCTGCCTTTACTGCTGGTCAAGCGAGTAGAGAACGAAGACAGAACACAATCGTATAGGAGACCTAAGAGTGAATAGCAAAGAGAGAGAAATCAGCGAAGAAGAAAAGACTCAAGCACACAGGGAGGTGTAAGAATAACGCGATTCCACGGAGCTTTATAGCTCAATCTAGAAATGTCGTCTGAAGTTAAGAAATTTTCGATAAAGTAAAAGGAGAAACATCATGAAGGAAAATCAGGTTCAATCGCTGCCTCGTTGGGTATTCGTGTTTCTATCTGTGGGTGGATCCTGGGCTTCCGGTCTATACCTGGGGATGCAGATGGTTGAGGGCTCATCAACAGCCTATCTGATACGCATTATCGGATTTGGTGCTCTTGGTTTGGTGATGGCCTGGGGGGCTGCCGCGAAACGATAGATAAAGTGATTTCAACTACACAACTCTTGTTCGTTACAATGTTCCTAACTCGATATTATTGGGCATATTAACGAACAAGAGCTACCCTCCAGGTTGAGTTATGTATATTAGCATGAGCGAATAAGGACAAGTACCCCGATGAATATCATCAACAAATCGATCACCCGGTTCACATTGATTGCTCTGTTCTTGGCAAATTGCAGTGTCATACCAGAGCAAACTGGACTACCTAGTTCAAGTGCAAATGAGGGAAGTATTACCGCATTTACGCATGTCAACTTAGTTCCGATGACGGCTGAAATCGTCCTGGAGAACCAGACGGTCCTGATTGAGGGGTCGAGAATTATTGCAATCGGTCCTTCGGATGAAATATCAATACCACCTGATGCGGCGATCATCGACGGCGAGGGTGCGTATCTGATGCCCGGCCTAGCGGACATGCATATGCACACCAACCAGGATTGGGATACAGACGCATGGCCCGTATCGCCCCTCGCCCTTTACCTTGCCAATGGCGTAACCACAATTCGAGATTTCGGTCCCTCTGGTAAAGATTTGACGTACGTACTTGAGTGGCGAGATCAAATCAAGGCCGGGACTCGAATCGGGCCAACCATCTACGCCACCGGCAAAATACTCTTCGCTAGCCCGCTAAGTGATCCCCGGGGCCTTGTTCGAGAGAACCATCAGCTCGGCTTCGATTTCCTGAAGCTTTATTCTTACCTGTCTCCGGAGGACGCACGCGAGGCTCTGGCAACAGCTAAGGAACTCGAGATGTACAGCGCGGGTCATGTGCCTTATGCCATTGGGCTGGAGAACATTTTGGCCGCCGGCATGGACGAGATTGCCCATGTTGAGGAGCTGCTGTTCGCGTTCATCGAATATGATCGGAAGCAGCAACTTGCCCCTGATGCATGGCTGAGCTATCTAATCAATTCAGCCATGGGGCAATTCGATCTCGCTTCAGGTTTTAATGAAGCTGAGTTTGCCCATCTACATGCAGAGACCATGCAGCATATCCTCAAGGAGTTGCGCACATATGGAACTCCAATATGTACCACCATGGTGGTCGACGATGTCATTCAGCATAAGCTGTTTGAGTTGGATGCCTTCCTCGCCCGCCCCGAGATCGGCTTTATCCCTACGGCCTATCTTGATCTTCTCCGGCTTGGCGAAGAGAAACATCAACTTCAATTCAGTGGGATCGAGGATCTGGCGGTTTATAAATACGGCATCGATCGCTGGCTGCTCACCGAATTGCACCAAGCGGGGGTTCCGCTCTTGTTAGGGACCGATTCAGGAATCATGGCGGTCGTCCCTGGATTTTCCATCCATGATGAGCTGCGGATCCTGGTAGAAAATGGGTTTTCGCCCTATGAGGCCATTAGCGCTGGGACGGTTAACGCTGCGGAAGTCATCGAAGCGATGGTCGGAGATGGCAACTTTGGGACAATCGAGGTGGGACAAAGGGCAGATTTGATCTTGGTGAAAAACAATCCTTTGGAAGACGTTGCAAATATTAAAGATATTCGCGGGGTTATGGCAGCCGGCAGGTGGTACCCAGAGGAGGAACTCGACCTGATGATGGCTCTTGAGCAGGAAATTGGAGACGACTTGTTGGATTGAAACGAAGAGTGGATCGAGAAGACGCCTTACAATATCCTGGTTGATGACCGCATTGTCGGCGGTCCTACCGCCTCTGATCTGAGAAAAGGGCATTATGAGTTTACGAGAGACCAGAAGTTGAGAAAGATGTCTGGAGAATAGATATGGATATTCGAAAGCACAACAGCCTCGCGTGGGATAAAGAAGTTGAACGTGGAAACAAATGGACAGTTCCAGTCAGTGAAGCGGTGATCGACGACGCGAGACGGGGACAATGGGAAATCATCTTGACGCCCTCAAAGCCGGTCCCGAGGGCGTGGTTTCCTGATTTGGAAGGTCTCGACGTCCTCTGCCTGGCTTCAGGCGGAGGGCAGCAAGGTCCGATTCTGGCTGCGGCTGGAGCAAAGGTAACCATCCTCGATAACTCACAAAAGCAGTTGGAGCAGGATCGTCTCGTCGCCGAACGGCACGCGCTCCACATCGCCACAATTCAGGGTGACATGGCTGATCTTTCCAGATTCACCGATCGGAGCTTTGATCTCATCGTACACCCTGTCTCCAATTGTTTCGTCCCTGATGTCCGGCCGGTGTGGGCAGAGGCGTTCCGCGTGTTGCGCCGCGGGGGTGTACTGCTGGCTGGTTTCTCGAACCCCGTGATTTATCTCTTCGACTACGATCTTGCCGACCGCACCAGCATCCTCCAGGTCAAGTATGCACTTCCTTACTCTGATTTGACCAGCCTGGCCGCGGAGGAAAGGCAGCGACATATCGAAAAGGGAATGCCTCTCGAGTTCAGCCACACCCTGGAGGATCAGATTGGCGGGCAGCTCGACGCCGGCTTGCTGCTCACCGGTTTTTTCGAGGACGCCTACGGTGAAGAAGAAAACGACCTGCTCACGAGATATATGCCGACTTTCATCGCCACACGAGCGATAAAGCCGTAATACAAAGCACGAGAGGATGATCTAGTATGACTGAGACAGCTATTCGTATCGAGAATCTCACCCGCGACTTCGAGACGGTGAGAGCCGTGGACGACCTCTCTTTGGAAGTGCCTTCCGGCATCATCTTCGGCTTCCTGGGTCCCAACGGCGCGGGCAAGACCACCACCATCAATCTGCTGCTGGGCTTGCTGGAGCCGACCAGCGGGCGAGCCGAGGTGCTGGGCCTCGATACCCAAACCCAGGGCGACGAAGTCCGCACCCGCACCGGAGCACTGCTCGA
>SOIH01000262.1 GCA_004376895.1 Anaerolineales bacterium | reverse complement strand
GCATCGTTGATGCCGTCGAGCAAGGACGAGTTATCTATAGCAACATTCGTAAGTTTGTCTTTTATTTACTATCCTGCAACCTGGCAGAAATCGCGGTTATCTTTATCGCCATCTTGGCAGGCCTCCCCTCGCCCCTGACCCCTATTCAACTCCTGTGGCTTAACTTGATCACAGATGGGGCTCCTGCACTTGCATTGGGGATGGAAAAGGGGGATCCGGATATTATGGTTCAATCTCCGCGGCCCCCTGACGAGCCTGTGATCAACCGCCCAATGCGCACTCGCATTGGGATCCAGACCCTCGCGATAGCGGGCGTCACGCTGTTTGCATACTGGATGGGTATCCAACTTTATCCCGGAATTCCGGAAGAGGCGAAGACGATGGCCTTCGTCACGCTTTCTTTCTCCGAGCTCCTGCGGGCGTTCACCGCACGCTCAGAGCGCTATCCCTTACATAAGATCGGGCTTTTCAGCAACAAGTGGATGTTCTATGCGGTGGCATCATCGCTGCTGTTATTGCTCGCCGTCATCTATGTCCCCTTCCTTCAACCGATCTTCAACACCGTGCCTTTGGGTTGGACTGAATGGCAGATCGTGCTGCCTTTGTTATTTGTCCCCGCCATTGTCGCGGAATTAAGCAAATGGCTGATGGGCATACAACTGAAGGTTGCGCGGGCTGCATAGGAGTCGATCGCAAGACAAGCCCTGCCTCACGTTAACCGAACGCCACCGGCATTATTTCTTGGACGAGGGCGAAAAAACTTCATCTTGGGTGCTCTGTATTCTTATCTTACGATTTCACCGTAGAGTTTGGGGCGCCTATCGTTGAAGATATCGAGTTCATATTCTCCAGCGAGGAAAACCCGCCGTTTCTGATCGCTGAGAGAAGGGTCGATGTCGGCGTAAAGGATGGTTTCTTCTTCTCCTCCGGCCTGTGCCAGAACTTCGCCGTCAGGTCCGATGATGAGACTATGACCCAGATAGCGCGCCCCGCGCTCCTCGCCGACCTGATTAGCGGCTATGAGGAAGATGCCATTCTCGGCGGCCCTGGTTCGGGCAACAAAATCCGGGTAAAGGGTGGCGGCGCTGGGCCAAGCGGTGGAGATCAATATGATCTGTGCGCCCATGAGTGCAAGAGCACGGCAAGGCTCAGGGAAGCGCAGGTCGTAGCAGATGAGCGTTCCCACCCGGCCGATAGGGGTCTTTAGCGGCGGGAGCAGCTCCTCGCCGGAGGCGAGGAAGCGATCAATGCCAAGGTGGGGTAAGTGGGTTTTCCGGTATCGGCCGAGGATGCCATCCGGTCCGGTGACGAGCGCAGTGTTGAAAACTCGGCCGCTATCGTCTCTCTCGAGAATTCCTACCATGATCGTTGCGTCCAGTTCCTGGCAGGCTTGCGATAATCGCTCACTCAGGTGACCAGGGATGCTCTCGGCCACAGTCTGCGCCTCCTTCAGGCTCAAGTTATAGCCAGATAGAGCGCATTCAGGGAAGACAACCAGCCTGGCTCCGGCGGTCACTGCCTCGTTGAAGCTGAGGAGGATGGATTGAAAGTTCTTTTCGACTTTAAGTAATTCGGGTTTCATTTGTACGGCGGCGACTCGTTCCATGAGCGTTCAACCTTTCGATGAATACTTCCGCGAAATCCGAAATTGCTTGTCCAGTATACTGGACTTGGATAAGCTCAATATTCGACAAAGCGCAAAGATTTCTCCTGGGGAGGTGACCCTTGATAACGCAATTAATCAACCTGGAACCGTGGTGGCGATTTGCAGCAGCCCTGCTCATCGGAGCGTTGATTGGGTTGGAGCGCGAATTTGTTCAACAGCGCAGTGGTGAGCAGGAGTTCGGCGGGATTCGAACCTTCGCGTTGATGGCACTCCTGGGAGCGGTAGCGGCCTTCCTAACGGACCAGTACGGTCCCCTTATCTTTTTAGGTGCTTATTTGGGCTTGATACTTCTTCTTTGGGCGAGCCTGCTCGCCTCGGCGATTCGGGGTGAAGAAGAGGGGATCACTAGCGAGGTAGCTGCGCTGTTGGTCCCTCTTCTGGGTGCGATGATGATCTGGAACCAGCCCGCAGTCGCCGCAGCGCTCGGTGTAATAACGGCGCTGATCCTGGCTTTGAAACCGCGCTTGCACGGAGCTGCTAGGCGCATGAGCGCCGAGGATATGCGGGCAACGCTGGAGTTCTCGATCATAACGGCAGTTGTGCTGCCCTTACTCCCCAACGAAGGATTTGGTCCTTTCGGAGTTCTAAACCCCTTCCAGATCTGGCTGCTTGTTGTTTTCATTTCCGGGA
>SOIH01000028.1 GCA_004376895.1 Anaerolineales bacterium | reverse complement strand
GTTACGCGTGAACGTGTTAGACAAATTGAAGCCCAGGCTCTGACTCGCCTGCGTCATCCGAATCATCGCGAACGGTTGATTGACTTTCTCGGGGATTGACACCAGTTAAATTAAAACCGGGCGTATCGACGGAGATCAAATCTTGAAAAATTAATTCCCCCAGGTATGTAATCGTACTTCATCGATCATCACGAACATACACTAGCATTCCCTCCGATCCATAGATATCCGTTTGAATCCTATTTGTTAATTCATATTCGTCCAGGAATCGCGGATCCATAAGAAGGCCATTTCGACCGTATACTTCGAGGAGTACGACGTAGTCCGGTTTTTCATGGTGGATTAGATCGGGGGGAATTGCGTAATTGGTGATATAGAGTTCATCGGGAAGCGGGTAGAAAACCTCACTCTCCGGTGAGATTAGACCGACAGTATCTAGGATTCGAGCTCCTGTGTAGTAACCCAAAACCCCTATGTCTCCTGCGGCGAGGGTCTGCTCTTCGCGAATCTGCCCGCGAAGATCGGAAGCGACCTGCAGATAAATTTCTTCAAGTTTAATATATGACATTTTTGGTGCGGGTCTATCCAGACCATGATCTGGATGCAGTGTCCATCCGTTCAGCGTGAAGCCGAACGCTAACACGCCGCAGATAGCAAGAGGAAGGGGCGACCGCAGATCCTGCCCTAATACCTCAATGCCGATAAAGATTCCTAGAAAGTACATCGGAAGCGGGGGAGTAAGGTACCACCGAAAAATTAGTGGATTAGCAATCGAAAATGCTAGCAGATAGAGGATCGGGAAGATGGCCAGAGGCCAGATGTAGGTTCTTTCCCGTACAATCCGTCGCCAACCAATCATGAAAAGGGTTGGAAATAAGAATAATCCAATCGCGATAGAGAAGGATCCAAAAACAAGGTGGCTAAAGAAGGGTGTCGCATAATGCTGAAGCAGTCGTACAATTCCAGCCTCAGGTGGAAGGTGATAGGCGACCGCCTTGGCTGCCATCGAGCGGGGGAGAGGATCTCCATAGTAGGACCAACTAATTACAGACCAGATGACCACAGGAATGAGAAATGATGCGATCTCTACAAGGGGCAAGCGCCGTTTGCCTGAGCGGAAAAAGCGATACGCGCGCTCGAGACCTAGAGGGAGAAGAAAGAGAAGGGCATCAGGTCGTGTCAGCAGGCTGAGTGAGCCAATTAATGCGGCGAGGACTGGCTGGTTGTTCGAATGCATGTAAAATGTGCCCAACATCAGGAGGATGAATAGGCTCGTCTCCATGCCGCCAATCGCGAAAGTGACGGACATCGGAGCAGCGGCCCAGATCAATGCGGCAGCTATCCCGGCACGGCGGTGTCCGAGGTTCGTTGAGAGACGGATGATTATCAAACAGCTCATCGCATCCGCAACGGCGCTAATCAAAACTGCGATTTCTGGATAGGGAGCTCGGATCCCACCAGTGATAGAACCTATGGCGGCGAGCATCACAGCGAAAAGGGGTGTCGTCGTTCCTAAAACCCATTCGCCCGGGTTGTATACCAGGCCATTACCTGCGATGAGGTTTTGGGCATAGCGGAAGGTGATGAACGCGTCATCGACGGTTCGAGCACCGGGTATAAATCGCAGTGCAATAGCCAGAAACGGGATAAGAAACTGGGGTTTGAAGAATTTACCTGAGGGCACCCGCGCATTATACAGAGGCTGTTCGTGATAGGAAAGTCAGATCAAACACGCCAATTGTTGATATGGATCCTAATTGGTCTATTCTTCCTCGCGGTCATCGTGAAGGTAGGCCTTTTGAGCATAGGGGCTTTCCCCTTTAATTCGGATGAAGCAATTGTTGGTTTGATGGCTCGCCATATCCTAGAAGGGAACTGGCCAGTCTTTTATTATGGACAAGCCTACATGGGAAGTCTGGACGCAACACTTGTCGCGCTGGGCTTCATGCTCTTCGGCAGTGAAATCTTCGTCATCCGGACGGTCCAAATACTACTCTATCTTGGAACGATTCTTCTGACCGTAAACTTGAGCGCTCGAATCTTTAGGAGCCATATCGCTGGACTGGTGTCAGGATTGCTCTTAGCTGTACCCACTGTGAACGTAACCCTCTACACAACCGTCTCCCTTGGTGGGTACGGGGAAGCACTCTTTATTGGCGCGTTGCTCCTGTTGCTGGCGATCCAAATTGACGAGACACCGGACAACACTTTGCACTACCTTTTATGGGGCTTCTTTTCCGGTCTCGGAATCTGGGCGTTCAGTCTTACTATCGCATACATTCTACCGACGTCCTTTATTGTAGTACGCGGCCTCATAAAATCGCGTCGGAGTCGCTGGTGGGTTCAAGGAGCGCTGATCTTCTTAGCGGGAATCATCGGCGCTTTGCCACTAATTATCTGGGCTTGTGAAAATGGTGTCAGCATTTTATTTCAGGAATTCTTTGGATCCGCAATTGCGGTGAACGCAGGCTCGGATATTCTTTCTACGCTAGTCAAACATATCCAACATTTATTCCTCTTTGGAATTACTGTGACTCTTGGATTTCGACCCCCGTGGACGACCGAACCCATCGCACTCCTGCTTGTGCCCTTGGCTCTGATATTCTGGTTATTGGTATTCATCCAAATATTCCGCAGGTTGCGGGATGAGAGCTCGCACCGAGCGAGTTATTGGATGATTGCAGGTGTAATGGGTGCGGTGATCCTTGTGTTTGTGCTTACCCCATTTGGATCCGACCCTTCAGGCCGTTATTTTCTTCCTATTTACGTCACTCTGGCAATTTTCGCAGGTGACTTCTTCGCCCAGCCAGCCTTCAGGATCAACGCACCCTTCCGAGCGCTGATCCTTGCAATTATTGTGGCGTTCAACTTGTGGAGTAACCTTGAAGCAGCGGCCCAATATCCACCGGGGATAACCACGCAGTTCGATGCAGTCACCAGGGTTGACCATAGGTTTGATGATCAGCTTGTCGATTTTTTATCCAAGCATGGAGAAACGAGGGGCTATTCTAACTATTGGGTTTCCTATCCGCTTGCCTTTCAGTCAGACGAGGAGTTGATCTATATCCCAAGGCTCCCGTATCATCTCGATTTTCGGTACACCGATAGGGACGATCGATATGAACCATACCAGGTTACCGTGGAGGGAAGTGACCGCGTTGCCTACATCACAACATTCCATCCAGCACTTGATGGGAACATCAGAGCGAGTTTCCGTGAACTTGGAGTAGGGTGGGATGAGGAAAAGATCGGGGATTATCAAATCTTCTATAATCTCTCACGCCCCGTGCGGCCAGAGGAGATCGGCGCAGCATGGTTTGGGAACTAGCTGCATTAAGCGGAATTTTCAGGGCGGTGCGGGCTAGAGTGTAGTTGATTAGCATTATTATGATATTGGCACAGGAGATGCAAGGGTGAAAGTGAATAATTAGGGGTGGTTATAAGTACCCCGTTCAACTGGATCGGGTGATTATCCATAGGATGAATACATGCGTTCGTCATCCAGCACAGTTAGATGGAAGGGACTCTAGTGACGTTTAAACGCCTGGTGTTTGGTATCACTTTTCTGGCTATTTTCACCATGGCTGTCCGCGCCTCGGTAGGCTACGATACGTGGTGGCATCTAAAAGCGGGTGAGTGGATGCTTGCGAATCGGGCGATCCTCAGGACAGATCTTTTCTCGCTTTCACGTCAGGGCTCAGCGTGGATTTACCCCGGATGGGTTGCACAGATTCTTCTCTATGCTGCCTTTCAGACCTTCAGCTTTGCCGGGCTAAATCTATTTACTGCGTTGATGGTTGTGGCTGCTTTCGCGTTTGTGTGGTGCACGCTAGAGGGTCGAGACCTACTTAGGGCTTTCGTCATCCTTCTCGCTGCGTCTGCTTCCGGAGTGTATTGGTCCGCACGACCGCAGATCATCAGCTTTGCTCTCGCAGCCTTTTTCCTGTTCGTACTCCATTCTTGTCGGAAGGGAAGGGCGCGGTTACTCTGGTCGCTCCCTTTAGCGATGATTTTCTGGGTGAATGTGCATGGAGGCTTCGCGATCGGCTTCTTGATCCTTGGGGTCTATCTATGCGGAGAAATCGTCCAGCTTGCTAACGAGGCTGTCAAAGCTGGCTGGGATTGGAGGACAGCGTGGGATAAGCATAAACGGGAGATATTCCGTCTTCTTTCGGTCAGCCTTCTTTGCGCTCTTGCTGTATCTATCAACCCACACGGACCGCAGATGCTTCTTTACCCCTTCAAGACGGTTTCCATTCAGGCCCTACAGGATTACATCCAGGAATGGCAATCTCCAAATTTCCATCAGGCGCAGATCTTACCATTTCTCCTGATGCTTTTGCTTCTAATCGGAACTATTTCCCGTTCTCGTCGGAAAGTTGATCTCACGGAACTCCTGCTTGTTCTTGTGTTTCTAGCGCTTGCCCTTCTCGCCAGCCGGAATATCGCATTATTTGCACTCGTTGCCGCGCCTGTTATCACACGCCATCTTGACGCAGTTCTAGATGATAAGCAGAAAGAGTTGGGTGCTGCGGCGCAGCTTCCGGAAAGTGCCGCTAAATGGTTGAACCTGACTATATTTTTGTTGTTGCTTGTCGCTTCGGGTTTGAAGATCTCATCATCATTATCTTCTCAAGCCAACCAGGACATGATTGAGGCGGAATACCCGGTTCATGCGGTTGAGTACCTGCGCGATGTCCAGACAAACAAGAATCTTTTCAATACATATAACTGGGGTGGTTATATTATTTGGGAGCTTCATCCCGATTTTCTTAGCTTTGTAGACGGTCGGACAGATCTATTCGACGACGAGATTTTGGAAGAATATCTCATCAGCTGGCGGGGCTTAGCTGGCTGGGAGCGAGTCTTTGAGACGTGGGATATCGAGATGGCGTTGGTCGAGCCCTGGGCTCCTCTGAGGGTGCGCCTCGAATCGCAGGGTTGGGAAATCGATTATGAGGATGAGCTTGCGGTCATCCTCAGTTCTCCTAAGTAGGGAAGATGCTGACGGGATTTCACAATAGGGACCATATATATTCGAAGGAAAAACCATAATTTCTAGATACTCGAAGAGTGTGGAGTGTCGCGCTTTTTCCGGGGGTGTCGTTTGAAATATTACCTGCCAAACTGGCTCAGAGTCGTCCTCCTGATTGGTCTATTTATTTTCCTAATTGGCTTGGGTGTCACAAACTATAGCTTTGTACGCCAATCTCCCGGGGGGAATGATTTTCTCGCACGATGGACAGGAGCGCATTACTGGCTGGTTGAAGGTGTAAACCCATATGATGAAGAGGTTAGTCTTGCCGCGCAGACGATGATCTATGGCAGACCAGCCGATCCTTCAAAGGGTGAAGATATCGCCCATTTTGTCTACCCGCTTCCGGCGATGTTATTTTTCGGACCCTTCGGTTTCTTGCCATTCCCGATGGCACGTGCAATTTGGATGACAATCCTTGAGATATGCCTGGTTGTCATTGGGCTTATAGGTCTTCGATTGGCGCGCTGGTCGCCGGATCGATTCACGCAAGCTTTCATCATCCTGTTTTCTATCCTCTGGTACCATGGCGCGCGTTCGGTGATCGTAGGTCAATTTGCTGTAATAGAAGCAGTCTTGATCGCTCTCGCTCTTCTCGCTATTCAGAGCGAGTTGGATGAGGCTGCGGGCATTGTCTTAGCATTGACAATCACCAAACCCCAGATGTCTTTTTTGATTATCCCCTTCGTCCTCATTTGGTCTATCCGAGCTAGAAGATTGAAGATTGTGGGATGGTTCCTTGGGTGGACCACAGTTCTTATCGCCGGCTCTTTGATCGCCTTACCTAGTTGGCCCTTGGGGTGGTTGGGTCAGTTGCTTTCATATTCTAGTTACACAGATCTGGGGTCACCGATCTCGATTCTCACGAACTTCCTTCCAGGAGGAGGCGGTACCGTAAACCTCATCCTCACTGGACTGCTATCCCTCTATTTACTATGGGAATGGATTATGGCGGCTGGCAAAGAGGATCCCTGGTTCCAATGGACGGCTGCGCTGACAATCGTGATCACGAATTTAATCGCTTTTCGAACTGCGACAACAAATTTTGTTGGAATGCTGCCGGCTTTGTTGATTATCTTCAAGACTTGGGAAGATCGGTGGGACAAAGGCGGATTGATCGCCTCCTTGATAACTCTCTTGGGGTTGTCGGTTGGGTTGTGGGCGCTGTTCTTGGGAACTGTGCAAGGGAATGTTGAAGACGCTGTGATGTATCTGCCTCTGCCGATTCTAGCCCTGGTTGGGTTACTCTGGTCGCGTTGGTGGGTCGTAAGCTCTTCTCGTCTTCCTATTCGGGGGGACTGAGCTTATGGAGCGGGTGCTTATGCTCAGTAAGAGAAGTGAGGATCTTTGAAAAAATTCTTTCAGGAAAACACGAAGCTCATATTGCTTGCGCTCATCGCGCTTGTTCTGGCCGTCAGAATTCCATCATTAGGTTCACGCCCACTGTGGTATGACGAGGCAATCGCCATTCTTTTCTCGCGTACAGGTCCGAAAGCTATGCTCCAGGGGACTCTAGGGCTCGTCGACGGGACAGCCGCGAATGTGCACCCGTTACTCTATTTCACACTTCTCTGGGCGTGGATGTCGCTTTTTGGCCAGAAAGTCATCGTCGTTCGCCTCCTATCAGTCCTAATTAACCTCGCATTGCTCATCGTACTCTGGTATCTGGTCCAGGAGATGTTCGGATTGAAGCAGGCTGTGCTGGCAGGGTTATTATTTTCCTTCGCGCCTTTCCAGGTGCATTACGGGCAGGAAGCGCGCATGTACGGCCTTCTCAGTCTATGGCTCGTTTTCGCCACTTTATACGTATGGAGGGGCATTCAAGGAGATAGGCATTATCCTTGGGTCGCCTTTGGTATCTTCGCGGCTCTTGCGATGTATACGCATGTCCTGGCAGTTTTCTATCTCATTCCTCTCGGGTTATCCCCACTGTTTTTCCGTAAATTGAGATTAGTCCGATCTGTTTTACTCTCGACACTTATCGCCATTGTGCTGTATCTGCCCTGGGGGCTTCAACTTCCTGCTCAAATTGCGAAAGTGGAGCGCGCGTACTGGATCGCGAAGCCTACCCTGGCAGATCTGGTTCAAACAGTCCTGTCATTTTTTTCGGGTCTCCCCATCCGTGCAAACCTGCTTCCGGCAACTCTTTTTTGCGCAATACTTGTGATCGTTCTTGCGGGCGTCCAAACCTTCCGGGCGGCTCGAGAACGGGATTCTCACGCAGAGAAGGCAATATGGCTGATTTATTTGAGCGCTGCACCTGTCCTTCTGCTTTTTCTCGTCTCGCAGATTCGACCATTGTATGTCGTGCGGGGGTTACTGCCCTCCGGCGTCATCTTCCTGCTTTGGCTTGCATGGGCACTTGCTCCTCGTGAGCGGCGAAACGTAGAGTCTTACCTCACGATCGGGTGTTTAGTGTTCGCCTTTGCGATTGGGCTATTCTCTAATGAAACATATCGGGGATTCCCTTATGCTCCATTTGAGAATGTGAATGATTACATCAGCTCCGAGTTAGACGAGGGAGGGGTTGTACTGCATTCGAATAAGATCACAATGCTTCCAGCTTTTTATTATGATGAGTCACTTCCGCATACTTATATCGCCGATTCACCTGGTGCAGGGAGCGACACCCTTGCGTTACCGACACAAGAAGCTCTAGGTCTTTTTGCACAACCGGATGCGATTAGCGCGGTAGGGGACGCTCAACAGGTATTTTTCGTGATGTTCGCGCGCGAGATCGACGAATATGAAGCCCTTGGAGCGATAACCCATCCCCATCTTTCATGGCTGATAGAGAACTATAGTCTGGAAGAACAGACCGCCTGGGATGATTTATCCCTTTACAAGTTTGTGAGCCTAGATTGAGCTTCTGGATCTGGGTTTCCATAAAAGCTAATAAAGATTGACGAGGTAGTTCTCGAAATGCGGACCTGGCGTTGGATATCACTTTTTATTCTTGGTCTTTTTGTCGCAGGACTTGGGTGCATTTGGATTCAAAGTCCTGGTTACATGGATGCAGATTACTATTTTGCTACTGGTCAAGAGCTGTCACGAGGCCGCGGGTTCATCGAGCCGTTCATCTGGAATTATCTGGATAATCCGTCTGCGTTATCTCATCCGTCACATCTTTATTGGCCGCCGCTTACCTCGCTTATCGCAGCTTTGCCGATGACCTTCTTCGGGCAGACATTTCGAGCGGCCCAGATTCCATTCATCCTGATGAGTGCGTTGCTTCCTGTAATCACTGCCGCACTTGCACTCCAGATTCATGGCAACCGAAGCTGGGCCTGGTTTTCGGGGTTGCTTGCTCTCGTCCCCGGGTTCTACCTTCCATACATGCTGACGACGGATGTTTTTGTTGTCTACGCTCTCATAGGGGCGGGTTTTTTCTACTTCACTGGACGAGGTTTACGAAACGGAAGGAATGGCGCTTGGCTCGTCTCGGGAATGATGATAGGTCTGGCCCATCTCGCCCGCGCGGATGGACTTCTCTTTTTCCTCCCTGCGCTTGCAGCCGTCTCTTGTTCAGGTGAGAGGAAATTGCAGCGCTTCACAATCCTGATCTCCGGCTATTTGTTCGTTATGGCCCCATGGTTCCTGCGAAATCATCTGATCGTGGGAACGCTGCTTCCCGCGACGGGAGCGAAGACACTCTGGTTGAGATCGTACCCGGAACTGTTCAGCTATCCGAGCAGCAATCTGACCCTCCGGCACTTCCTCTCACAGGGGTTTGGCGCAATCCTGCAGGCGAGGTTCGCTGCACTCTGGATAAACCTGCAACGGCTAATCGGTGAAAATGGATTGGTCATGCTGGGACCACTTATGATCATCGGCTTCCGTGAATTGTGGCAGGCGTTTGAGACCCGTCTGGCGGCGTTCTATCTCGTGATCTTATTCCTCACGATGAGCTTTGTTTTTCCATTTGCTGGTTCTCTGGGAGGACTCTTCCATTCCAGCGCGGCTATGATGCCGCTGCTTTGGGCACTCGTTCCTGCCGGGCTTCATCGTGTTATCCAGTGGCTGAGTCATCTCCGTCGTTGGGATGAAGCGCAAGCGCAGCGGTTGTTTGCGGTCACAATCTTTGGAATGACCGCCATGCTCACTGTAGGTCTCTATGTAACGAAGGTGATTGGCATTCAGTCGAATACGGCTCTTTGGATGGGCCCTAAAAGAACCTATGATGCAGCAGCAGAAACACTGGCTGAATTAAATCCAGACTACGGCATCGTCGCCATCAACAACCCGCCTGGATTTTATGTTTCATCAAAGAAGGGATCGGTCGTGATTCCTTATGGAGGGGAGGCTGAATTACACAGGGTTGTCGATCGATTCGCAGTCGAGTGGCTGGTACTTGATGTGAATCACCCAGAAGGGCTCACCGATCTTTACCAGGGTCAGGCGAAGGTTTCCTGGTTGGAAGAGAGGGCGATGCTGCTAGATCACAACAACGAGCCTGTGCTGATTTTCGAAGTGCATTGAGGGGGTTTGACAGGTGTGGGCGTGAAGGATCTTATTAATCGAAAGTTATTTTTATCTGTCGTCATTGCTGTCGGCGTTCTCTCCGCCGGGGTATTCCTTATCATCTGCGCGCAAAAAACATCGCTCGGCTTTCCACTAGACGACGCTTGGATTCACCAAACATACGCTCGTAACCTCGGAGAAAAGGGGGAGTGGTCGTTCATTCCGGGTCAATCCAGCGCCGGTTCGACTGCTCCATTGTGGAGTGCATTGATCGCCCTCGGATATTTTTTAGAGATCCCCTATAAATGGTGGACCTATGGAATAGGTGTGACTACATTGATTGCAACCGCCTGGCTAGCGGTCGACTGGTTTAGAACCAAGGATCGTGCCCCAGGCGTGTGGGGAATTGGATTAGCTGCCCTGCTTCTCTTAGAGTGGCATCTTGTTTGGGCAGCGTTGTCTGGAATGGAGACCATTCTACTTGCATTCCTCTCCGTTCTCGTTTTTTGGGTGTTGGCACAGGAGGCGCTTAACTTCTTCGGTGTAGGGGTGTTAATTGGCGTTGGAATCTGGGTCCGTCCGGATGCGTTGACTCTTCTCTTGCCGGTAACCTGGATTATTCTCATCATGTATCAAGGGAATAACCGGCAAATTGGATCTGCGCTACTGCGAGTTATCGTTGGCATAACCGGGCCATTTCTGATCTACTTAACCATGAACTGGACCGTGGCAGGTACGGTTTGGCCAAGCACCTTCTACGCCAAGCAAGTGGAGTACATCGCACTTCGGCAGTCCCCTTTCATTTATCGTTACTTCGGCCAGGTTAGCGCGATCGCCGCCGGGGCTTTATTCATTCTGCTCCCGGGTATTCTGCTCTATGCTATTCAGGCAATTACATCCCGTTCATGGGAGCGGTTAGCCCCGGTCATCTGGACAGGCGCCTATATAGGTGCTTATGCTTTGCGACTCCCGGCAACCTACCAGCATGGCCGTTACGCTATCCCAACCATACCTATTCTATTGGCTGTCGGTTGTGATGGAATCCGGATTTGGTACTCACAGAACGGGGGATCGAGGGCAAAGCGTTTCATCCACCGCGTTTGGATCTTATCTCTCGCAGCAGTAGTGGTTATATTTTGGTGGCAGGGTTCTCAGGCATATGCTCAGGATGTCGCCATCATTGAAACAGAGATGGTAAAAGTTTCCCGATGGGTCGCGGAGAACACGGAATCAGAATCATCCATCGCTGCTCATGATATCGGTGCCCTCGGTTACTTTGGGGATCGGATGATCATCGATCTTGCCGGCTTGGTGACACCAGATGTGATCCCCATCATTCGCAGTGAAGTTGACATCGAATCCTTCCTTGATAAGAATTCCGCCGACTATTTAATGACCTTCCCGGGATGGTATCCACGTTTAATCAGTGGGCGTGAGCTGATCTACTCGACAAACTCGGAATTTTCACCTCAAGTGGGCGGGGAAAACATGGCCATCTACCAATGGCGTTGACAAGTTTGCCCGGCATCGTCTGAGTATGCTATACTCCCCGCGGTCAAATAAAAAAGGTGGCGATATTATGGAAAAATACAGTGTCATCATTGTCGATGATCACCCGCTTTTCCGTGAGGGGGTCCGAAGCGTCATTGATGCCGAGGATGACCTGAACGTCCTGGCGGAAGGGACAAGTGGCGATCAAGCGCTGCAATTGGTGCGTGAATTACGCCCCCGTGTGGCATTGATCGACATTAATATGCCCAACATGAATGGTATGCAGGTCACGCGGCAAATCAAAGCTGAGCGATTGGATACGTCCATCGTGCTCCTGACTGCGTACGACGACGTTGAGCAAGTCCTGCATGCTTTCAGCGCGGGCGCCGCCGCTTATTGTTCAAAGGATGTTGAGGCGGGGAAATTAGTCGATATCGTTCGGCAAGTCGCTCGTGGTTTCTATATTGTGGGTGACCAAGTGTTTGATGCAGAGGGCCTTGAAGATTGGCTTTCTCGTGGTGTTGAAGCGGTCCGGCGACCACATCTTGATGGTGATATTGAGGCATTCACGCCGCTCTCGCCTCGCGAGATGGAGATCCTGCAATATGTCACGCGCGGTATGAGCAATAAAGAAATCGCCTCCAAATTGGGAATCAGCCATCAAACAGTAAAGAACCATATGACAGCCATCCTTCATAAATTAGACGTCGAAGATCGAACCCAGGCTGCGGTGTATGCCCTTCGGCACGGATGGGTTCGATTACAGGATACAAGGAAATAATCCGGAGTAGTTATGACCGAGAATGATGGCGCTGTAGAACTCAGTCCCCTCGAAGCCTTCCTTGAAGAGTCCCACACTCAACTTGAAAAGGTACAGCGTGGAATGACGGAAATTAGTCTCCTTGTCGAGCAAAGTCATGGTGAGGTTGAGAAGTTAGCGAAACGTAACGCTGACATCACAGGCCGCATCCACCAGCTGCAAGCTCACTTTGACACTGTTCCTCGAGAGGATATCCGCACGATCTATGATGACGCACTTGATGCTCAACAGCGTCTTTTCACGATGCGCGGGCAGCTAGAGAAGCTGCAGAGTGATGAAGAGCATCTTCAAACATTCTCGGACTACATGGCGCGCACACTGCAGATCCTCGGGGAGAAGCCTGATATTGGTGTGGAGGACGAGGTAGACGAGCTGGGGGGTTCGCAGAGCGTGTTTGGGCAAATAATTCAAGCCCAAGAGGACGAACGGCGTAAGATCTCGCGGCAAATGCACGATGGCCCCGCTCAGGTTCTGACGAATTTTATCCTGCAAACTGAGATAGCCGCCAGGTTATTTGACACGGATATCGAACTGGCTCGCGAGGAGCTTGAAAATCTCAAGACGGCCGCAAATGCAAGTTTCGTAAAAATTCGCGACTTTATTTTCGAACTGCGTCCAATGATGTTGGATGATCTCGGATTGGTGCCTACCGTTAAACGTTATGGTGAAGCTTTCAAAGAAAAAACAGGCTTGGATGTCGTTGTAGTGAACACGGGCATAGAGCGTCGCCTAGAATCCCATCGTGAGGTCGTGCTCTTTCGCGCAATCCAGACATTGCTCGCGAATGTACGCGACCATGCGCAGGCTACGCAGGTAAAGATATCGATCGATCTCGATGAGAAGAATGCGAGGGCTACGGTAGAGGATAATGGCATAGGTTTTGACCCTGAAATTGTTGAGACTGATGAGTACGTATCTCGCCCGCTCAATCAACTTCGCAGCCAGATTGAGCTCCTCGGAGGGATTCTGGAGATCGACAGCAAACAGGGCGAGGGTGCAAGAATCGTTGTGCGATTGTCCACAGAGGATCAGGCGTAAAGGAATTCCCATCTACGTAACACACCTATTCCATTTTGAGAAGCGAATAGTCCTCTTTTCCCACGGATATTGGTCCTATTGAATCTTCTATTCCAACTGAATATAATGATTACAAGCCTGTAACATAAAACAGGCGAAATATTAACGAAAGGAGGAAACTGCTATGTTATTTGCCCCGAAAGAGAAAGGCCAGGGCCTCGTCGAGTACGCCTTAATTCTTGTTCTAGTCGCTGTTGTCGTGATTGTCATTCTTGCGTTGCTCGGCCCTGCCATCGGAAACGTGTTTAGTGGCATCGTTAGCGCTATATAACCGATTATATGGTGGAACGAGAGGGGGAAACGCTTTCAAAGCACACGAATCACCCAGGAGCCCTATCCTGAATAGGGCTCCTTGTGTAAGGGAAATGTAAGTGAAAATTCTGGCATACATGTGTTAGAGTATGCACAGCTTGACTTTTATTTTCATCAGCGTATGATACTCGCGACTCGTGGGTTGCCCACGAGAATAAGTTCATCGGTGTAGTTAAGGAGGTCCCATGCGACGTTCCCGCATCTTCATACTGCTTGCGATAATCCTTCTCCTGGGCGCTGCAGCCGCTTATTTCTTATTGAAGCCACCCATTCCTGGTTCGGAAGGTGAAGCCACACCCGTCCCAGTCGATGTTGTCTTCGTGGCTATTGCCGCTCAGGACATCTCGCGCGGAGCGAGGATCCCTGAAGATGGCGTAATCATGTCTCGCATGAATGCGAACTTGGTCGTCGAAACGATGATCAGCGGTCCAGATGAAGAGGGGATCCGCTCCCGGATCGTCGATCGCATCGCCCGCCAGGATATCGCTCGGGGTGTCCCTATTACTGAGGCAATGCTTACAGAGACTTCCGGCGATTTACTCGCGGGCGGCTCTAACGCTGCCCTGGCAATCCCAGCGGGTTATACAGCGATTGCTATTCCCATGGATCGACTTTCGGGCGTTGCATATGCCATGCAGGATGGAGATGTGGTCGATGTCCTGATTTCGCTGCTGCTTGTGGACATTGATCCTGACTTCCAAACTATTCTACCGAATCAAACAACACCTCTGACCGCATCGGGCGGGACGGCAGAATTTCCGGCGCCGAATATCACAGGAGGTGTTACGGGCGTTGAAGTCTCAGAGGCGGTTAATATTCCACCTCTTCCCTTCGGGAAGGTTGAGACGGACGAAGTGACAGGTCAACCGTTTCATATCATTCCACAGGAACAACAGCGGCCGCGCGCGGTTTCGCAGCGCTTGGTCGAAGCAGCCATTGTATTGCATGTAGGCACCTTCCAGCTTGAAGGAGAGCTTGCAGGAGAAATTATTCCTGTTCCTGAAGGCGGAGTAGGTGCTCCTGCGCCTGATAGCCAAGCACAGGCACCAACCGTTAAGCCTCCTGACATCATCACCTTGATTGTCACCCCCCAGGAAGCCTTGGCGTTGAACTGGGCTTTGAAAGTTGGAGCAGATCTCACATTCACACTGCGCGCTCCGAATGATACAGAGGTAACCGAGACCACCAGCGTCACACTGCAATACCTGCTCGATACCTACGAGATCACCATCCCAACCAAATTGCCATATGGCATGGAGCCCCGGCTTGAGAAGCTGATTATTCCGGAGCTGCCGAATGATAAACCAACTGCGCCGCCGCAGCAGTAGTAGATATGCTCGTTGGTGTTCGAATGGAGCTAACTAAATGACAGAAAACGCGGAGGTAATGATCCGCGTCCTGATCGTCGATGATATCGCCGAGACGCGAGAAAATATACGCAAGCTTCTTCAGTTTGAGTCCGATGTCGTCGTAGTAGGTGCTGCGCGAACCGGCATAGAAGCGATTGAACTGGCTCGTGAAACGGAGCCCGATGTCGTCATCATGGATATCAATATGCCGGATATGGACGGCATCACGGCCACAGAGGAGTTGGTGAGGGACGTTCCCTTCGCTCAAATCGTCATGCTTTCTGTTAACAACGATTCTGACTATGTTCGCCGGGCGATGCGCGCAGGAGCCAGGGACTTCCTGGCAAAGCCGCCTTCTGCGGACGAGCTAATATCCACGATCAGAACATTAGCAGTCTTCGCTCACGAACAGAAAGACAAGCTAAGCCAGCCTCTGCCTTCAGTGGTAGTTCAAGGCCCCGGGGGAGGTTATACAGGATCGCTTCGACCGGAAGGAAAGGTCATGGTTGTCTATAGCGCCAAGGGAGGTGTTGGATGTTCCATGCTTGCGACAAACATCGCCGTTGGTCTAGACACCGCCGATACTCCGACAGTGCTCGTAGATGCTGCGCTACAGTTCGGCGACGTTGCCGTCGCATTGAATCTGCAGGTTAAGAACAGTTTTATTGATCTGGCCAGCCGCGCGGATGAACTGGATGCTGAGTTCGTCGATGAGGTCCTGCTCCGGCATAGTACCGGATTGCGAGTCCTCGCCGCGCCGCCACGACCAGAGGTGGCAGATGAGGTCACCGCTGGACAAGTACGTAATGTCCTCCAGTTTTTAAAACGCAATTTCGCCTATGTCGTAGTCGATACAAGTTCCAATATGGATGACATCACATTAGCGGTGTTAGATGTTGCCGATCTGCTGATCACCATAGCGACCCCAGAGATTCCCTCGATTAAAGACACCAGATTGCTGTTCGACTTATTGGGGGTGTTAGAATTCCCGAAGGAGCGTTTATTCTTTGTCTTGAATAAGATGGATAAGCGTTCTGGGATTTCCTCTGATGCGGTATCAGAAAACCTGAAATGTACTGTGGATGCGGAGATCCCTCTCGATGAACGTGCGATAACGACTTCCATAAACCGCGGTTCTCCTCTCCTTCTCAGCGATAAAGGTCAACCAGCGGCAAAGAGCATTTTCAATATTCTCGGAAGCATTAAAGAACGTGTGCTGGTTGATGTTATGGAAGACGAAGAGGAGCACGAAGCCGAACGTACGGGGTTATTCAGTCGGTGATATGTTTGTGATGTGGCAAATCACCTTCGGGTAAGGAGCGTGCAACGTGTCGTTATTGAAGAGGATCGAACAAGGCCAAGCTGAAGAAAACGTGCCTGCCCTCGCCAAAGATAATGATAAAGATGGGGGAGTGATTCAGAGCTCATCACGTATGAGCGGCCTCTCGGCACGTCGCGTTGCACCGCCAAGTTCCGGACAGCGAGATACATACCATGATCTGAAGACTCGAGTACAGAATAAACTGCTCGGCGAATTAGATCCTTCCATGGACGTCAGTCAGACGGCGGAGGTTCGCCAAACGATCGAGGAGCTATTTGAGAACATTCTGGCTGATGAGAGGATTGTCCTCTCAAGACCGGAGCGAAGGCGCCTTTTCGAACAGATCGTCGCAGAGATTCTCGGCCTGGGACCCATCGAGCCGCTGCTCGCAGATACATCGATCACAGAAATCATGGTGAACGGAGCCAAACAGATATACGTCGAGCGGGCCGGTAAAATATTTCGTGAACCTGCGACATTCGAGAGTGACGATCACCTGATGCGCATCATCGATCGTATTGTGGCTCCCTTAGGTCGCCGGATTGATGAGTCTAGCCCGTATGTTGACGCCCGATTGCCGGATGGTTCGCGTGTGAACGCCATCATTCCGCCAATATCTCTTGTTGGGCCTACCCTAACGATCCGGAAATTCGCTCGAGATCCCATCACAGCCGATCAACTTATTGAGTGGGGCACGCTCACTCCTGAAGCCATTGAGTTCCTAAAAGCTTGTGTGATCGCGAGAATCAACATGATTATTTCCGGTGGTACCGGTTCCGGTAAAACCACCATGCTGAATATCATCTCACAGTACATCCCTGGTGATGAGCGCATTATTACGATCGAGAATGCTGCCGAGCTGCAGTTGAGGCAGGAGCATGTTATCACCCTTGAATCTAGACCGCCCAATATCGAAGGGCGGGGTGAGGTTACGATACAGAACCTCGTCGTCAACTCGTTGCGAATGAGACCTGACCGGATCATCGTAGGTGAGATTCGCGAAAAAGAGGCGCTCGACATGCTCCAGGCGATGAACACCGGCCACGAAGGATCCATGACGACGGCACACTCAAACAGCCCGAGGGACACACTGGCGCGTATCGAAACCATGACGCTTATGTCAGGCGTGGAACTTCCCATCCGAGCCATTCGGGAGCAGATCTCATCTGCTCTTGAGCTTGTTTGCCATCTTGAGCGACTTCGTGATGGTACTCGAAAATTGACTCATATTGCCGAAATCCAAGGTATGGAAGGTGATGTGATTACGATGACGGATATATTTGTCTTCGAGCAAACCGGTTTTGAAGACGGCAAGGTTATCGGGCGCCTCCGCCCAACTGGGTTACGACCAAGATTCATCGATAAGATTGAAGCGAGCGGCATTAATTTACCTGCAGCAATCTTCGGTGTAGGCACCAGGGCAAAGGGGTACTAGGCGATGAATTCGCAAACGGTTCTCATCATTGGAGGGGGGTTAGGGCTTCTACTCCTGGTAGTTGGCCTGGCTATGACGTTTCTTGGAGAGCGGTCGGTTGTTGAGGAACGCTTAGGCCGTTACGCTGAGGGGCAGGTTGTCTCCACATCTGGTGCTGAGGCAAAGAAGCCGCGCGGCTCGATCATCGCTGACTACCTGGAACGGGCTGGTGAAGGATCGGATCTCTTCGCGAACATTTCTCGAGATCTCGCTCGAGCGGATCTGAAGCTCCGACCGGCCGAGTATGTCGCTGTAATTGTGATCTCAATCTTCGCTTTTGGGGTTATTGGTTTTATCATCAGCTATTCGATGATATTTGCGTTTGTGGGGATGATCGTTGGTGCTTTTGTACCGCGGATGTATGTAAAGAGGCAGGAGAAAGGCCGTCTGAAGAAATTCGACAATCAATTAAGCGATATGCTCAACTTGACGGTGAATGGCTTACGAGCTGGATTCTCAACTCTCCAGGCACTGGAAGCTGTTAGCCGCGAGCTTCCACCACCGATTAACGATGAATTCCACCGTGTGGTACAGGAGATGCAGCTTGGTATCCCGATGGAGGATGCCCTCGACCACCTCCTGCGGCGAATCAATAGTGAGGACCTCGATCTAGTAATCACCGCTATAAATGTTCAGCGTGAGGTCGGGGGTAACCTGGCCGAGATCCTTGATTCGATTTCGTTCACGATTCGAGAACGAGTACGGATTAAGGGCGAAATCGCCGCGCTAACTGCTCAGGGGAGTGCGACAGCTTGGGTGATCTCCGCTATGCCCGTCATACTCACGGCTTTACTTTTCTTGATAAACCGCGATTATATTATGCAGTTCTTCAATCCTGAAACCCGAAGCTGCGGCATCCCACTCATCACTCTTGCAGCTATCATGGTCATCACTGGTTTTATAGCGACGCAGAAAATCGTCGATATCGACATCTAAAGATAAAGTAGCGGTTTGATGAACACCACGGGAGAACAAGGAGTGGAATAATGCCTATATTGACTATTGTAATTATCATTGGCATCCTCATCTTGGCTGTTTTCCTGGTCGTCGTTGGGATAAAAGCGCCGCAAGCTTCTGATCCCATTTCCAGCCGCCTGGCGGAGTACAGCATTCGCGATGAGGCGATGACGCTCGAGGAGATCGAGCTTTCTCAGCGCTTTTATGAACGAGTTATGTTGCCAATCTTTAATAAGATTGGTGTGATCGCCTCCCGCTTCACTCCGCAAGCGACGCTAGAAACCGCCCGGTTAAAACTCATTAAAGCTGGCAACCCCATGCAAATGGACCCGGCTTTCTTCATCGCCCTGCGCTTCGTCCTGGCAGTTGTAATGGGTGGCGGTCTATTTTTAGTTTTCTCGATCTCAGGGCGAAATTGGCTTCAGGGTTTGGGAATTTCGTCGCTTTTCATGGCGATCGGATACTTCATGCCAGATCTATGGCTTTCAAGCAAGATTTCAGCCAGGCAAAAGGGTGTTTTCCGAGGACTTCCGGATGCGCTTGACCTGTTGACGATCTGTGTAGAAGCCGGTCTTGGTTTTGATGCAGCGATGCGGAAGGTGAACCAGAAATGGGAAAATGAACTCGCTTTGGAATTCGGGCGGGTAATTCAGGAGATCGCGCTTGGTAAATTGAGAAGGGAAGCATTGCGTGATATGGCAGATCGGCTCGACGTTGGGGAGTTCACAAGCTTCGTGGCAGCTGTCATTCAATCTGAGCAGCTCGGCGTAAGTATGGCGAAGGTTCTCCGGATCCAATCGGATCAGATGCGTGTGCGCAGGCGGCAGATGGCGGAAGAGGAGGCTCACCGTGCACCGATCAAAATGATCTTCCCGATTGCGCTGCTTATCTTCCCCTCGATCATGCTGATCCTGCTTGGCCCGGCGGCGATGCTGCTGCTGTCTTCCCCAATGGCGGCAATGTTTTAAGAACGCCGCACTCGCTTCTGCTAATTCGGGGAGGGGTGCCCGGTGAAGCGATCCATTTCTCAACGGAGCCGGGGCAGGTTTACATACTGGCTCAAGCTGACCATCGACCTGATCTTTCCCCCGCGTTGTGCGGGTTGCGATGTGGCTGGTAGGGTATGGTGTGAAGAATGTAATGACCGCATCATCGCACCAAAAGGCCGCTCTTGTCCTGCTTGTGGTTTTCCCCTCGAGAAAGGAATAATCTGCTCTATATGTGAGGATTGGCCAAGTCGCGTCCACGTCCGACCCTTCGCTCATTACCGGAAACCACTTAGGTCCGCAATATTAAAATTGAAGTACCGATCTGATCAAGCGCTTGCCAACGAGATGGCATCCTGGTTGATCAGCGTTTACCATCGAACGGGATGGATAGCAGATTGCGTAGTTCCGGTTCCCCTGGCTGATGTGCGGCTTCGGCAAAGAGGGTATAATCAGGTTGCTTTGATCGTTGCTTCATTCGCAAAAGAATTGAAGTTACTTTCCTTCACCAACGCACTTAAACGGGTGCGGGAGACCCAATCGCAGGTGGGCTTGGATCGTCAAGAGCGCCATCAAAATGTAGAAGGAGCTTTCCGAGCTGACCCGCGCATCGTTCAAGATCAATCAATCGTTTTAATAGATGATTTGCTGACATCCGGGGCAACGATGAAAAACTGCGCAATCGCTCTCCTTAACTCGGGGGCTGTGCAGGTTTTTTGTTTAACCGTAGGAAGAGCATGAGACACCAATTCGTGTACGTCAACAACATGAAAGGGGTTGCTAGTGATTGTACAAATTAAAATCAATGTAAAAAATATGGATCTCAACGACAAGTTGCGTGATTACGTCGAGAAAAAGGTTGCGAAACTGGATCGATATCTGGACATTATTGACCAAGCCCAAGTTGACTTAACCCATGCGAAAACCGCTCGTAACGCGAAGGATCGCCAGGTTGCACAATTAACCATTCGTGGTAAAGGGGTTGTGCTTCGAGCAGAGGAGAGAACGGATGATATGTTTGCCTCTGTTGATCTTGTGCTGGACAAGATTTATCGTCAGATTGAGCGCTACAAAGGCCGCCATTGGAGAAGCCGCGGGGATGGTAGATCGGCCGCAGAAGTCGCTTCTTTTGAGCCGATGAGTAATGAAGAGGATGATACTCCCTCAGAGACGATCGTACGGCGAAAACGTCATTTCCTAATCCCGATGGATGAGCGCGAAGCGGTTGAGCAAATGCAGCTCTTGGGGCATGAGGATTTCTTTATTTTCCTCGATGTTGTAGATAATCAGGTTAATATTCTCTATCGACGAAGGGATGGAACCCTTGGGCTCATCGAAACCGAGAACAAATAACGGAAAAATTATAGGAGCCAACGTTTCCTCCGCTGGCTCCAGTTGACTATCCAATGGACAACAAAATCCCTGTTCTTCTCATGCTACCGCCCAAGGGTTCATCCGAAGCGGAAGCTTGGGTTGCTGCCGGTCGACTGGCTGCAGCCTGCGATTTGGCTGAGCGAATTAAGGCGAATCCATTCGCAGGTCCATGCTTTCTTCTTGCTCATGAAGAATCGGATCAACCGGCGTTGCAGGAAATGGGATTTGAACAAATTCAATCATCTGTCCAGCCATTTCATTTTGGAGACGTATTAGCAGAGATAATCTCTGAATACCATCTAGACCGGCTCGCGTACTTTGGAGGCGCGAGTGCGCCGCTTATGGGGGAAAAAGATTTGCAGCAAGTCTTCGAGCAGATCCTGCGGCAGAGAACGCCAACTGCTGTTGTCAATAACCTGTACTCATCAGATTGGGCTGTCTTTAACCACACACGCGTCGTTGAAGACATTAAATCAAAACTGCCTAGTGATAACCCGTTGGGGTGGGTGATGCAGCAGGAAGCGCAATTCGATGTCCGCGCCTTACCGCCGTCCGCGAGTTCTCGGTTGGACATAGACACACCTACGGATTTAGTTCTTCTACACGGTCATCCTGGAATTGGCAGGCATTGCCGCGAATTTCTCCACCATGCCGACCCACCTTTGCTAGACGGCATCTCAAACCTGCGACGCGTTCTCCAAACACCGGCAAGTACTTTATCGATCATTGGACGAGCATCATCAGCAGTTTGGAAAGAACTGGAAGAGCGGACAAAAATCTGGGTGCGGATTTATGTAGAAGAGCGGGGGATGGTCGCGAGTCAGCGATTGGCTCGGGGGGAGGTGCGATCGTTAATCGCAGACATGGTTAATGAATTACAACCCAGCGGCTTTCTCACCCGGTTGGGTCAAATGTCAGATGCAGTTATCTGGGATACCAGGGTGTGGATGGGTTCGATGGGAAGCTGGCCGAGCCCCGCTGACCGTTTTGCTGCCGACCTTGGTTGGGCAGACCAGATCTCAGACGAAGCGCTCCGCAACCTTACGGTCGCGATAATGGAATCGCCGATTCCGGTGGTCGCTGGGGGTCATGGGGTAGTCGCCGGTGGGCTGCTGGCACTTCTTGAAAC
>SOIH01000252.1 GCA_004376895.1 Anaerolineales bacterium | reverse complement strand
ATAGAGACCACAATGCCGCCATCAATATTTTGAGATTGGGGATACAATCTCTGGCCTTGGCCTAGAAGCCCTGTCGCTTGCGGCGGGGAGTATTCACGTATAATCCCAGTAGATGCCTGTAGAAGAAGCGCTGGAACGGCTCCGGCTTGACCCCGTATTTATGAAGAATGTATCGGCATGGGAGCGAATCCCCGCAAGGCCGGCGCGCTACGCAGAATTCCCTCCGCAAGTATCGCCGCGGTTGGTCGACGCGCTGCGGCGCCAGGATATGGCGCCTCTTTATTCGCATCAGGCTGCGGCTGTGGAAGCTGCTTTGGCGGGGGAGAATATTGTCATTGTGACCGGGACAGCATCCGGCAAGACGCTTTGCTACAACCTGCCGGTGTTGCAGACGCTGCTATCTGATCCAGAAGCACGTGGGTTGTATCTCTTTCCAACGAAAGCCCTCTCTCAGGATCAATCGGCTGGCTTAAATAATTTCCTCGATGTGCTGAACGCTGCCGAGCTGATCCCGGTACGGACCTATGATGGCGACACACCGCGAGCGCGCCGCCGCGCCATTCGTGATGAGGTCCGGATCTTAATCACGAACCCCGACATGCTCCATGCAGGCATCTTGCCTCACCACCCGCGCTGGGCTGCATTGTTCGAGAATCTACGCTGGGTCGTGATTGATGAGCTGCATGTTTACCGGGGCATCTTCGGATCGAACGTCGCTAATCTTCTGCGGCGCTTGCGCCGTGTTTGTCGGTTCTACGGGTCTGACCCTTTATTCATTCTCACCTCTGCCACCATCGCCAACCCGAAGGAACTAGCTGAGCGCCTGATTGAAGCGCCGGTGACTTTGGTGTCGCAGGACCTGGATGGATCACCGAGATCCGAGAAGCACATCGTGATCTATAACCCGCCTGTCATCGATCCGGCGTTGGGGATTCGACGGGCATATACACTTGAATCAACGCGTGTTGCCGAGTCGTTTCTTAAGGAAAAAGTGCAGACGGTAGTGTTCGCTCGAGCGCGCATGACCACCGAGCTGCTCCTTGGGTATTTACGAGATTCGTATGAGCAGATGGGGGGTGACCCAATTGCGATACGCGGTTATCGGGGCGGATATTTGCCTCTCGAACGCAGGGAAATTGAAAGAGGGCTGCGGAGCGGTGAGGTTCTCGGTGTAGTAGCGACAAATGCACTGGAGCTGGGTGTCGATATAGGTCAATTGGGAGCTGCTGTCGTCGCCGGATACCCGGGAACAATCGCAAGTCTTTGGCAGCAGATGGGGCGCGCAGGACGGCGCAGCGAGGTGTCGGCCGCGGTACTGGTAGCGTCCGCCGCCCCGCTCGATCAATTCGTCGCCACCCACCCGTTCTATTTATTTGAACGCTCGCCTGAAATGGGGTTGATCAATCCAGATAATCTGGCGATCCTGCTGCGCCATCTGCGCTGTGCTGCCTTCGAACTGCCCTTCGAAGCCGACGAGCGGTTCGGCTCTGTAGAAGATGTATCGGTGCTTCTTGATTTTCTAGCCGAAGAGGGTGATCTGCATCGATCGAATGGGCGCTATCACTGGGTGGCTGACACTTATCCATCGGAAGGAGTCTCGTTGCGCGCTAGCAGCGATGAGACAGTGGTGATCCAGGATGTGGGCGCCGGACGACCGGTCGTGATCGGCGAGGTAGATTCTGCGACAGCCCCGATTCTGCTCCACGAGGGGGCGGTTTACATTCATGAGGGACGTACCTACCTCGTACGACTCCTTGATTGGGACAAGGCCATCGCGGAGGTTGAGCCGGCTCAATTAGACTATTACACCGATGCCGCGGAGACGGTCGACTTGGATGTGCTCGAAGTATTTGATGCCGATGAAAACAGGCCTGCTCGACGTGCCCACGGCTGGGTTCGTGTCACGGCTCAGACCATCTCCTATCGAAAAGTCAAACGCTACACTCACGAGACTCTCGGGTATGGCGTAATCGATTTGCCGCAGCGCGAGTTTGAGACTAGCGCTTACTGGATGTGGATTGCGCCGGAGATGGTCGATCAGATGGAAGCGGATGGCGTACTGCTCCCGCCGCAAGATTATGGCCCTAGTTGGGCGAGCGCCCGTAAAGCCGCACGGACACGGGACGGCTTTCGTTGTCGTCAGTGTAGTGCACCAGAACGTGAAGCGAGAGCACATGACGTCCACCACATCCGACCCTTCCGCGAGTTCAATTTCATACCTGGCGAAAACCGTAATGACCGCCAGGCGAATCAGATCGACAACCTGATCACGCTCTGTCCGAGCTGTCATCAACGAGCTGAATCTGCGCGCGGCAAGCGCAGCGCATTGGGGGGGTTAGCCTACGCTATTCGCAATATTGCGCCACTCTACTTGATGAGCGATCCACGCGATCTTGGGGCGATTACGGCTGTGCGCGATAAACAGACCAAAGCGCCGACGATCACACTCTACGACCGAGTCCCGGAGGGGCTTGGATTGGCGGAGCGTCTCTATGAGCTGCATGACGAACTGCTGGCCGGCGCCCTCGATCTTGTGCGCAATTGCCGTTGTCAGGATGGTTGCCCGGTCTGCGTGGGGCCGGTCGCTCCAGGCGGAGGAGAGGTGAAGGTCCTGACCGTGAGATTGCTGGAGGAGCTCATACAGGAGGAATAAGAATACGGGTTCGATAGAAAAACCCTCTGCGTCTCAGCAGAGGGTTTTTTTTGCCCCGAAGTCGCTTAGAGAAGATGTTGAATAAATATTGGGTTTTAGAAACCTTTGAGGTAGTTGCCTGCAGCGAGCAAGACGTAGCCAACCACGACGATCCAGAAAGCATAGTCCGTGAGGAAGGGGACATTGACGAATTTACCAACGAGACCCAGAATAACGAGAATAACGGAAGTCCAGAAAACCCATTTCTTTGGTGGTGTAAGGCGCATGATTTCCTCCAGATAAACTATGGCTAATGGGATTCGTATAACACGAACTCGGGGCAGTTTGGAGAAAGCGCACGATCCACGTGCTGGCTTCCTCCTCGGCTTGTGAGTGGCGATAGAAATATTGGGATCTAATTCTTCAAAGTGCCGCTCAACAGGCGTTCATATTATCGCAGAGTCCCATATGCTGCAAATGATTAAGATGCGCTGACTTCAGTCATCCACCACCAGGCAAGTAAGCGTGTCTAACACACCCGGAATGGGTTGGATGCGGGCGGCCATGATTTTGCCCAAAGCCTTGATATCCTCCGCTTCCACAACAGCCACTGCGTCATAGGGGCCGAATGCCATATTGGCTTCAATGACACCATCCACGCGGCGGAGATGCTCAACGACCTGTTCAATCTGCCCGGTGTGAATTGTAATCAACATATACGCTTTCATTGGATGTCCTTTCGGTTCAACGCTCGGTATGGCGTAAAAATACAGACCAGTACACAGCGGCGACGAAGATCGAGCCGCCGATGATATTGCCGATGGTCACAGGGAGCAGGTTGTTCACCAAGAAATTGCCCCAGGTGAGTTTTGTGAGTTCTAGGCCTGTTGTGGCGATAAAGGTGGGGTCGAAAGATTTGATCATCAACCCGATAGGGACAAAATACATATTAGCCACGCTGTGCTCAAAGCCGGCGGCAACGAAGGCCGTGATTGGAAAAATGATCGTAGCGATTTTGTCGATTGTGCTGCGGGCGCTGAAGGTGAGCCACACCGCCAGACAAACCAGGATATTGCACAGTATGCCGAGCATCAATGCTTGGAACCAACCCAAACCAACCTTGCCATTGGCAATTGCTAACGCGCTAGCTCCGACCATGCCCCCGCCGAAGGTGTACTGCCGGCTTAAGAGGATCAGGAATGCGGTTCCGATCGACCCCACGAAGTTGCCTGCGTAGACGATCCCCCAATTGCACAGCAATGCTGTTGTGCTCACCTTACGGCTTGCCCAGGCCATGATGATAAGGTTGTTGCCCGTGAAAAGCTCGGCGCCGCCGATGACTACAAGGACAAGACCGAGGCAAAAAACGAAGCCGACGAGGAGTTTCGTTACGCCGAAGGGCAGTTCGCCGGATGTCCCGGCGGAGATTGTTGTGGCGAAGATAGCGCCCAGGGCGATAAAAGCCCCCGCCAGGATAGCCAAGACGAAGGTGCGCAGCACCGGCGCTTCTGCCTTGCTGACTCCTATATATTCGGCTCGACGCGCCATTTCCGGGGGGAGCAGGGCGTCGATACTCAGTTCTCTATTCATAGCTACTTACCTTTCCGCTAAACCATTGTTGTCAGACAACTGAACGATACCCCCGATGTTGATACACGGCAAGGAACAAAGATCACTTGTGAAATATGTAACTAAGTAGATTGGGCCGAGTGTCGCCGCGAGGCGCTGAGTAGCACAGCGGCCGCGAGTACAAGCCCCCCGCCCACAGTTTGTATTGTGGTAAGGAATTCCCCCAGGAAAACCATGGCAAGGAGAACGGTGAAGACCGGTTCGAGCGTGCTGAGAAGCGATGCGGTTGTTGGGCCGACGTGCTGCATCCCGGCCAAGAAAGTCCCCAGGGCCAGGATCGTGCTGAGAGTCACCATCCCTAAAAGGATGAGGATACCCTCCAGCCCCAGTTGAAAATCTAGAGTATGGGAGAAGGCGCCCACGGCGGTGAAGCTGATCGCTGCGCCGAGCGAAATCCAGACCAGACTCACCCAGGGGTCTGCCCGGTGGGAGAAACGATCGATACTGATGATGTAGGCGGCATACCAAATAGCGGATCCTATAACCAATGCTACACCGAGCAAGTCAATGGACCCACTACCGGCGCTTTGAAGAATTCGAACTGGGTTGAGCGTCAGGAGCACTCCGAAAAATGCTAGTGCGAGAGCGATCCACTCTCGAGCGCTCAGTGCTCGATGGTTCAGGAGCCAGTTAAACAGGGCTACGAAGGCAGGGTACACATATAATAGCAATGAGCTAATCGAGGCAGCGTTTCGTTCAAGGGCGGCGAAGTAGAGTGCGGATTGCCCGGTGTAGCCGACCGCGCCGAGCAGGATGAGAAAAACCACCTGGCGGGCATCGAAAAACAATTTGCGTCGGCGGAAGAAAGACAAATAGACTGCCAATAGAGCGGCGGCACCTGCAAATCGAAGGCTCAAGATCGTCACAAGATTGAGATCTGCGTTGAAGGCAAGCTTCCCTAATATCGAGAGGCTGGCGAATCCTGCAGCGGATACGGCGCACAGACCCGCGCCAGTGAGTCGGGATCGATCTTCATCGCCGCCAGTTCGTTGTGTCGACGCAAATAAATCGGGGGACTGCTGCGATCCGTTGGTGGAGTCAGATTGGTCCATAACGAAGAGTATACTTGCGCTCTTTCGATTACCAAGTGAGCGTTAAAAGAACCCAGCAGGGTTTCGCGGTAGAATTTCCTTAATGCAAGAGGGACCATGAAGGATGACGAAATGAAAGCTGATGTCAAACCGACGTCCAATCAGGATCGACCGCCCAGGCGACGACCGGAATGGATTAAGGTGCGCGCTCCCTCGGGCGAGACCTACGAGCGGTTGCGAGGCATGATGCGTTCCAAGTCGTTACACACCGTTTGTGAAGAGGCCCGTTGTCCAAACATGGGGGAATGCTGGGGCTCCGGAACGGCGACATTTTTGCTTATGGGCGACGTGTGTACGCGCTCCTGCGGCTTCTGCGATATCGCCACCGGGCGCCCCGCGCCGCTGGACTGGCTCGAGCCCGAGCGAGTGGCGCGCGCCGTACAGGCGATGGATTTACGCCACGCGGTTATTACCAGCGTAAATCGCGATGAGCGTTCCGACGGCGGCGCACCGATATTCGCGATGGTTATCCAGAGAATCCGTGAGCTGCAGCCAGGCTGCTCCGTCGAGGTGCTCATCCCGGATTTTAAAGGCTCCACCGAATCGCTAAAGATCGTTATGGATGCCCGACCTGAGATTCTCAACCACAACGTAGAGACAGTGCCGCGACTCTTTAAGAAAGTTCAACCACAGGATCGTTATGAGTGGACGCAGGCGACGCTCACCAACGCGAAGAACTTAGATCCGGAGGTGCTCACCAAGTCAGGTATTATGGTTGGATTGGGGGAGACCATGGAAGAGGTTAAGGTGGTCATGGATGACCTTCGCTCCTGGGATGTCGACATCCTCACCATTGGTCAGTATCTCCAGCCCACGAAAGAGCATCTCCCGATCGAGCGCTACTATACACCGGAGGAGTTCGAAGAGTTCGAACGTTATGGTGGAGATATCGGTTTCAGGTGGGTTGAAAGCGGACCGTTAGTGCGTTCTTCATACCACGCGGAGCAGCAGGTCCGAGCCTTGAGCGTGGTCCACCGCAAGTTATACGGGGCCGAAACGACAAACGCGTGAAGAGTGCCCGGCGCTAAAAGAATTCAGGATACCCGGGGGTTCTCCTGGGTATTATTTTTCAACAAAGGGAAACTAGAGAAGTCTCACGGAGACCGAAGATGATTGAATTGAGGGTTATGCCCGTTGGAGAATATCAGACGAACTGCTATCTAATTGTAGAGACTGAGTTGGACGAGGGGATACTCATCGACCCCGGCGATGAAGCGCAGAAGATTCTGGATTGGATAGGAAAAACAAGCGTCACCAGACTCTTGCTTACACACGGACATTCGGATCACGTTGGGGCGCTTCACGTGGTGAAGCAGTCACTGGGGGCAACAGTGGGGATTCACCCAGCCGATGCGGAGGCTTTCTCCATCCAGGCTGATTTCGAATTATCGCCAGGTAATATTTTTAGGTTGGGGGACGCGCATATCGAGGTTGTTCATGTTCCCGGGCATACACCCGGAAGCGTCGCTTTAAAGCTCATCGAAGTTGATGGATTCCATCGTGCCCTTTCCGGGGATGCGATCTTCCCTGGAGGACCGGGACATACACAGACACCAGAGGCGCTGGCGGCGGCGCTCGAATCATTGGCCCACACAATCTTCACCTGGCCTGATTCGATCCGATTACACCCCGGGCACGGGGAGTCGACGACAGTCGGTAGGGAGTGCGCGGCCTTCGAAACCTTTCGGGACAAGCCGCTTCCGCCCGATCTCTGTGGAGATGTTACCTGGGGCTGATCAATACCAGGATGTAAATGGATCGGATGGATAGCGTATGAAATATCTTGGAATGATTGGGTTAGGATTTATTCGATGTATCGCCATGTGAGGTGTAATGGGTGAATACCACTTTTTTCATTCGATTGAGATCCGCTATGGCGATATTGATGCCCAACGCCATGTGAACAATGCCCGCTACTTCACCTACATGGAGCAGGCGCGGACGAAGTACATCAAGGCGCTTGGCTTATGGGTAGAATCAGACTTCGACGCGATCGGGATCATCCTCGCAGAGCAAAGCTGCCGCTACATAAACCCGATCCAATTAGAGAGCGACATTAAAGT
>SOIH01000141.1 GCA_004376895.1 Anaerolineales bacterium | reverse complement strand
ATGTACCCATGAGAGCAGGGCTTGATGAAGATCGTCTTTTTGATCCATATGTAAACATCCTTAATAGTTAAGGGAACTAAAATATATCATAAACTTTAGGAATATTATAGGGGGAGGATCCTACTTGCACATGTCATTTCGAACCCCTGAAAGGGGTGAGAAATCCCTGAGATGATTCGATGCATTGTTCGAGTATCTAAGGAAGGGGATTCCCTTCGGTTCAAGAGATGGATTTCTCGGTCGCCGTTTCACGGCTCGCTCGAAATGACAGGTCACTGGCCGATGTCATTCTGAGTATCCCTTCGGCTTCGCTCAGGATAAACTCCGCGACGAAGAATCTCGTTCATGGCAAGAAGAACCCATCTGTTCAAAGGACGAGATGCTTCACTTCGTTCAGCATGACATTAAGGGGTGGGTGTCGTCGCACAAGAATCGCCATTCTTCCATTGCATTTAAAGGGGAACCGAATGATATGCAAACCTGTTTACGACGGATCAGAATGAAGAATTGACTAGGAGCACGACCTACATCACACTTTCCAGAAACCGCAGATATTTCGGATTAGTAGAATCCCGGTTCGCATAGACGCCGCGGTACTCCGTCGGCAGCAGCGCAGCCATTTGAACCATAATCTCGTCCAGGATCTCCTGCCGCATCTGCCGGTCAACTCGCTTGCCTCCCGTGTCCAAGCGAAAAGGACGACCAACAGCGATGTGAAAAGGTGTACGCCGAAGCTGGCGCAGGTTACGCTGCCAATGCTTGTCCCCCCAGTGAACAATGGGCTGAATCGGCGCTTCCGATTGCAGTGCCAATAAAACAACACCTGGCTTGCCTTGCCCTAAACGACCATCCGCGTTGCGTGTCCCCTCCGGCGCGATAACGAAGGTGTCCCCGGCACGGATCCGGGAAATCGCCTGCTTCAGCGCGGTGCGGTCCAGTTTGCCGCGTTGGACCGGGATTCCATTAAGCGTTTCAAGAAGCCAACGCATCCAGGCACTCTCCAAGCGTTTAGCGGCGAAGAATCCGCTGATAGGCCGCGGTTGGAGGCGGGAATGCAGGACCGGGATTTCAAGTACGTTCACATGGTTTGTGATAAGAATCAGCGGGCCGCGCGCCGGCACTTTTACAATTTGGGCATCATCGATGCGGCAGATCGTGCTTGTCAGGACGTCAAGGAATTTCAATACGACTGTTTGGCTTAAGCTCATTTCATCTCTCGCGGAGGAGGGCTGACGACTTCAAGCGCAAGGGGGTGAATTTCGATGCGCAGGTCTGTCCCGTCGACGCACAGTATCTCACCATCCGTCTGAGCCGGAAGGACGCCTTCTAGGGCTTCGATCGTGATCCTCGCCCCCTTGCCGGTGATGATCTCATCCTGCGTAGCTTGTGTGCCGCGCAGGAAATGGGGGATCAAGCTTAAGATCCGCATGCGACTGACCTGGCGGGCGATACAAAGGTCGAAGAAACCATCGTCAACTGATGCCTCCGGCGCCATCCAGAACCCATCCCCGAGTCGCTGGCCGTTCATAATGGAAACCATCAGGGTCGCCAGCGTAAGACTTTTCTCGTCGTAAACCAGGCGGACTTCAGGTCCTCGATGGTAGAGGAAGATGGTTTTCAAAACGGCGATGAGGAAACTTAAGAAGCCGCCGAAACGTGGCAGCTTAGCGGTCTCTATGGTGGCCACTGCATCGAACCCCACGCCGACGCAGTTACCGAAGTAACGGCCTTGGGGGAAATTGCCGCCGTATACCTGGCCCAGGTCGATCCGGCGTCGATGATCCTTGATGAGCACTTTAACGGCTTCCTCAAGGTCCACCGGAATGCCGACGGCATGGGCGAAGTCGTTCCCGCGGCCGAGGCTCAGCACGCCTAAAGCAGGACTGTTAACCCCCGTTCCGCGTGCTTCCATCAACCCGTTGATCACTTCGTTCGATGTTCCATCACCTCCGGCGGCGACCACAACCTTAAAACCTGCACGAGCTGCCTCGGAGGCAAGCTCAGCGGCATGCCAGGTATCCTCTGTACAAGTAAGGTTGTAGTCTAGCTTGTGGTGCTTCAGAAGGTGATGGATCTTTGGGAGTTCTTGTTGACCGCGCCCCGATCCAGCATGGGGATTGAGGATGATCTTATATTGATGGGTCATACGCACGCTCCACTTGATTAGCGTTCGTGAACTATACGTATCGCCCTGACTCAGTCGTCATGACCACCAGGAGAGCCAGATAATTAGGCTGTAAGTGAGAAGGCCACCACAGTCTGGTCTCATCGTCCTGGTTCGTGGGCCTCCCTACAGCGCTGATTGTGCTTTCTCCAGATCATCAACACCGATGACGAGATCCATATTGGCGGTCAGATAGAGTAGGTCAAGGTTTACACCAGCGTTGGCCAGCTTTCGGGCGATATCGCCCAGTTCTCCTGGTCGGTCGACGATATTCACAACGAGAACGTCACGCTCAGCTTCAACATTAAACCCTGCCCGCTCGATTGCGCTGTGTGCGGCTGCAGCGTCTTCAACCAGGATATGGAGGACTCCCACCCCATCGCAGGAGACTCCGCAGATGCCGTCGATGTTCACAACCGACTTTCCCAACGCCTCGCCCATCTCGGCCAATGCACCTGGGCGGTCTTCTAAGTGGATGGTCAGGTTTTTCGCCATGGTCTCCTCCTCGATTTCTTAGACACCGGGTGATCCATTACGAAACCGTGAATCCATTGTTGCACAATTATGCCCGATCACCAATAAGCAGATCTTCAGCCAATTTCAGGGTTGTGTAAAAAAGCGAGCCTGTATTGGCGGCTTTTTTCAAGCCAGGTCACATTTTTGGCGTCGTCCTACATTTTTTTCAATTCATGTTGAGTGCGAATCTTGGCTGAAGGGATCATGAAACCACAATTTCCTATGCAACCTTTGCTTAAGCCACGTTGTATTTCTTAATAGGAGAATCGAGCCCCACGAAGAACAGACATCATGTTGTACGATGGATGAAGTTTAAGAGTCTTCGGATTAATGATTCTGTAGAATGGATAGGAGGTTAGATATGAGGAAGGTATTCGTTTTCACAATCTGCCTCGGCGCTCTACTGCTCGGCTCATTAGCTTGCGGTGGTAGTGTTCGCTCATCGCAGCCCGAAGATGGTGGAATAGAGGAGACTCAACCACAATCTGCACCGCAACCTACAGTAACGCCATTTCCCACACCTCCACCGCCGGCAATCGTGCCACTAGCCCCTCCAGAAGAGGGCAGTCTTGCAGCCATCGTCCGCTATGCCAATTTGATGCAGCCCTTACTCACTGATGCTGGCGCAATCTTGGAGCGAGACGGCGAAATCCTCAAAGCTTCGGAGGAGGGGAACGACGCCGTATTGTGCGATGGGAGGCTGGCAGCAGATAACGTATCTATGACGGGGATCATCACCGATGTGCGTGCGATTCAACCTCCGCAGGATGCAGGCGTGATACACGATCTGGTTTTGCAAAGTGGAGATGCGTGGATTGAGGCGCTAGATAATGTGGAAGAGTTCTGTACGACGGGCAAGCAGCTGTACAAAATCCCCGCGGTCCTGAAGTTCTGGGAAGCTGCTGCAACCCTCCAGGACGCAGGAAATCGTTTCTGGATATTGATTCTCGCAACGGGCGCGGAAGACTGGGTCCAGCGTTGAGAGTAGGCCTCTCAAGTTTCTGGAGTATGGCATGATCTTTTTTCGGCGGATGGCTCTGCTATTAATATTCGCAATGATCAGTGGGTGCAGCGTCCCTGTTGATGTTCAGCCTGAAGACGCAATACCTTTATGGCAGCTGCAGTCAAATCCTATCATCGTGTTTTTGTCGAAATCTGATGCTCCCGAGGGCGAGCTATACCTCCTGGAGAAGGATAGCTCGATCACACGCCTGACCTACAACGACCGACATGAAAACAACCCGGCGTTATCCCCGGATAGCACGAAGGTCGCTTTCCATGCGGGTGATCCAAATGATATGCTCTCATGGGAAATTTATGTGCTCGATCTGGTAACTGGTGAAGAGATTCAGCTCACCGATAACCGCGTCTTGGATGCACATCCCGATTGGTCTCCGGATGGTAGCAGGCTCGTTTTTGGGTCTTTCAGTGACGCAGGGGGAAACCCTGCGGGTGCCGCCGATATCGTAGTGGTGTCGCTTGACGGCACCGGCTTTACACGCCTGACGGATTCTCCCTGGGAGGATAACGATCCCGAGTGGTCACCTGATGGGACGAAGATCGCCTTTAAATCCACGCGACTCACGCAGGAACACGCACGAGAGGAGATTTTCGTGATGAATGCAGATGGGTCGCAGGTTCAAAGGCTCACCACCACGGCGAGCTGGCAGTCGGACCACGATCCTAGTTGGAGCCCTGATGGGTTGACGATCGCCTTCAGCAGGTTCGAAGGTGAGCGCCGATGGACCGACATCGCCGATGTGGATATCCTGCTCGAGCATTGGCAGGAGCTGATGCCCTGGAATGTTTATACGGTGGATTTATCTGGGAAGGTCGAAGCCATAACAGATAGCGCTGGGGCTGCGGGTCTTCCCGTCTTCGCGGATGATGGCTCCGGCATCCTCTATCTTTATTTCGAATTCATTACTGGTGATGATGATCGCATCATCGGAGCAGACCACCAGTTGCTCCTTTTTGACGTTTTGGGCGGGGATGTGCAGCATTTGACCCCTCTTCCAGATCACGCCTCTACACTGGAGTACTACGACTGGTAGTTTCGATTACACATAAATCGTTTTGCGGGAAAAGAGCCGAAAGGAATCCCATCCCCAGATTCTTGAATTATGAATCGAATCGTCTTAGGGATTTCTCGTCGCTTCGTGCGCTCCGCTCCCTCCGCTCCTCGAAATGACATTATGCATAAGCCTGTCATGCTGAACAAAGTGGAGCATCTCGTTCTTCGACCAGGAGGGCGCTTCTTGCCAGGAACGAGATTCTTCGTCGCGATGCTCCTCAGAATGACATGGACGGGAAGGGCTCCGTCAAATAAATGTCATTTCGAGAAAGCCGTGAAACGGCGACCGAGAAATCCCTATGATAATTCTCTAGAAAGCTCTTTCTCAGAAACCGAATGGATTCCTTACCTTAGAATCTTGAACTAAGAACTGAATCACCTCAGGGATTTCTCGTCACTTCGTGCGCTTCGCGCCCTCTGTTTCTCGAAATGACATTATGTCGGAACCTGTCATGCTGAACAAAGTGAAGCATCTCGTTCTTCGACCAGAAGGGCGCTTCTTGCCAGGAACGAGATTCTTCGTCGCGATGCTCCTCAGAATGACATTGGACAGGAATCTGTCATTTCGAGAAAGCCGTGAAACGGCGACCGGGAAATCCCCTATCGAATCCCCTTTATTGGGGGATGACGAAGCCCGTACATACACGCTAAAGTAGCGACGACACAGAACCGGTCCTTTCCTCACACAGTCCGTTTTAAAAGGTCAGCATTTCGGTGTTAATCAAGGATGGTTCACTATGCATGGTCTTTTTCATCGGGTTGCTGTCAGGTAATTTTCATGAACCTGCCATGGCTCTGAGCTAACATAAGTCGTGATCGGGGTTGAATGGAGACCGAGTATTTTCCGGCGACAAGGTATTTCGTTTTCGGCTTTGGCAGATGCAGCCAAAGTTAATAATTCTCCTGAACGAAGGAATAAGATTACTGGAATCAATCATCGATTCTCAATAAGATCCTCATACAGCCATTTTGCATCATGAAAGGAAAAGAAAAAGTGAACACACTTGAGGTCAATAACCTGGCTAAATCTTTCGGCGAGGTAAGAGCCGTGAGGGATGTCACCTTCTCAGTGGGAAAAGGAGAGATCTTTGGTTTGCTGGGACCAAACGGTGCCGGCAAGACAACGACGATTCGGGTCTTACTCGATCTGTTTAAAGCAGACGCGGGGGAGGTTGCCGTCCTCGGTGGCCCGATGACCGAGGAGAAGAAACACCGCATCGGCTACATGCCCGAGGAGCGAGGCTTATACCTGGATGTCCCACTCATGCGTTGCCTGGTTTACCTCGCCACACTAAAAGGGCTCTCACCCGCAGAAGCGCGTCAGGGGTTGGAAATCTACCTGGAACGCTTCGATCTGGCTGACCATAAACAGAAGAAAGTGGGCGAACTCAGCAAGGGTATGCAGCAGAAGGCACAGATCATCCTTACCGTCCTGCATAAACCCGAATTGGTAATCATTGATGAGCCCTTTGCCGCCCTGGATCCGATCAATACACGGTTGGTCAAGAATCTGATACGAGAACTACGCGATGAAGGGACGACGATCCTGATGTCCACCCATCAAATGCATCAGGTCGAAGAGCTTTGTGATCGCATCGTTCTCATTGATGAAGGCGTCGACGTGCTGTATGGGACTCTGACCGCGATCCGTGAGCGATTCTCGGGGCATGCAATCGTTGTACAGGCTGATGGCGATTTGCCTGACCTTTCAGGCGTTCTACAGGCTGATCGGACCAACCATGAGGTTAAGCTTCTCCTGGAGGAGGAGACCGATCCACAATCGGTTCTACAAGAACTGCTCGCCCATGGTTTGAGCTTGAGTAAGTTTGAAATTGCCGTTCCTACGCTAGACGAAATTTTCATTAAGGTTGTTCAGGAAGGAGTGGAGTGATGACGTCTAATGTTTGGCGCATCGCCCGCGAGGAATTCAGACGCAACGTGTTCCGCAAGAGCTTCATCATGGTGCTGCTCAGCCTTCCTCTGATGATTGGGCTGAACATCGGCATAATTTTGCTGATGAACTATTTAGAGAAAGACATACGACCTATAGGGTACGTTGACCGCGCCGGTGTCATATTGGTGGATGTGCTGCCCCCTGATGTCACCGATAACCCCATCCAGTTTCTTGCTTTTAGTTCGGAAGATAGAGCCCAAGAAGCGCTCATGGCAGAGGAGTTACAGGCTTTCTATGTTCTATCGCCAGAATATCTGCAAACGAGGGAAATCAGGCTGATCTACGTCAAGGAGCCTGCATCGAAGGCCACCCGACAATTCTACGATTTGCTGCGGGTCAACTTGTTGAGCGATGTTGAGCCTGAGATCCAGTTACGGATTGCCGACGGGACCGAGTTCCTGACTCGCACACCGGACGGCAGGCGTTCGTTTCCCTCCTCCGGTCCAACGTTCCAATCTGTGTTGCCTTTCTTCGTGGGAATGGCCTTGATGATGATGCTTCTCATGAGCGCGGGGTTCCTTCTGGAGGGGATGATCAAGGAGCGAGAAAACCGCACGCTGGAAGTGATCGTAACATCTACATCTCCCGGGCAGTTGGTCACAGGCAAGGTATTGGGGATCCTGGGTATTAGTTTCATGCAGTTCTTGACATGGACTCTCTTCGGTCTCGCAGTGGTCTGGCTCGGGAGCGACACCCTCGGTTTTGCCTGGTTTCAGAATGCGAGCCTGGAGTGGGAGCCG
>SOIH01000154.1 GCA_004376895.1 Anaerolineales bacterium | reverse complement strand
TAGAATCCCTGAAAACTCTCTTAATTGAACGTGGGAAATCGTTTGTCTTCTGCCAACAGTGTGCAAGCGATTTGGCTGAGAAGCCTGTTTTCCATTGTTTGTCAGGGTCAGCAAGTAATTTCTTCCAGTCTTCTGGTTCACTCGCTGGAATAAAATATTTGCTCATACAACCATTATACAACCTCCCCAGAAAAATATTTCAAAAATCCTAAACAGCAGGAGGCATGAAGAGTAGATGGTAATGGAAGAGATACTAGATCTGGCAAGAAAATTGTAACGATTAGAAAAGAGCTAGGTAAGAAATAAGATCTAGGGCAAAGCGTTATACAACAGGAATTTTGTTACTCCCCTAAACAGAAACGCAGTTTACTATTGCACATAAGTTTAACTTGTTCAACTTTCTACCTGGAACCTGATTGAACAAAACTGACAAATGTTCACTCGGTAGCATCTATCTGGCAATCAACTAAGAGTCAAGGGGGTAGTTTTGAATTGAGACTGGCTCCTCCAATCGCTGGAGAATCTGGGCTATTGTTACTCGTTTAACCGCCATAGGCACCGAGATACTCTGCAAACTTCTCACTGATGACATAGCGTGAGACATTGGTGTGGGTAACATCCCGAATTAGGCCGTGATTCAGGAGGATGCGTAGCTTATTCCCAAGTTGAGGGTGATCCTCGAAGTAATACACGAGTTCATGGCCACTTGCCCAGTAGCTCCATCCCTTCTTCAGGACAACAAATTCCCGGCTCAACGGGTTCTCGCTTAGGTCCTTACGCATTTCGGCAAGAAGGTCTGACATAATGCGTTCCAGCTCAACGAATACCTGGTCGGAATCGATGTCGATACTCCGCCGATACTCAAGCTCTTGGGCAGCGCTTCTTTCAGTCTGACCCTTCCATTGACAAAGAACGTCGGCCCCGTAGCGAATCGCGTCGTTATCCACCAACTTTGCGCAGGATTGACAGAGCCAGATTCCATTCTTAACCGATCGCCTCTGGTCAGGTTTCAGGGATGGGTCAAACCGTGGGCCGTCTGTCGAGGCAGCAGTGATGTGGGCTGCAACCCCAATGTTGACTACCTTAGTCGGATCCTCCTGAGGCCCGCTCGTTAGCTGCCGGCATCCCGGATTAGAACAACGATTAGCTACTCTTTTAGCCAGTAGCTCCTTCGTTTTCAGGGAAAAATCGTCACGCATCTCGGCTTGGGTCAATCCCTCTCTTTTTCAGGCCACCATCGTGCTCATATTAGGAAGCCCTTTCAGATAATGCCAATTATACAATTGCTGCCTCTCCGGTTCAAATGACATCTTTGTAGTATCTCTCCGATTTGACCGTGTAAATATGGCCGAGGCAACAAAATAGCGAATTGTGGCCTGATTACAAAAACGTTCCTTTTTTATGTCTTAATGTCATGCCTAATCCTCAGGCGTGGAATTCAGCGGGCCTTTTTATAGTGGCTGTTAACCGCTAGGTCGCAGGTTCGAGTCCTACCCGGGGAGGCTGTTTAGCGCGGCCTCCCCATTTTTATAGCTTTTCCCCGCTGCTCAAATACTCATCTTTTTACCTCGAATGGTCTCAACAATGACAGAGTATAATTAATCTATTTACTGCACGTTGGTAAAGGTAACAGTGACAGTCTCACCAGGATCCAGGATAATTTCATCAGGCAAGCTAGCGTCACTACAAACAGCACTGGTTAGAACCCATCCTGAAGGTACCGTTTCTGCGACTGAGTAGGTACCAGGCTTGATCGCACCGCTCTCATGTGGTGTTGTGGCGTCAGCCAGTTGGAATCCCTGATTAATAGTATCTGGACCACCAGTTAGAGCGAAATCAAACAGTTGCTCATCAGAGGGATCGGTCACCTTATCAACGATGTTCTGACCCCGTTGGGTGTTTATGAGGGTTATGGTTACCGTTTCACCTTCAGCCAAATCGATGTGAGCCGTACTGTCGCTAGTCCGGGATCAGGGCGCTTCTGCCTGTCTGAAATCGTTCCTTTTTTGCTTTACGGTTCTGCGTAAACAATATCATATCGGTAACTAATGTTAGTAAAAGTTATCTTGACAATCGGGATATATAAGCCTAGTATAAAAGCATATCGTATACGGGCAGGAGAGTTAAAAGGTATTATTAACAAAAAATAAGCTAAAGCTCAAAGTAGTTACAGAACTGCAGGAAGCACTGACCCGCCACCCATAATTGGTCACTCGGGTGATGGTGAGCCAATAGTGAAACCGGCCTGAAGCAGGTCGGCCTTTTTGTTTTATATGAGGGTTGTTTCACTAAATATACTTAATATAATATCAGGGGAATAAAACCATAGTAGCCATGCCTACCGTTTGATGCAATAGAGTGAATTTCGCAGAGGTGGACTAATTAGACATATTAGACATAGAAGAATATTCATGATGAGTACCATCTCGTTGCTGCTTGCAATAATAATGGTGCTGATGGGTTTTATGCCCCAGATGGCTCAAGCTCACGCAATTGAACAGCATACTCAGCAGATCAAGGCTGCATCATATTCTGCGCAGATTATTAACCAGCCCTTTTCCCCCACAAACTCCGCTTTGAATTCTTTCCCGCTGGGAATTGGTATTGATCTGCAGGCACTTCTTGACGCTACAACAGATTCCACCGACACGGATGGTGATGGCCTGCCTGATTCAGTGGAATGGGTACTGGGCACCGACCCGGAAAATCCTGATTCCGATTTCGATACGCTGGACGACTACTATGAGGCGGCGAACGGGCTAGACCCTCAGAAAGCCGATTCTAATGGCGATGGTCTGGTCGATAACCTTGAGATTAAGGATGTCACCTGGGATTTTGATGATGACGGTATTCCCAATGTCTGGGACTCCGATAACGACAACGATGGTGTCCCGGATAATCTTGACCGTTCTCCGTTTGCCAAGTCTACTACTGGCGACAGTTTCCAATTTAATATACAAACTAACGGTAACCCCACTTACGTAGACTTCCAGATAAAGCCAGAGAATACTGAGCACTTAAAGCTACCCTTGGCAACCTGGGACTGGCCGGAAGACACCGAGGGGCAAATGCAAGACCGGGATGGCTCGGTTGACGATGTGCAAGTTTTACCTATGCTTGAGCTGACACTTAATTCACGTCCGGAGCAATCGGAGGTTGAGGACTACGGTATCGTAGTGCCTCAAGAAGAGGAAAATATCGGGGGATTTGAAGTCCACGGTATTACCATTGCAAATGTTGATGATGACTTAGAGCGGGATTTAATTCTATTTGGTGGCACCAATTCAGCTGACACCATTTTGCCAGGCTATATTATCGGCTGGGATATGGATTATTTGTCAGATGATCCCATTGTTCCATCTCGTTGGAGCCCAGTCAAGGATCAAACGTGGCCTGTGGGCAGCTACTGGGATGATGGGGTGATCCTTGACAAAATAATATCCGACTACCCGGATCTTTACGTACTACGCTCTGGAGATTGGCCAATTAGGGACATTCCTTTAATGATAGGGGCCGCCATTGATAACTTAGGTAACCCGCAGAGTGGCGCTGATTCTCTAAATCCTATTTTAGTTTGGAATTCCTCATATGGCCCAGTGTATTCTGTTGGCAGTGGACTTGATATAGCTGATATTGACGGGAATGGGATAAAGGATTTACTGGCTACCTATGTAATTGAAGGAACCAATGAGCTTGCTTATATAATCGGTTGGGATCTGGACAATACCCTACCACCCACGGACCTTGCTTACGGGGCCCCTACGGCGATAAGTTATAGTCCTCCCATTAGTATAATGGCCGCTGCACCGCATTATTTCGGTAATCCAATACCTATAAAAGAAAAGCTCCCGTCTATACCCGAAATAGGTACCGATATTTCCAACATTTCTGTGGAAATCAGGGATATCGATGGTAATGGCACACGTGACTGGCTACTGATGGGTACTAATTATAGTGCTGACCAGGTTCACTATATGATTGGCTGGGACCTCAATACCAGTGGAATACCCACTAGTTGGAGCGATATTATAACATCTCCCAAGATAGACGGAGGAGCAGCTGGTGGTGGTGCTGCTATTGCATATTTTAATGATAACCAAAGACCAGATTTACTTCTGCTTGCCGTCGACAATGCCGAGAAGCATAATTACCATTATATTATCGGTTGGGATATCGATATTACTGGCAATGTAGCAAGCTGGAGTCCAGTTAAGTATTATGTTGATGATTATGATGGCTTTGTCACCCGGGGCCTCGCTATCGGAGATGTTAATGGCAACGGAGATCCAGATTTGGTCTTTCTAGGTGGTAACGATGCGGCCGATCCGGACAGGCCGGGTTACATCATTGGCTGGGATTTTAATGGAAGTGATATCCTCATTTCCCCATCCCAATGGAGCCCAATAAAGAAACACCCTTGGCACGTTGGTGATTACTTGGGTGCTGGTGCATTCACTGACCTGAATGGAAATGGGGAGCCCGAGATTTACATGCCTTTTATCGGTAATGAGGAAAATTATGGAGGGATTTATTCAGACTCCTTCTGTTTTGGTGTAGATCTTGATAGTCATGGAGATCAGCAGAAGCCCGGGGAATACTGGGATTTAAGCTCAATGTGGGCATACTTTTCCTATTCAGGTGATCCTGTTATTTCTGCCGGCAGTGGGCTTGATATAGCTGATATTGATGGGAATGGGACCCCCGATTTATTGTCCGCTTTTATTTTGGAGGAGACTAGCGAGCTTGCTTACCTGATAGGTTGGAATCTAGAAAGTGAACATTCTCCACACGGAGGCGATGTATTTGGATTGGCTTCTGCATGGAGTTACAGTCTACCCCTAACTATTACGGGTGCCTTCTACGGTTGATATATATGAGCAACTCCCAGCTATCCCTACTTTTACTGGCGATATTACCAATGTCTCCGTAAAAATCGCTGATATAAATGGCAATGGTACCCTAGACTGGCTATTGATGGGCACGGATAACGGCGCTAACCAGCTTCACTACATGGTTGGTTGGGACCTCGATACCAGCGGCGAGCCCACAAGCTGGAGCGAAATAAAAACATCTCCCCAGATTGGTGGCTCGGTGGCTGGGGGTGGTGCCGTAGCTACTGACCTCAATGGTAACGGTACGCTGGACCTGCTCCTGCTGGCGGTGGACAATGCCGAAAAGCATAGCTACCACTATGTCATCGGCTGGGATATTGATGCTAGCGGCAACCCGGTAAGCTGGAGTTCTGTATATACACAAGGAACAAATCGTACTAACAGCGTATACGTGCCGCTGACACCGGTTGTCGATTTAGGGACAAACGTTGCTTTCTCTGGCCGAATGTTCTTCCCGGCAGGTTCTAGTGATAATATCTCTATCGACGCCAAGCTAGTCTGGATGGTAACAGGTAAAACCGACGACAAAGATGGAAACTCGGTAAACACCAGGCTTGCTGAATACCGTGAAGACTTTGTGCTAACCGGCTTTTCTGCTACGGAGAACTACGGGACCGACGGAGGCTTGTTCTACAGCGAAAACAGAGACCAGACTATCGCGGCCGGTTTCGTCCTGGCATATGAGTTTTTGAGGACACAGTCTACGTTGTCGGACATCCCCGAGCAGATGGCCAACCACGGTATCTCCGATGATTCACACATCATGTACTCTCAAATACTGTCATTTCCGCATCAGGATGCCGCCCTCGTCGGATTGACCAGTAATATGACGGAAGATGCCTTGGAACTGTTACCTGATGGGCATATCCTTCCGGTTCTCTTAGCCCTGGAAGATCACTTTACCTCCATAGAGTTATCCGAGATGGTTTCTGTCAACGAGGGGAGTGGCTTTAGCGGCGATTTACGCTCTGCCCCAATCACTACCGCAAAGATGTTCCGGATGAACTGGTATGACACCACTACCGAAGAGCCTGTCCAAGAAGGCATTATCACCGAAATGCAGCAGTGGGATCTGGAACAGGATGTGTTGGAAAACGTCATGAAAACGGTGTTAGCCTGGAACGCCGGTGACTTTACGATCACTAGGATAGGTACAGAGGAAATAACGTTTCTTACGCCGGAGCAATCACTGGTCCTGGATACGTTAAATGGCGTGTTCGATTATGGACTTTCGGGGATAGGATTTACGACAGCAATTTATGGTATATACCACTACTTCAACAAGATACCAAAGATCACCACGTCCGGTTCTAGTTTGAAGGGCTTTTTTAAGGGCGTTTTCGATATCTGTAAAAATATCCAGGCGGCACGAGTAGGAGCAATTGCAAAGGTGAACACAGCAATTCGATGGGTAGGTTTCGCGGGGGACCTCCTGGCTCTTGGTGTTGCTTTCTATTCCTTTTTCGATATAGCTATTTCTTCAGGGTGGAGCGATGTGGGTGTTACTTTAGGAATTTGGTATTTCGACTTCTATCTCGCCTATGGCTTGGCTTTAATAGTTATTGGATCGATACCCTATGTCGGCTGGTTGCTAGTTCTGGCAATCATTATATCCGACGCTATCGGAGGTTGGTTCGCTGACCTTGTGGGATGGTTTATTGGTCTCTTCTATGAAACTCACCTCCGAACCGAGGTGAACATTCAAATTGAAGGTAGCTCATTCAGCTTTGATGATTATGATAACAACGGTTTGGACGTGGGAGACCGGCTCGATTTAGTAGTGGATATAGTTGAAAAAGTCTGGACTACACAATATGGAACCTATAGTAACCTCCTCGATTCATATATTAATGTCGATCTGCAGTGTGTCGACACTAACGTATCTGATCAGGATACCGATAAATTATGGATAGGCAGCAACGGCGGTTTGACCTATGGTAGTAATTCCCATTGGTATGCTGATGCTCTGTACGAAAACTATTTCTGGGCTGAACCAGAGCAGGCAATGATCAACTTCCCATGGGAGATCTGGATCAACTACGATTATAAGATTTTTTACCAAGAGGAATTCATGGGCGGCGTCGACATTAAATCCAAGACGGGCAGCGGTAGCAGTGATCCATTCACTATTTATCTTGATGTGCTGCCGGGGAATTTCGGCGACTTTCTGACATGGGATGCCATTACCCCTCTGGACCCGGATGGTGACGGCCTCTGGACGAACAGCGGCGAGGATCCGGATATTCAACAATACGACACCGACGGAGATGGCCTGTCGGATGGTTTTGAGATCTTGCTATCACTCAACCCGTTAAGTGGTGACCCTGATGGCGACGGGCTATCGGACCTAATGGAGCTCCGCCTGGGAACCGACCCTGAGAATGCAGATACCGACGGCGACGGCTTAAGCGATGGTGAAGAATACCAAGGCTGGGATATTACCTTCACTTATTGCGGTCAAGAATTTACCTCTCATGTTTCTTCCGACCCGCTAATCACTGATACCGATGGTGATGAGGTTTCCGACTATGATGAGTTTATAGGACCATTGTGGGACTGTGCTCAAGGTAATCC
>SOIH01000279.1 GCA_004376895.1 Anaerolineales bacterium | reverse complement strand
GTGGTGCAGGTGGCCTATGACGATCGCATCATTGCTGAATACATAGATGTTCTTAGTCGCCCCGCTTTTGGGTTTCAAAAAAAGAATGTCCGAGACCTGGTTGAGCACATCAAGCTGAGTGGAATTCATGTTGTAGCCAAGGCATTAGGATTAACAGAAAATCCCGACCCGGGCGACCTGCCATTTGCTGAGGTTGCTATTACTGCTCGCGTTGATGCTGTTGTTACGGGAAATCTGTCCCATTTTCAATACCTTGAAAAACACGGGGTGTCGGTGCTTTCACCGTCCGAATTTGTGGAAACCGCTGGACGTCTATTTGGAGAGGCAGATACTGGCTAGATTCTAGACACAGTCTTTCCACCATTTTATTTACAATAAACATACTTAGATTCAACTACCAATTGCCCCAACGCGTTATTGTCTGAAGAACACCTTATTGGGTGTATTGCATCTAAAATGCCTTGCGGCAGCCAAGGGAATCGGAATCACTGGCCTGTGCTCTTCTCATTAGGCATGCACCTCGAGAAATGCGACATAAAATTTCACTAAATATGGCTCGATAAGAAGTTGGGGAAAACACCTTTCTTGACAGCTCCCCTTGGGTTGGATAGAATTACCAGCACATATATATAAGTGTAGGTATATTTATCCGACGAAAGGGGCGAGTAATCTGTCAACGCAAATCCGATTTGAAAAAGCCAAGCGTGTCTTCCGCCAGTATGGTGGGGTGATGCGCACCCGCGAAGCAATTCGCCTGGGTATCCATCCGCGCACGCTCTATGCGATGCGCGATGAGGGGGATCTTGAGCGGCTCAGCCGAGGGCTTTACCGCCTCGCAGAGATGCCCCCGCTTGGCAACCCAGATCTGGCGACGGTGGCTCTGAGGGTTCCCAAAGGTGTGATTTGCCTGATCTCGGCGCTGGCCTTTCACGACCTTACTACTCAGATTCCGCATAATATTAACCTCGCTCTTCTTAGGGGGACGGAAGCTCCAAGGATGGAATATCCTCCTCTCCGTCTATTCTGGTTTTCCCCTAAGCCATATGCCGAGGGAATTGAAACGCACCAGATGGATAGCGCTCCCGTGCGCGTATACAGTGCGGAAAAGACCCTTGCTGATTGCTTCAAATACCGTAACAAAATCGGGCTTGATGTTGCCCTCGAAGCCATCAAGCTGTACTTTGAACGGAAACCCGTCAAGGTTGATGAGCTCATGCACTATGCCGATGTATGCCGCGTGAGGAAGGTCATCCGACCCTATGTTGAGGTGCTGCTGTGAGCCGCCCGGCGCCCAAGAATCTGGAAGCCTCCATACATCGACGTCTGCTCAATCAGACACGGGAGACGCGAGTACCTTCATCCAGGATGTGGCTGTAATCCGTCCACCAGAGGTATAGGGGCTAAATATCATTGACCCTCACAGAGAAGCGGAAAATTGAGTGCCGTGTGGAATCCGGACCATACACGCTAACTAGTGGAAGACTTCCCCTTTTCCAAGACATCTAGTTTCCGTAAAACATACTTTCGAGTCCACGGATCATGCGCGATTCGTTCAGCCCATTCGCCGGCGCGTTTGAAGTTGAACCCTGCTCCCAAGTTGATTTCTGGGAAGAACCTGAAACGTTTCCCTTTCCTACTTGACAGGTAGAGGGAATCCACGAGAGCCTTCTCCGGCGTCGCCACGAGAAAGTCCTGCCTTTTCCCATACCAATCGAACCCCGCGAAGAATTGTGGGTGGATACGGTGGTACGAGTAGCTTCCTACCGAAGTTTTTCTCACCCGCGTGTGCCCTGTTGTAGCGGCGAATACTATCTCAGGTATCTGCTCTATCAGGCCGTGTAGATGCAAGGCGGAGATCAGGGAGACATACGCTCGATGACCGCCAGCGAGTAATGGCACCAGCGAGTATGGAGAGAACCTTGGATCATCAGGGATACACCATACCCCGCGGGTAACCTTCTTCACAAGATCTCGCTGCTCCATTCGCGCTAACGCTTGGCTGGTTGCGGAAAGGGAACCGCCACGAAGAGCGGCGATCTGGCGTGTCGTGAAGACCGAGCTCCCTGTGGCACGAATAGCTTGGGCAGCACTCACCCTATTGATTATCACTTACACCCCCTTCAAACATCGCAAGCACACGCAACCTGATCTCGTCCCAGATCTGCGGAGAGTCATACGCCATCCTGTTCTCAGGTCCGAGGAAACTGACAACTGTGTCCCGGTATTGCTGATACCCCGGAGAGTAGATCGTGTCACGAGCTCGCCGGACCACACTCGGCGCAAGTCCTTGCCCAAGATCGGCTTCCAGTACATCTGGCTGAGAACTCAGTAGGTAGAGATCGAAGATATCCCTGGTCTGGGGCTGCGCTCGCGAGAAGAGCGCACGAACCTTCTGTAGGGCAGCCGAGCGCGCAACGTAATGCGGGATGATAACGGGGGGCATACGATAGGCCGCCAGGACATCTGCCGAAATCGACTCGGCGCGGATCCCTTCGTCCAAACCGCGGCGGGAGAACTCTATCTTTGTAGCGAGGTCCTCCCCCGCAGATGTCAGCAGGCCAATCTTGAACCGCTGTACCGTCTCCGTCTGCTTGGCGTGAGTCATGTCAGGAAGCCGCAAGTCATCAACCCCGAATGTCCTCAGAGTGTCCGCCAACCCTGACGATTTAAGTACTTTCATCACATTCTCACTAAGAGCATTAACGGCAAACCCAGACACATCAATGTTCATGTCTTCTGAATAGCGAATGCTCCCGAAGAAGAAGCGCAGGTTCACACCTCCCTTCAGGGCGAAAGTGGACAGAGGAACCGATCGGACCAGCGCCTGCAGAAAGACCAAGTGGAAGATTTCCCGCGTCTGGACAGGATTTAACATCATCATCTTATGGATTCTAGTTTAGTTTTTTCTAAATTCAAGTACACAAGGGGGCTGTAGCAATCAGGGAACCCGCTCAAGCAGGAGATAATGCCTCCCCTACCATCGCACTTCACGCGCTTTTCCATGTGATGGTCACAACAAAGGGGGCAATCCGGCTATGAATGGGGGCGAGGGGCTGCGGGGTGCAGGGGAGCGTGTGAACGCCGCTCACCTTGGAGTTGGGGTGCAAGGGAACGGGAATGATGCTTGTAACGCGTTGGTGATGTAGTGAAGACTGTCCCCTATAACCTCGTCAGCGTCAAGTAATCGTGTGGAACGAGTACACATTTATCTGTAGCCCTGAAGAGGTTCAGGTGATGTCCTTTATAATAATCTAAGGTGGTGTATTGTTCTAATTGGAGGCTTGAGAAGACCAAAGGGGTAGATCTATCCCAAAGTACTCAATTGAGGAAAGATGCAATGGGCGAATCCGACGAAGATAATCAAGAGTTCTCAGAGAGTATCATCGCGGAGTGCTATTGCTGCGGCTTTTTTGCTCAATTAAACGACCTGGGGCTTTGCGAAGAATGTGCGACCAGACTAGAACGCGATCTCATCCGTCAACGGGATTGGGAATACTCGACTTCAGCTTTTGGATTATCATCTGAAGCTCGTAAAGCCCTGCGCCGACAAATCATCAAGCAGTATGGGGCAAATCTGGAGATCATCACACCAAGAAAGAACTCCTTCAAGAAACGATCATCACGTGAAAGATGAGATTAGCGACCAAGTCGAGATGGCGGATATGATTTCCCTGATCATCGGGGACAATTCTGCCATCGAGTGACCCTCTGGCACCAAACACAATTGGGAGAGAAATCCACGGTGCAGGAACACGACAAGAACAAGTTCTTTAAACAGTTGACCTGGAACGATCTTACGGATTGGGCCGGCTCTAAAATTGTTTCACGAGGGCGCAGCTACCAGCACAGGGGGCTGGTTGATGGGTTGGCTCACACAGAAAAGGGCGGACTGATCGCGTGGGTTCACGGTACGGAACAATATGCCACATGGATCGACATCGAGCAGGGGAAAATAAGCTCAGTTTGCACCTGCCCGTACTGGGATACATGCAAGCATGCTGTAGCTGTGGTGCTTGAATACTTGGAAACCTTGAAGGAGGGCCTTCAAATTCCAAGCATCAAGCACGACGACCAGCGATTAGTCTTGCTGCGTGATTTCAGAGATCAGCAAATAACGATCCCGAAATCTGAGATATATTCACAAGTGAATTCTGGCTTATCAGCACACCTTCAGCACGAAGAACAAGTGTCTACTGAGATCCTTGCATATCTTGAGCAGCAATCAAAGGAACAACTCATCAAGATGTTCCTGGAACTGGAGGATCGTATTCCCGGCGCACATGAACTCTTAAAGGACCGGCGCGACCTGGAGAAGGGTAGACCAGCTGAGATCGTAGCCAGAACGCGAAATGTGATCTATGAGATCGGCTCTGAACCCGGCTGGCGGAACGAATGGACAGGGGAGGGTATCACCCCGGATTACTCGCCGGTGCGCCATCGGTTGGAGGCGCTGCTGGCTTATGGATACGCGGATGAGGTGGTTGAGCTGGGGGAGGATTTGCTGGAAGTGGGGACGAAACAGGTTGGAATGTCCGAAGATGGGGGAGAAACGGCGGTAGCAATAGCCGAATGTCTTGAGATCGTTTTCCGGGCGCTGCCCCGATCTACGCTCTCCCCGGTTGAACAGCTTCTCTGGGCTGTTGATGCGGCCTTGAATGACGATTATGATCTTTGCGATGGAGCCGAATTGTTTTGGGAACTGGAATTCGACGTCGCCGAATGGATCGCTCTGGGAAACCGGCTGAACCAACGCTTGGATGCTGATCAAACAGCTCTTGAAGAGAGCAGTCACCACTCCATCTACCGTCGCGACAGCCTGACTGATTGGCTCGTGATCGCATTGGAGGAGTCCGGCCGGAATGAGGAAATTGTTTCTCTCCTCGAACGAGAGGCTGTGCGTACGGACAGCTATCTCCGTTTGATTACTTACCTCGTCGAGGCCAAGTCTTGGATACAAGCAGAAGAATGGATACAGCGGGGAATCGAGGCCACGGAGAGCCGTCGTCCGGGGATTGCCAGCAACCTGCGCGACAAGTTGAGAGCGATACGTGAAAAAGAAGGTGACTGGCTCTCTGCAGCCTCCCTGCGGGCTGAAGAATTCTTCCGACGTCCTTCGTTGGAGACATACCAGAAACTGCAAACCGCTTCGGAGAGAGCCGGTGTCTGGCAAGCGGTGCGGGCGGGCACCTTGCGCTATCTGGAAACGGGTGAAATTCCATCACTTGATGGGCAAGCAGTGGAAATTGGTTCCATTCCGCCATGGCCCCTGTCGGAAATCGGAGGAGACACCGTCTCAAGCAGACGGAAGCTCGTCTTCCCATTGACCGAATCGCTAATCGACATCTCTATTGCTGAAAATTGCGTTGACGATGTCGTCAAGTGGTATGAAAAACGCAACTCGGGAAAAGGCTTGAGGATGATTGTAGCATTGCGTGATGATAAAATCGCACAAGCGGTGGTCGAGGCGTATCCAGAGCTGGCCATCGTGATTTGGAAAGAGATCGCCGAGGCCCAGATTGCACAAACCCAAACGAAGGCATATGAGGTGGCTGCACGATACCTGCGCAAGATCTACCATGTACTCGAGAAACAGGGGCGCGATGAGGAGTGGCACAGATACCTTGCCGAAATCCGAGAAACGAACAAACGCAAGAGGCGACTTCTGGAAATACTTGACGGTCTGATCGGGCGCCCGATCATCGATGGGTGAGCATCTCCGCCCCGCCTATGATCACCTCCTCCGGCACATCCTCAACTTCACCTCTCCACCCCTCAAGAGTGGTATGACAATTATGGAGCAAACAAGCAAATAACTGAGGATGTACATAAAAGGCAGAGTCATCTATGATCTGCTTTGGCAGCTAAGCCATTCTGATTGGCCTGCTATCAAGCTGAAACCGGGTTCTGATGACGCCGGATATGGTATCGCTCCAGATGAATGACTTGAGATGATATTTATCGGTCCTGGGATGGATTGATCTCCTTTTTCATCATTTGAATCCATTGGGTATTTGACACATACACATGCAGGGACAATACTTTTTGAGTACGAATGCGTGTGAACCTATCATTTTCGGTCTCTTCTTCCAGGCCGGGATTATTGTCTGAGGCACGAGTGCAAAACACATCAGATATTGACAGAATGCTTGCTGCTGCAGAAGAGGAACTTTCCAGGCTGGATGCCAGGCGGAAAGACATCCTTGAGCAGATCGATAAACTCAAGCGTGAGAAGACGCTTTTGGGCAAGAAATCTTCTGAATTCTCCGACGATATCTATATACCAACGGTCAATAGTCAGTCTTCAGTGGACGCGAAAATTGCGCTTTTCCGAAGGCTCTTCAGAGGCAGAGAAGATGTATATGCGAGGAGATATGAAAGTGTGAGAACAGGTAAGGTAGGCTACTTTCCGGCTTCTCGAACGAAATGGGGAAGAGGGCTGAGTGAAAAATCAGATACTGGAAGCGATGACCTTGAGCAGCGTGATTTCCTCCCTCTTACAGATGATGTCATTAGAAATCACCTTCTTGGGAAGGATCCTCAGAGCCGATCAAAGCGTGAATTTATAATTGGCGTCTATCCACTCTTACTTGAAGAAACTTGCTGGTTTCTCGCTGTGGATTTTGATAAGAGCACATGGATTGAGGATGTATCCGCTTTCCTCGAAACCTGTAGGACCTATCATGTTCCTGCTTCGCTCGAACGCTCCCGCTCTGGCAACGGTGGGCATGTGTGGATATTCTTTTCTAAACCGATATCTTCTAGACTGGCGCGACAACTTGGGTCGTCCATCCTGACAGAAACTATGGAGCGGCGTCCTGAGATCGGTCTTGATTCGTATGACCGTTTCTTTCCCAGCCAGGACACGATGCCAAGGGGAGGCTTTGGAAATCTCATCGCGCTTCCCCTTCAAAAAGGACCAAGAGAGAAAGGGAACACAATATTTCTAGACGAGAACTTCGTTCCCTGCCCGGATCAGTGGGCGTTTCTTTCATCGGTCCATCATATGAGTCGCGAGGATGTGGAAAGTGTTGTTCAAGATGCGGAGCGTCGTGCAGGTGTATATGGGGCAACGATGACCATTGCAGATGAGGATGACGTGGAACCATGGATGGCGCCCCCATCACGGCGAAAAAAGGAGCCTCCGCTTAAAGGTCCATTGCCAAAGCAGATATCCCTGATTCTTGGTAATCAGATTTATGTTGCGAAAGATGAGCTCTCGCCTTCTCTACAAAACCGGCTGATCCGTTTGGCCGCTTTTCAAAATCCGGAGTTTTATAAAGCTCAGGCCATGAGATTTTCAACGTATGGGAAGCCCCGCATTATCAGCTGCTGTGAAGATTTTCCGGAGCACATCGGAATACCGCGAGGCTGCCAAGACGAGGTGATCAAACTGCTTAGGTCTCTGAAGATCACGCTGGAAATAATCGGCACCTCATAGCTGATTTCATGAATTTGTATAATTACGCGTAC
>SOIH01000210.1 GCA_004376895.1 Anaerolineales bacterium | reverse complement strand
TCGTTATTGATCTCCGGTAGCGCTTGAATGACATCATACGCCATCTTCACAGCACGCGCAGATTCTTGTGCAGACATTTTCTTGCCGACGAGGTCCGAAGGTTCCGGATGGACATCGGGTTGAAAAAAGAATCCAGCCATTTCGACCGCTTCATCCAGGGTGCGAATCCGTTCCTGGATCAGTGGAACGAGTACTTTGATCTCGGTTAGATCGGCACCGATCCCTGCTTTAGTGAAAAATGGGAGCAGCTTTTGAGCGAGCTCGTCCGTTGACAAACTGCGGATATAGAGGCCATTGAAGTGATCGAGCTTGCTGAAATTAACCGCTGCCGGGCTGGGGCTTAACTTCTCGATTGAAAACTTCTCAATCAGGTCTTCCATCGGAAAAAACTCGCTGTGGTCATCGAAAGACCACCCCATTAGACTGATCCAGTTAATCACAGCCTGTGGGAGGTATCCCATTTCACGTATGTCATGCACAAATACCGCCTTTGCCCCACTTTTTGGGTCTGCAGCGGAACGTTTGCTGAGTTTGCCTTTGCCACTCGGGTTAAGCAGCACGGAGAGATGGATCCAAGTTGGTTGCTGCCAGCCGAAAGCTTCGTAGATCAGGACGTGGAGCGGGAAGGTGGGAAGCCATTCCGAGCCGCGTAAAACGTGCGTGATCTTCATTAAGTGATCATCGGCCATCGCCGCCAGGTGATACACGGGCATACCGCTTGATTTAATGAGAATGTAATCGTCGATCGTTTGGTTGTCCACCGTAATCGGACCTCGTAGAAGGTCCACAGCGATTGTCTGCCCTTCCTGCGGTGTTTTGAAACGGATGACGTGGCTCTCGCCTCCCAGGGCTCTTTCCCGTCCATCATCCGGAGATAGACGGCGGCAGAGTCCATCGTAACGGGTCGGTTCTTTGCGCTTCTGCTGGAGTTGACGGACCTGTTTAAGTCGGTCAGGAGAACAGAAGCAGTAATATGCATGGCCTTTGTCGATCAATTCTTCGGCGAGCTGCCGGTATGTATCCATACGTTCAGACTGGCGATAGGGTGAATAAGGCCCGCCGATATCCGGTCCTTCGTCCCATTTCAAGCCCAACCAGCGCAATGCTTCGTAATATTCTTTCTCCGCCTTGGGGTCGAAGCGGTTGCGGTCGGTGTCTTCAATGCGGAGGATGAACTGGCCTCCCGACTGGCGCGCCAGAAGGAAATCGTAAAGGGCTGTACGGGCGCTGCCGATGTGGAAGCGACCGGTTGGGGAGGGGGCAAAGCGAACGCGTGCGGGTTTTCCTTCGGTCATTACAATGCCTCTACGGATGATAATTCGCTATAGCTCGATCTGTTTATGACGCAGGATCACACTCTCCACGAGACCGATTCCTAGCAGGCTGGCGAGGAGAGAAGAGCCGCCGTAACTTAAAAATGGGAGGGGGAGACCAGAGACCGGGAGAAGTTTAAGGTTCATGCCAATATTAAAGAAACCCTGGAATGCTAGGAGAATGGCAACCCCGTAGCAAATCAAAGCGCCATAAAGATCGCGGGCGATGCTTGCAGCTCGTAAACAGCGATAGATCACGAAAATAAAAACCAAGATAAAGATGAGTGCACCAACGAAGCCAAACTCCTCTGACATTGCCGAGAAAATAAAATCCGTATGGCGCACTTTTAGGAAACGCAGTTGGACCTGGGTGCCGCTCCCGTAGCCCTTACCAAACCAACCCCCGGATCCGATCGTGATAAGCGCCTGAATTACGTTATAGGTTTCTCCGAATTGCGCGTTTGGATCTGGAAAGAGGAAAGTGATCATGCGCGCTTTCTGATAATTCTGCAAGAAAGGCCAGGCGATCAATGGCGTCATCGCTCCAACACCTGCCAGGGCAAGCAGGTGTTTCGGTCTCGCGCCTGCCGCCCACACTAGCGCAACCCAGATTACTGCTAAGACAATTGCAGTGCTTAGATCGGGTTGGAGGAATACAAGCATCGCCGGTACGCCGACCAGCACCAAACTACGGAGGATAGTTTTTGGTTGATCGATGTCCAACTTGTGTTTGGATAAGTAGTCTGCGAGGACGAGGATCATGAGAATCTTCGCCAGCTCGGATGGTTGGACATTGACGATGCCGATGTTGAACCAACGCGCAGATCCGAAGCCGACAACCCCGGCCGCAAGTATTAGCCCCAGAAACCCTATGACAACCATGTACAATGCACGGGATAGCGCGGACCAGATGCGGTAGTCGATCGCGGCAGTGAGGATTAATACGACTAGACCGATCAAAGCGTAGATCGCCTGTCGCGGTACAGTCTGTGCGAGATCCTCGTTCCCGCCGATGGCGGATTGGATCATCGCCACACCGGCAATTGTCAACAAGGCGACAGCCGCCAACAGCCATATGTCGAAGTGGCGCCAGATACGGGTTGTTTGCATCGATTAAGAAATTCTATGCCTTCGTTTGCGATTCGGAGCGAGCGGAATATCTGCTACGAGTCTATGTTGATCTCGCTCTTTCGTTAGTGTAATCTCTACGGCTTCGGTCTCGATCTCGATATGTCTGGAGATCACGTTGATTAAATCATCTTTCAAGGTTTCAAGTTTTCCAGGGGATATACCGGCTCGATCGTGAATTAAGACCAACTGGAGCCGCTCTTTGGCGGATTTTGCGCTGCGGGAACGGCCAATGCCTACCTTCTGGAAGAAATTCATGATTCGCCTCCCGCCTTGATCATACGGGTAATCCGACCGAAGAATCCATCGCGTCCTCCAAAATCCGCGAATGGAATATCTTCCCCATTCAAACGACGGGCTACGTTATGGAAAGCCCGCCCGGCTTTGCTGTTCGAATCCATCGCAACAGGAATGCCCTGATTGGTCGCTACGAGGACTGTCTCGTCCTCGGGTACGATGCCGACTAGTTCAATAGCGAGGACATCAAGGACATCCTCAGTGCCGAGCATGTCGCCCCGGCGCACCATTTCCGGTTTAACCCGGTTCAGGATCAGCTTCCCTGGTCCTTTCTCCTCCGCTTCGATCAGACCAATGATGCGGTCTGCATCTCGAACCGCCGAGACTTCGGGGTTGGTGATGATGAGAACCAGATCGGCAGGAGCGATTGCATTTCGGAAACCGCGCTCAATTCCTGCGGGCGAATCGATCAGGACCCAGTCATACTCCTGTCGCAGTTCGTTTGTAAGACGGACCATATCTTGTGGAGATACCGCCGTTTTGTCCCGCGTTTGCGCGGCAGGGATCAAGAACAAGTTATCCAGGCGCTTGTCTCGAATCATTGCCTGTCGGAGCTTGCAGCGACCCTCGACAACATCAACGAAGTCATAAACGATGCGATTTTCTAAGCCCATGATGACGTCGAGGTTCCGGAGCCCAATATCTGCGTCGATGCAGACGACACGCTCCCCGATTGAGGCAAGGGCTACGCCGATATTCGCGGTCGCTGTTGTTTTTCCAACCCCCCCTTTGCCTGAAGTTATTGTGACAATTGTGGCGCTCATGCCCTTCTCCGTTTGTCGACTAATTCTCTACTTGTGACCCGCCTGCCAGGGTTCTGCGATAAGTTGGCCGTCTCGAATGAAGGCTCGCTCAGGCTTGGGTTTTCCCCGCCGCGAAGGCGATATTGTGATGTGCCCTGCGATTCGTAATTGGGTTGGAGCTAGGTCGAGCGCACATACCATCGCACTTTCTTCACCGGCAGCTCCTGCGTGGACCGTACCCCGTAATCGTCCCCAGACAACAACATGCCCTCCGGCGATAATCTCGGCGCCGGGATTAACATCACCGATGACAATAACGTGCCCGGGGTGACGGACGCTATGTCCAGAACGCAAAGTCCTTTGGAGTAGAACTGCCTCCTCGCCAGGGAGTTGGGTGTCAACCGGGATGTCATCGTCTTCCGAATGGCGTGATTCAATATCCTTCGAAAGCCCGAGATCGGCCGCTGCAGACAGGGTTGCTTCAGAAGTCGAGAGAATCGCCCAGAGTGTAACCTCGTGCTCCGACAAGGCGGAGCGCAGGCTGCCCAACTCCGCGGCGCCCAGTGAGCGATCCTCCATCTGGATTGCGAGTCGAGCCCCGCGAAAGAAGTCATCCTGCGCGGCGACAGTCGATAATAGCAGATCGGTAACATTCGACCACTCTCCGGCGGGCAAGGTGATCAAAAGGCCGTCTTGGATACCCTTAACCGTAAGCGATGTATTCATCAATATCTCGATTGGCGATTATAGCATGCGACGGTTTTTGGTGCTATTCAACTTGCAGCTCTCGCATGGAAAAGTCATTATGTAAAGCTAGTAGTCGTACTTTCTCAATTTCTATTGAAGGAGTAACGACTCAAGGATGTCGTTCTGCGCGACCGTCGGGAGCGAAGAATCTCAGTTACGCATATAAGATCACTGTGGTTGGGCGAGATTCTCTCGTCGCGGAGTTTATCCTGCGAAGTCCCCCGTTCTGTGGGGGGCGAAGTCCCCCGTTCCGCCATGCGCCCCCGAAGCGAAGCGGAGAGGGGTTTGGGGGGCGAAGTCCCCGACCGAAGTGAGTAGGTAGCAACGCCGAAGGGATACTCAGAAAGACAAAGCCACGAGGGGCTTAAGTAGTTAGTCGAAAGATCAATGGTTGCCAAGAGCTTGTGTGGATAAGCGCGCCGATTATAGCAGCGAGCGTATTTGTGAGTGGACGGATGTGGTCCCTTTGGGAGAAAAAATGTTTATGTAATTGAAGTATAGAACTGATCAGGTTCGAAATCAGGAATGCAACTATTGGGCGCGGGCAGCATCAATCGATTTGATTTCGAAGTAAGCCTCTAGCACCTGTCTTACGATGGGTCCTGAAGTAATGGCTCCTTCACCGCCGTAATAAACGAAGGCAACCACAGCTATCTCAGGGTTTTCGAAGGGTGCATAGGCAACGTACCAGGAGTGGGTGGGCCATTCACCAGGTTTACAGAGACCTTGCTGGTAAACCACTTGGTCGCAAAATTCTCCTGTGCCAGTTTTCCCGGCGGAGGAGATCGTTTCGAGATCGGCGCGACCGTATGCAGTCCCGTCCGGATCGGTAACGACCAGGTGCATTCCTGCTTGGGCTAACTCGATTACCGCTGGGTCGACCAGCACGTCAGGGCTTTCAGAGCGGCTGTTCTGAACAAATTCTCGAAGTTCAGCAGGCATTGTTGGACAGTTTGCACCGATCTCTTCCAATGGGGTGAGCACCCCGTCGCCAATATCCCAGAGTACGCATGGTTCGTAGCGCTGGATGATATTGCCTTCTCCATCGAGGACCTCCTGTATGATGTGAGGCCACATTACACGACCGCCATTTGCAATTGTGGCGATTGAAGTGAGTACCTGGAGAGGTGTTGCGGCTACGAAACCTTGCCCAACCACGGTGTTGTAGGTGTCCCCAGTTGACCAGTTCTCACCCAAATTGATGCGCTTCCAATCCTCGTCCGGAATGAGTCCGTCCTCCTCACCTGGGAGATCGATCCCCAGAGGGGCACCGTAACCTAGTGCTGGAGCATATGTGTTAATTCCTGTCACCCCAAGCCCACCGTCCTCGATCTCACCAGGATATCCGCCGCCGATCTTATAGAAGTAAACATTGCAGGACCAGGCGATCCCATGCACAAAATCAACGTCCCCATGCCCCTCGCGTTTCCAGCAGATGAAATCCTTCGCCTTCCCAGGGTCTTGCGGGAAGTATTTATTCTCGATCGTAATTTTGCCTGGATCGAATAATTTCCGATCGGGAGTGATCACCTCTTCATTGAGGGCACCGACGGCTGTGACCATTTTAAACGTTGAACCGGGTGGAAACTCGCTGGCGATGGCATGGTTCGTCAGCGGGCTGCCGCGCGTATCGTCTTCCAGTTGTTGATAGTAATCCTGTGGGATAAAGCGGGCGAAACGATTGTTCTCGTACGTCGGTAGGGAGACCATCGCCAGGATTTCTCCGGTTTGCGGGTTCATGGCGATGACAACGCCGAGTGGAGTGCGTTCTTCCCCAGAGTAGCGATTGATGAAGTCCATCCGATTGCGCAATGCTGTTTCGGCCGCTGCCTGGAGCCGCGTGTCAATGGTCAGGCGCATATTGTTACCGGGAATGGGCTGGGTAAAAGTCCCCACATCGCGCAGATACTGACCGGCGACATCGCGTTCGACAAGCTTGAGGCCATTCTGACCGGCGAGGATTTCCTGGTACATTCCCAAATAACCAACCTCGATGCCGGCATAACCGATCTTATCGCGCTCCTTGAGGAAGCCCAGCTCCTCGTAATAGTCCGCCAGACCGGCCGGGATCGGACCCATGTAACCGACCATGGCGGCGGTGAGCTCGCCGGTCGTGTAGTCACGAACGGGCACTGCGATTACGCTCACTCCCGGGAGGTCGATTTGTTCCTCGCGTAACACTCTAGCAACCGTTTCATCAACGTCGCAGGCGATCGGCCAGGCGTCAAAAGGTCGGTTTGTTAGACCCTCGTTGATTAGTTGAAGAACACCGCGACCAGGGATGCAGGGAGCGGCTATAGGTCCCTCCTGATCCAGAGGAACACCGGTTAAGCCGGAGATTCGCCTATAAATCAACTCTTTCTCGGCGTTACTGTCCGGAAGCAGCGCAGGTGTGACCATAACCCGATACTCTGGGATGTTCCTGACTAATTGGAAGTCATTTCGATCATAGATCACGCCTCTCTGTGCAGGGATACTGACGTCGTCGAAGCGGTTGTCGTCTGCTATTTGGCGATACGATTCACCCTGTATGATCTGCAGGCTGAAGAGGCGCCCGATGAAGATCAGCAATATCACGATGATGATGAGGTATGTCATCCTGAGCCGGGTGGCTGGGATGCGCAAACTCGAATTTTCATTCATGCCATCACACCTTATATCTCAACTTCTGGTGGATAGAGCCGACTTCGGAGTCCCTTTAATGCCTGCGCGGTTGGAAGAGCCAGGAGGAGATTGATGAATGAACTAGGCAAGATCACACGCGAGAACGCATATGTCCAATCGATCTCTCTTCCCATAAGCAGGAGTACCCCCAGACTCATGATGTGAAATAGCAACGAACCTGCGAGAGTGACCCCTAACGGCATCAGGAAATTAGCCTCCCAGATCCGACGTTCAAAGAGCGACACAAGCGTCCCGATCAGGATGAGTATAATACTGGTGGTTCCAATGGGGACACCTGAAAGCATGTCTAAAAAGATGCCTCCAACCAATCCCCAAACCATCGCCTCCTCGGAACCTCCCGCTAACCCCCACCCAATGACAGCAAGTAGAATGAGATCGGGTCGACCCTCAAGAAATTGGAACGTTCCAAGAAGGGTTGATTGAAAGATAGCGAGCAGGATCAGGAGCGGGATTCCTAGGAGGTAAGCCACACTTCACCTTATCATGGGTTTGGTTGTTCAAAAATCAGTGGGCGGAAATTAGTGATTACCAGGACGATATTCAACTGGTCGAATTCCACACTAGACTGAATGGTTGCCTGTTGGAAAAGATCATAATCTCTATGGTGGATGCTCAATATCCTTCCAATTGGGATATCCGCCGGGTATTTTCCACCTAATCCGGAGGTTAGGACGAGTTCTCCTTGACTGATTTCAGCGTTCAAGTCGATGAGATCGACGATAAGCTCGCCGTTCAACTGCGCTGTGAGAACCCCTTCAGTTCGGGATTCCTGAAACTTAATATTAACTGCAATCTCCGGGTCGGTTATCAACTGCACCCTGGAGTAGGTAGCGAAAACCTCAGCAACCCGGCCAATTAGACCTCGCGAGGTTACGACCGGCATTCCTCTTGAGATCCCTGCGTCGGATCCCCCTTCGATCAGGATCGAGCGTATGAAGGGGCTCACATCTCGTCCGATAACATTTGTGGCAAGATATCGACTCTGCGGCTGGGAGCGAGCATAGTTGAGCAGCGCTGCAAGTACATCAGCTTCCGCAGCCTGCTCGCGGAGCGAGATGATCTCCTGTTGTAGCAGCGCGTTTTCTGCCTCGAGGCGGTTGACCTCGCCGCGCAGAGTTGCCATGTCACGAGGGGAAGCGAGAACGTCCCGCAGGGCTGAGAATCGGAGAGCAAACCAGGATTGGACTGAGATCATTGGACGAGCTACGAGGTTTTGAACAGGTTGGAGGAACCCGCTCAGATTCAGGATCAGTAAGCTGAGTGCGATCATGAGCAGGATAGATACAATTAAGACTCTTGGGGGTAAGCGTCTCATAAGTCCGATCCCGTTTGAGCCAGGGACCAATCCTAAAGCTGATTAGTAGCCGGGGGTTCGCTCAAGGCCGACGAGAAAGCGGCCAAGGGTGTCGAAGTTGTCAAGGATTAAACCAGCCCCGCGGGCTACACAAGTCATAGGATCATCCGTGAGCCATACACGCATGCGAAGTTCATTAGAGAGTCGATCAGTCAATCCCTGCAACTGAGATCCACCGCCTGCCAGAGCAATTCCTTCTTCCATGAGATCCGCGATAAGCTCAGGTGGAACCTCATCGATAGCGTCCCGCAGTGTATCTACGATGATCTTCACCGATCCGGCCACAGCCTCGCGAATTTCAACGGATGAAACTTCGATTGCCTCGGGTAAGCCGCTCACAAGGTTTCTGCCGCGAACGCTTATTGTTTTTTCTTCTTTAAGAGGATATGCCGATCCGATCGTAATTTTGACTCTCTCTGCCATTCGTTCGCCGATCAGCAAGTTGTATTTATTTCGGATGTAATTGACGATGTCCTGATCCATCTCATCGCCAGCGACACGAAGCGAGCGGGAAACGATGATCCCGCCCATCGAATACACTGCCATTTCAGTCGTCCCACCGCCGATATCCACGATCATCGAGCCACGGACTTCCCCGATGGGGAGGTCCGCGCCTAATGCCGCCGCGGTCGGTTCTTCGATCAGGTAGGTCTCACGCGCTCCTGCTGCCATCGCGGCATCATACACAGCACGTTTCTCCACTTCTGTTGCACCGCTGGGGATGCCAACAACGATGCGCGGGCGGGGGACCGGCACGAGGCTCTGTTCATGAGCCTTAGCGATGAAATATTCGAGCATGCTTTCAGTGATATCGAATTCAGAGATGACGCCGTCGCGCAACGGGCGAATGGCGATGACATTTGCAGGCGTTCGCCCCACCATCTGCTTCGCTTCCGCGCCAATGGCCAGGGTGCGTTTGGTTTTTTTCTCAATGGCGACCCAAGATGGCTCGTTGATCACGATCCCCTTCCCACGCACGTTAACCAGAGTGTTCGCAGTGCCGAGGTCAATACCGATGTCTAGGGAGAAGAGTCCCAGGAGCCAGTTAAGTGGGTTGAAAGCCAAAGCGGAAAACCTCCATTGGAGCTAAGGCGCGATTATACCATGCAGGGTTGAGGATACACGCTCTTTAGAATGGTTATGTTAGGTAATTCGGGCTGCGGTGCATCACAATGCTATAATCCACCTACTATGCAAAGTTACGAGCAGGTTAGCGATTTTATTAAGGAACACCAACTCTTGAACCCCGGAGATCGGGTCGTAATCGGTGTTTCAGGTGGACCGGACAGCCTCTGCCTTTTGGACAGTTTATGCAACCTAAGGTATCCGCTTATCTGTGCACACCTCGATCATGGATTGCGGCAAGAAAGTTCCGATGAAGCATCCTATACAAAGAGTATCGCACAATCCTACAATCTCCCTTTCGAGATTGAGAAGCAAGACATCGCTTTGAAGGCGGGATCCGGCGTTTCCTTGGAAGAAGCAGCCCGGCTTGCTCGCTATAATTTCCTTGCGCGAGTTGCCAAGAAAAACGATGTGCAGGTGATCGCGACGGGCCACACTGCAGATGATCAAGTTGAGACTGTGCTAATGCATTTCCTACGCGGGACGGGTCCTACAGGGTTGCGAGGCATACTACCCGATACATCCCTCGATTCCTGGGTGGGGATTGCAGATGCCCAGGGGATCAGGCTTATTCGCCCTTTGCTAATCTTGAATCGAGATCAGACTGAGGACCATTGCCGAGCCGTGGGCTTGGAGCCTATCATCGACCCAAGCAATATGGACCACACTTTTTTTCGGAACCGTATCCGGCATGAGCTCCTTCCCCTGTTAGAGACTTACAACCCGGGGATCCGTCAAATCCTTCTGCGTCTTTCACGCATTATGACTGCAGAAGCCGATCTTTTAGAGGAAATGGTCGCGAGCGCTTGGGAGTCTGTGTTTGAATCTCAGGGTGAATCTGCGCTCCTATTGCGAGTGGAGTCTATGGAGAGAAGACCACTGGCCCTGAAGCGGGCATTGCTCCGATCGGCGATTAAGAAACTCCAACCAGCCGCTCGAGATGTCAGTTTCGATACTATTGAGCGAGCGATTCAGTTCGTATCTGACCCAATGAGACCGGCATCGCGCCCACTAATTGCCGGTCTGATGTTGAGAGACTTGGGTGATGAAGTTCTCCTCAACCACACAGACTTACCCGTCATATTCGATCGTCTGCCGCAGCTCATTGGAGATGTTCAAGTGGAAGTTCAGATCCCAGGAGAAGTGGAACTCTCAGGAGGATGGAAGCTAATTACAATGAGCGAGTCTATCGCCCCCGGGAGCTATCCGGCGTATTTGAACACGCAAGAAGGGGATTTTGCCGTAATTGATAGGTCGCGTGTGTCCGAGCCGCTCAGCGTGAGAGCCCGAATGCCAGGCGATCGCATTCAACCTTTGGGCCTTGATGGGACAACGAAGGTGTCTGACATCATGATCAATAACCGCATTCCTGAGTTGGCGCGGGCACGCTGGCCGATTGTTGTTTCCGGGGATGAAGTCGTATGGGTTGCCGGAATTCGCATGTCCCATTTATTCCGACTCACCGAGGAGACGAGCCACGTAATCGTCATTCATTTGTCCCCACCCCAGGGTGAGTGAATACGTCCGGTTGACGACTAAACACCTGTCTGCTAGAATCACGACATCCCCCATAGGGGGTGCCACAATTGAATATTGGGAGATCAGCGTATGGGTCTCACGCCAAGGTGTGAGACAACGAGGTGGAGGTTCCCCTCTGCTAGGAGGGGCTAACCTTTGGGTAATAACCAAAGGGAAAATCGACCAGATCAGCGGATGCCTCCGGAGTTTGCCACAAGCTCCTCTCTCCCTTCCGAGAAAGTGCTCTCATAAATCCGCTCGGTGACGAGCGGGACAAATGGAGTGCGGTGGCCAGGACAAGGATTGAATCCATCCTTGAACTGCACAATACCGGAAGGGCGATGAAGTCGGGTTGAACCCAAGGCGCGCCCTGCGTGCCTTTTTTCTTAATCCGGCCATCGAATAGCCATTAGGAGGAGTCAAATGCCTACAGAAATCATCAAGCGTGTACAAGAAGACGGTGTGAAGTTCATCTGTTTGCAGTTCACAGATGTCACTGGCGTCGTCAAGAGTTTAGACATTCCAGTCAATCGCTTGGAAGTTGCGATTGAGGAGGGGATCTGGTTCGATGGATCCTCTGTAGAAGGGTTTGCTCGGATCCAGGAAAGCGATATGCGCCTGATGCCGGATGTCGGTACGTACTGCATTCTTCCTTGGTCTCAGCCGGAACGCAGAAGGGCGCGGATTTTCTGTGATATCTACTTGCCCGATGGAACACCATTTCCCGGGGATCCACGCGGTGTGTTAAAGCGTGCCCTCTCACGGGTCTCAGAACGGGGTTGGCAGTTCAATATCGGACCAGAACCTGAATTCTTCCTGCTGCGTAGAAACGGACCGGATGCAATTCACCCTGTTCCGCATGATGTTGGCGGATACTTCGACTTCTCTGCAAGTGATGAGGCGCAGCGGGTTCGGGCGTCGCTGATGGCGGCTCTTGCGAGCATGGGGTTAGAGATCGAAATGGGCCACCATGAGGTAGCGCTCGGCCAGCACGAGATTGATTTTCGCTTTTCCGACGCCTTAAAGGCTGCTGACAATGTTGTGACTTTGAAATACACAATCCGCGCTCTAGCAGCGCAGGAAGGGTTGATTGCGACATTTATGCCCAAACCGATCTTCGGAATAAACGGATCCGGGATGCACACTCATCAGTCGATTTTCGATTTGGATGGAAAAAACCTATTCTTTAACGCAGAAGATGAGCACTATCTTTCTTCGATGGCTTATGGGTTCATCGCCGGTCAGATCGAACATGCACGGGCTTTATCAGCAATCGTCGCACCGACGGTCAACTCCTACAAACGGATTGTGCCGGGGTATGAGGCACCGGTATATGTGTGCTGGGCGCAAATTAATCGTTCGGCGATGATCCGCATTCCAAGCTATTCAGAAGGACGGGAAACCTCGATCCGTGTTGAACTGCGGTTCCCTGACCCTTCCTGCAATCCTTATCTCGCATTCGCAGCGATGCTCGCTGCAGGCTTAGATGGAATTGATCGAGACCTGCCGTGTCCACCGCCAGTGAATAATCTCAATATTTACGAGATGGAGGAGCGTGACCTTCAGAAAATCGGCATCAGCCAACTACCCGGATCGTTGTCGGAGGCGCTTCAAGAACTGGATGGTGACTCCGTCATTAAAGATACACTTGGCGAGGAAGCCTACACAGCCTTCACTCGGGCGAAACAGGCGGAGTGGGATGAATATCGCACCCGTGTGATGGATTGGGAAGTCGAGTATTACCTCGAAACTGCATAAGCTGGGAGGATGATAAGGCTTACTTGGAGAAGGGGCTTGTCGTAAAAAGGGCAGCCCGGCCAACAGAACCACCCAAATTACTGTTTCAGCTAACCATCCTATTGGGGCGAGCCGTTGGTTCGCCCCTTAGTTATTAATGAGTCAGCCTACGTGAAGCGGGCTGAAGTCAGTATTGGTGTCGAAAGCGTCAATACCCTCGGCGCGCTTGAGAGCGTTCACAACCAGATATGTCAACGGGGTGGCGAGCACCTCGTAGGCGCTTTTGACGAGCCACTGAGCCAGGATGGCGGAGACAAGGACCGATGAGGGAAGCACACCAAAGAAGGCGATTGAGATGAAAAGTAGAGAATCTATGCCTTGCCCGATCAAAGTAGAGCCGATCGTGCGCGTCCAGAGATATCGACCCTGTGTGAGGATCTTCATCTTCGCCAGTATGAAGGCATTCACAAACTCTCCAGCCAGATAAGCAATAAAGGATGCTAACAACAGCCGGGGAGTGAATCCGAGGATCGCCCGGAAGGCTTGTGTTGCCTCTTCTGGTCCGTTGAGCGCTCCGACTGTCCAGCTCGATGCGGGCGGCAGGAGCCCAGCAACCCAGATCGCAGCGACAGCCAGAAGATTGCAGCCGAAGGCGATCCAGATCGCTTGACGCGCTCTTCCATACCCGTATACCTCGGTGAGCACATCGCCAATAATATAGGCTACGGGAAACAAGATCACCGCGGCTGGAAGGATGAGTCCGAAGATCGCAATAACCTTCACGGCGATGATATTCGACACAATGAGTGTCGTAACAAAAACAGAAAGGACAAGGTGGTACCAACGATAGCCCATCATCTACTTATTCTTCTCTTTCACCGTGTTCCACTTCGACTGTAATTACGATGCCGCCGCGAACGTTGAACTTGCTTGAAACCCGGCACCAGCGTGGCTCGAGCGCTTTCACCAGGTCATCCAGAATCAAGTTCGTTACATGCTCGTGGAATACACCTTCATTCCGGAAGGACCACAAGTAAAGTTTGAACGATTTCGACTCGAGGATCTTTTCCGCGGGGATATATTCAACGGTAATATGGGCAAAGTCAGGCTGCCCTGTAGCCGGACAGATGCAAGTGAATTCGTCTGTTTCGAAGCGCACCACATACGGACGATCAGGATGATGATTGGGGAACGTCTCGAGTTTCCGGTCCGGTTCTACTTTTCCTCCGAGAATAGTGAGGCCATCCAAATCTGAAGCTTCCGTCATGATTCTATCCCTTGTTCTAGCATCGTTACCATCTTGTCGCGGACTTCTGCCCATGTTCGGCAGTATGTGCAGAGATCGGGAGCTGATGTCGGTTGTCCGCAGGATGTACAGGGGTGAAGCATCAGCTCCACATCATCACCCTCCGAATTAAAATTCATCGTTTCCTTCGCTCGCAAAAAGGATAAGTAAAAAGATAGCTTTGCTCCTGGTCGGTCCGCCTCAAGCCTGTTCAGCAGTACTTTGTAGTAGATGCTTTTTGCGCCGACAGCATGGGGACACTCATCATACATGTATTCGATACCCAGTAATAGGGCATAAGCTGCTGTCTCGCGCTCATAGAAACGGAAGAATGGTTTTACTTTTTTGACTAAACCCGAGCGATTCGGAAGAACCGGTCCCTGACGTTGGAGGTATGCAGTTAGCCAGTTTAAGGTGTTTCCGAAGAGGACAGCGGCTTCATCATCCAAATTATGTCCGGTCACCAGAACGTCATATTCATTTTCGATGGCAACGCGGTTCATAATATGCCGTTTGGAGAGCCCACAAATCGAGCAGGGCCTGTCCCTGCCACGGCGCGTCATGGATGCTGCTGTTGGGATATCCGACCCTTCATGCTCTTCAATATCATAAGTGATCAGATCCAGCTTATGCTCGGCTGCGAAATCCTCGGTTATACGCTGGGATTCGGTCGAGTAGCCGCTGCCGTCATCGATCCCCAGCCCGATGTAGAGTCCGTCAACTTGGTAGCCCAACCGTGATAGCACGTCCCAGAGAGCTAGCGAGTCTTTGCCGCCTGAGACTGCTACGAGAACTCGATCCGCGGGGCTAAACATCTTGTAGTCGTGGATAAACCGCTGGGTTTGTTCGGGGATCCAATCGAGGTAGTGATTCTTGCACAGGGCCAGTTTGTGCTGACGCATATGGATCGCGGCTTTCTCGCCGCATTTCCGGCATTTCATCGTCTGCTGCTGAGTGTCGGCGAGGGATTAATGTGCGCCTCCAGAAATGACGGCGATAAGGCGAATTTCATCACCTTCTTGAAGAATCTCATCATCGGTTAGGAGCTCGCCATCACGTGTCGGAAGTACTGCTTCAGGCTGGATATCCAACCGTAGGAGAGCGGAGCGAATCGTCATCCCCGACCGCACTTTGAACTCTTGATCTCGTAAATGAATGTGTGCTGTCACCGGCTACCCTTTCTATGAATGGATTGTACCCAGCGCGCAGGAGGGCGTCAATGAAACATGCATAGGGGGGATTTTTAGCCGTCGCAGCGGGAATAATATCAATGGGGAATCACTTGGTGTGTTCAACTTTTTCAGGTTGAACCTTCGCTCGCTGAAGAAATTATTATGACCATGGAGCAACGCTTATTTGCCGGTATATAGATCACATGTGAGATAGAAGGCGCATGAGAAGGCTGTAGGAGGCTGTTCTGTGTGGGGGAGGACAGTGCGGTCACCACTTCTAGACAGGTGTCAAACGCGCATAAGCAGAGGAAGATTGTGGAAATTACGGACGGCTATAGAAATGCTGGCGATTGAGGATTGGCAGCGATCGTTAGATGACCACTTCTTCCGAAGTTCGTTCTTCCGCCCTCATCGCTTCGAAAGCAGAAATTGCGACCTCAATCATATCCGCGTCTGGTTCACGGGTGGTCAAGCGCTGGAGCCAAAGATTAGGGGCGACCAGAGGCTTCGCCCAGTTGAAACGTAATAGGTTAGCTGAGAATCGTATGTATTCGTACGCCAGCGAGGCGAGCAGCGGGAGAAGCAGAATCCGGCTTAACAAGCGCGGGATCAGTGAAAGAGGTCCGATTGCACTGAAGAGCAGAATGGAGAAAACCACGACCGTCAGCAGGAAAGCCGTGCCACAGCGTGGGTGCTCCCTGGGGAAATTTTGGACCTGATCTACCTCGAGAGCGGCGCCGGCCTCGAACGCGTTGATGGTCTTGTGCTCTGCGCCGTGATAGCCGTAAACCCTGCGGATGTCGGGGATGAATCCGATTGCCCAGATATACCCGATGAGTAGGAGGAGACGAATCAGTCCCTCTACAGCATTTGACCAGAAAGGCGCTAAATTCAAAAATCGCTCGAGCAAGTAGGCTGCCCCTGTTGGCAGGAGGAAGAATAAACCCACGCCAATAACCAGCGAAAATACCAGACTCAAGATAATTGCGAAGCCATCGAGCTGTTCATCCTCTTCGGATTGCATGTTGGCAGAGTAGGTCAACGCCCGCATGCCCAAAACTAACGCATCCCAGAGAATGAAAAGCCCGCGGATGAAGGGAGTCTGGATAAGGCGGCTCTGGTAGAGAGAGCCAAGCGGCTGCATCTCGACTTGAATGGATTGGTCGGGAGAGCGGACAGCGACGGCACAGGTCTTTCGGCCGCGCATCATCACACCTTCGATTACCGCTTGGCCGCCATAGTTGGGGAGACGTTCTTCCATAGAGTTCCTTATCCCTTTGACTTATTAGTCCCGGAGAATATTTCGATGAAGTGAATGAAGGTCTCGATGCCACGGTAGAAGCTGGGCAGGTGCTGTTTCTCATTAGGCCCGTGGATGTTGTCGTTTGGGAGGCCGAAGCCCAGCATGAGGCTGTCGATACCTAGAATCTCTTTGATCAATGATACGACAGGGACGGTGCCGCCAGCGCGATTGAAGACGGGGGCGATGCCCCAGACGATTTCCAGCGCCTGAGAGGCGGCTTTGACGGCTTCAGAATCGCGTTCGATGATCGCCGGCGTGGCGCTCGATAAATCCTCGATTTCCCATGTCATGGTGGGTGGGGTGTTCTCCTCCATGTACTTGATCAGGCTCTCTTGAATTCGTTCGGGGACCTGATCTGGAACAAGGCGCATCGAGACTTTCGCCATCGCTTTCGCCGGTAATACTGTCTTTGAGCCCTCGCCGGTGAAACCGCTGAGTAGGCCATTGATGTCGAGGGTTGGGCGGGTGGTTGCGCGCTCTGTCGGTGTGTATCTGTCTTCGCCAAATAGTGTTTGCGTACCGGAGCTTTCCAGCCACCACTCATCTGAAAGCGAGGGAAGAATATCTCGTTCCTCCTGTGTCAGCTCACGCACGTCATCATAAAAGCCTGGCAACAGGATTTTCCCCTGTCGATCGCGCATGCCTGCTACGAGCTGGCAGAGCACAATCGCCGGGTTGTCGATCACGCCGCCAAATGTCCCGCTGTGGAGGTCCGACTTATGCCCTTGAAGCCGGATCTCGAAGTATGTTAGACCACGCAACGCGATTGTGAGCGCAGGCTGGTCGGGAGCGAGGATCCCGGAGTCGGTATTCAGACATACATCGCTTGCCAGCAGGTCTTTATGCTCTTCGATGAACGCTGGCAGGCTCGGGGAGCCGATCTCTTCTTCGCCCTCAAACATGAATTTCAAATTCAGAGGCATGTGCGCGGCGTGAACCATGGCCTCTAGCGCTTTGAGGATGGCGACGAGCTGGCCTTTCATATCGGAAGCGCCGCGCGCATAGAGGTTATCGCCCCGGATTTCAGGCTCGAAAGGTTGACTCTCCCACTCATCGAGCGGATCTACGGGCTGGACGTCGTAATGACCATAGACGAGAATGGTGGGGGAGTCGGGTCCGGCTTTCAACCACTCGCCATACACGATTGGGTGTTTCGCAGTGGGCATGATTTCGACAGAATCGAAACCTAAATCCTGTAATTTACCCGACAGCCATTCCGCCGCATGGCTGATATCCCCTTCATGCTCTGGAAGTGTCGAGATGGATGCGATTCGCAGGATCGCTTTGAGATCCTCGAGAGAGGCGTCTTTGTTATTTTGGGCATACTCGAGTGCGGGTTGAATTACAGACATGGAAGACTCCCTTAAGCATAATTAGTCATTGGTTAGGAAATTGGAGAATGGACTTATGGATATTCTGATCGATTTTTTCATAACGATAATCCAAAAGCACTCTCACAGGGGATTATTCTACCACCGCCCATCCATGCCAGAGGAGTTATAGGTACGGAGGACGGAGGCTTTGATTTTGCTCCGTAGAAGGTGCAGGATTGTTTAGGAGGATTGAGGAGCGTGAATTGGTACCATTCAATGGTGCTATGGTTGGCTGTAAAGGGTAGGTTTAGTATATTCCATCGCCGCATCGGTTTCCAGATCTGGGGGTTATCCAGCATGGAAGGTGCGGGTCTAAGATGGATAGGTACGAAACATGCTACCTGGCACTAATGGGGGTGGGGGGTAAATTGTATAAAATTGGCGTTTGTTATCCGTAAATTATACTTTATACTGTGACTGTTATTCGATGTTCATTCAGATTGAAGATTCAGAAGGCGCACCTGTCCCTCCTGAGGAGGTGCGGATACAGTCGGTCCACATCGACCCTTATCCGGATGGGAAACGAATTCGAGTCACACTGGAGCTCACTCCCTTCCAAGTCCCCCCAGATCTCGATGTGATCGTGCTTGATCAGGACGGCGAAGAGTCGGCGAGTATGAGCATCATCGGTGTAACAACCCCGGAGTTAAACTTCACCGCGCACCTGCGTGGGAATCCCATATCTTCAGCCTATCAGTTATCTACACGATTGATCTACGAAGAACTCGGAGAGGTCGACCGGAAGGAGACTGCCTTCTCTACGACGGGGGAGGGCGAATAGATCCCAGTGGCGAAACTCGATTCGGTTCTCAGGCATGCTATAACAGCGCCGACCTTCGATCAGACCAAGCTGCATCGTGATCGATTGGTCGACGAACTCCATGCCGATATCCCCCGTAAATTAATCGCCATCGCAGCTCCACCGGGGTATGGTAAAACCACGCTATTGGCGGACTTCACTGCCCATACCGACCTTCCGGTCTGCTGGGTGAGGATCACAGAGGCCGACCGTGATGTCTTGCGCTTCGCCAGTATCCTTAACAACTCTCTCCAGAAGCGTTTCCGGCGCATAAAGGATGCAATCGACCTGGAGAAACTCTTTAGTACCCCTCCAGAAGCGTTAGCTCACATTTTTGCAGAAGTGATCGATGCGAATATCAGCAACACTTTTGTGATCGTTTTGGACGACATCCACCTCATAAATTCTTCAAAATCCACATTAGCGTTTATCGACACCCTGCTCGAGGTCCTTCCCGAACAGGTGACACTCATCGCCGCGGGGCGGGAGGTTATTGAAGTCTCGCTTGCAAGACTCATGGCAGCTGGTGATCTCGGGGGGATGGGACCTCAAGACTTGGCACTCACGCGGGTTGAGATCATCGATATGGCCAGGATCCAATCCGGCATCTCTCTGACGGAAGACCATGCCGATAGGCTCTTGGATGAGACGAAAGGCTGGATCACCGGATTGATCCTCTCGGGGGAGATCTCCGGGAAAGACATCCCCTCACTCGTGTTTGAAGCCCGCCCGATGGTCTATGAATACTTGGCTTCGATTGTGCTAAATCGCCAGCCGGATGACCTACGGCGGTTCATGCTCGATTCCTCGGTTTTCCCCGTGATGACTGCGGACGCCTGTGACGAGGTGCTCAAGCGTGAGGACAGCCAGCGCTACCTGACCCGCCTGCTGCGCGGGGGGCTTTTCGTCTCGGCGACGAATGAGAGCCCGCGCATTTACGAGTACCATCCTCAGTTCAGGGAATTCCTGCTGGCCTCCTCCCGCGGCGCAGATCCAAAGAAACTCCGAACTTTACAGATCCGAGCGGCGAAACATTTGGCTGAAGGCGGGTCAATCGAACAGGCCGTCGAATTATATTTCAATGCGGGTGATCAGCAGAAGGCGGCCCGCCTAGCTGAGAAATATGCGGAAGATCTTTATGATCGGGGGCGCTGGCGGACGTTGGAATCATGGGCGGAGATGATGCGGGATGTGGATGTTGCCGTCCCGCGCGTCCATTTAAATCTCGCTCGCCAATACCTCGATCAAGGTAACATCGATCGAATGGAAGAAGCTGTTCTGCACGCGGATCAGATGCTTGATTCAAGCGCGAGCAAGGCTGATCAGGCGCTTGTGGAACTCCATCAAGCACATATCTGCATACGAAGGGAGCAATATTCGGAGGCTGAGGAGGCAGGGACAAAAGCCGAGAGTATTTTAGCAAAACGGGGGAGCAGGTTTTTGCGGGTATCACTTCTCAGAACGCGAGCGAGGATCGCGGCACAGCGGGATAGAAATTATGAAGTGGCGTTGAGGGAAATTCAGAGAGCGGTGAAACTTCTTGAAGGCACGGAATCCCTAAACACGCTCGCCGCCACACTGCTTGATGAAGCGCTCTATAAATCCGCACTCGGCTTGACGCGTGAAGCTCTAGCTACAAGCCTCCGCGTCCATGAAATTCTCTTGAAGCTGGGCAATCCTTTGCCCTTGGCGGGATCTTTCAACAACCTGGCATACCTGGCACACCTTCAAGGGCGCTACCAGGAGGCACTAGAGCTGTATGCTGAAGGTTTGAAATACGCCCGCCAGGGGGCAAGCCTGCGGCATGAAGCGATTATTCTCTTCGGGCAGGCGGACCTTTTTTCAGACCTGAATCTTGCGCTCCAGGCGGCAGAACTCTACGGTCAGGCGCTGACGATCGCCATTCAAATCGATGACCCCGAATGGATCCGCTACGGTTGCGTTCAAACGAGTGTTCTCCATCGGCGGAGAGGAGGGAATTCGCTTGCGAATGAATGGCTCAGCCGGGCAGTCTCGTTGGATGAGAAGGGGAGTCTCTCCCCAATAGTGCAGATACAACTGGGTGCACTCGAGGTTGAGATTCGACCAAAGCATGTGAAGGATTCGATGGAACATCTTCTCGCGGGGGAGGCGAAGCTTGATGCATCTTGGAAGACGAAAGCCTATTATATAAAGGCTAAATCTGAGTTGACAATCGGTAGTCTTGAAGCCGCCGGCACCTCGATCACAGAAACGCTCGATTGGGCTGGGGCGAATGGGACCGAACAGCTTCTGGCCGGGGAGATGACCTTCGATGAGGAGATGCGAAGTTTTGCCCGTTCCCATGCCGGCAAACATCCTGTGCTGGCTTTGATCCTGCGCCGCATCGAGGCGATGCGAGTGGTGTCGCAGCAGTATCAGGAGACGATCGAGGATGTCGCTCCACCAGATACGCTTACCATGCTCGGTTTAGGACAAACCCGCGCTCTGGGCGGACAAGATGCTTCGGAGCTCAAACCCCTGGCGCGCGAAGTGCTCTTCTTCCTCGTCGACTGTGGTCAAGTCGAGCGCGATGTGCTGCTCGAAAGTTTTTGGCCGCATCACCCGCCGGGGCGTCAGGTCGCCAATCTGCACACGGCGATCTACAGTTTGCGCAGGATGTTTGGAAAGGATGTCATCCTGCATGAGGGCACGGCTTATTCGGTCAATCTCGAAATCCCGCTCGAGTATGATGTCGAGCGGTTCGAACGTGCTGCCGATGTTGCCGCGGGGCTGCCACCTGGTGATCCGCGGCGGATGTTCGCCCTCACCGAGGCGATCAATTCCTATGGCGGATCTCTTTTGCCGGAATTCTCCTCAGACTGGGTCCTTGAGCGGCGGAGAGCGCTGGAACTGCGGTACCTGGACCTCCTGGCGCAGCACGCGCAGGAAGCGATGATGAGAGATCAACCCGCAAGGGCGCTTCAAACACTGCGGCAGGCGTTGGAGATCGATCCCTACCGTGATGACACCAACATGCACTTCCTCGAAGCACTCGGGCGCTTGGGGCGCCGGAGCGAGGTCGTCGAGCACTATCAGCACTATGTTCGCCTTCTTTCTGATGAACTGGGTTTAGACCCACCGGATGAAGTACGAGAGCTCTACACGCGACTCATCAGTTAATAAACCCTGCTAATTATTCGCTAGAATCAATGTCGCACTCAGTAGTCCTGAGCTCCTATGACCCTAATTGCTAGATAGGTTTTTTCGTTAAGAATCCGTTGAGAGGCATGGGGTAAGGTACGTATGAGGGAATACAAATCTAAGAAGGAGGTTGCCACTATCATGGCTCGTTGCCCAATGGTAGGTGGTGGCGGCGTATAATATAAAGCCATCCACCAATTGCTTACATAGATAATTACGTCTAATATCTCCATTTTCTTAACCAGGCAGCGAGGCTCTGGGCCTCCTGCTTTTAATTTATATTGACAGAATAGA
>SOIH01000138.1 GCA_004376895.1 Anaerolineales bacterium | reverse complement strand
AGAGACGAAAGTCGGGCTTAGTGATCCCACGGTACCGAGTGGAAGGGCCGTGGCTCATCGGATAAAAGCTACCCCGGGGATAACAGGCTAGTCTTGCCCAAGAGTTCACATCGACGGCAAGGCTCGGCACCTCGATGTCGGCTCATCGCATCCTGGGGCTGTATAAGGTCCCAAGGGTTGGGCTGTTCGCCCATTAAAGCGGTACGTGAGCTGGGTTCAGACCGTCGTGAGACAGGTCGGTCTCTATCCGCTGTGGGCGTAAGGGATTTGAGAGGAGCTGCTCCTAGTACGAGAGGACCGGAGTGGACAGACCTCTGGTGTGCCAGTTGTCGTGCCAACGGCATCGCTGGGTAGCCACGTCTGGCAGAGATAACCGCTGAAAGCATCTAAGTGGGAAACTCGCCCCAAGATAAGATCCCTCATCCCGTTAAGGGAGTAAGGCCGCAGGTAGACTACCTGCTTGATAGGCGGCAAGTGTAAGCACAGCAATGTGTTCAGCTAAGCCGTACTAATGGCCGAGGGCTTAACCTGTGGTGCGGAGAAATTGACGCTCTTCTACGGCATATTCGGTCTAATCAATTTCATGCTTTGTGAAATTGTCCCTTGGTGATTTAAGCGGCGGGGGTACACCTGGTCCCATCCCGAACCCAGAAGTTAAGCCCGTCAGCGCCGATGGTACTTGGCTGGAAGCGGCCTGGGAGAGTAGGCCATCGCCAAGGGGCTTTTCTTTTAAACTACCAGACCTCCTGCATTTGCCGGGAGGCCTGTTTGCTTTAACCACAGATTGCAGCCTTATTGCTGCGCATGTTTTCAAATGAAGGATGAATATCCAATACGCGAAGTGCTTTCAACCAGTTGCCTTCCTCAAGGGGTCGAGGCACAATCAACATGTAGCGTAAGGGAGGAATACATGACGAATAACGAAGAATTCATCACGCAAGTCGATGATATAGGATGGGAGAAGCGGTTAGCCCAACGCACGAAGGGTATGAAACCTTCCTTCATCCGCGAGATTCTCAAGTTCACCGCTCGACCAGAGATCATCTCATTTGCCGGCGGTCTCCCTGCACCAGAGTTCTTCCCAATCCGCGAGTTCGGAGAAGCATGCAAGGAGGTCCTGCGTACGCAGGGAGAGGAGGCATTGCAGTATGGCCCAACCGAGGGTTATCAACCTCTGAAGCAATTCATTGCGGAGATGCTGTCAAAGTACGGGATCTTGGTCGAGACGGAAAATATCATCATGACCAATGGCTCGCAGCAAGCTCTGGACCTCATCGGCAAACTATTCATCGATCCTGGTGACTGCATGATCACCAGTGCACCAACATACTTGGGCGCCCTGCAGGCCTGGGAATCGTATGAGGCGAGATTTTGTACGCTATCGATTGACGGGGAGGGTTTGATCATCGATGATCTGCCAGCGATTCTCGAATCCGATCATGACCATAAATTGATCTACGTGCTGCCGAATTTCCATAACCCCGCCGGAACGACGATGCCTCTGGAACGACGAGAGCGCCTGGTGGAGATCGCGCGCGAACATGACCTCGTGATTATCGAGGATGACCCGTACGGTGAATTGCGCTATGAGGGGGAGTACATTACCCCGATCTTTCGACTCGCACCCGAAAGGACGATTTATCTGAGCACGTTCTCCAAGACGCTCACACCGGGCATCCGCCTGGCCTATGTCGTAGCACCGAAACCGATCATCACCCGCTTTGTGCAAGCCAAACAAGGAGCCGACCTGCATACAGGAACCTTCATTCAGATGGTCGTCAACGATATTTGCCAGCGAGGAATTCTGCGTCAGCATGTGAAGAGGCTACGTGGTGTTTACAGCCAGCGACGGGACATGATGATGGACGCCATCGCCGAGCATTGGCCGCAGGAGTGCACTTACACCCGGCCGAAAGGTGGGCTCTTCCTTTGGGCGCAGACACCTGGACAAATCAAGACGCGAGAGTTCATCGACAAAGCGTTAGAGATGAATGTGGCTTTTGTGCCCGGTTTTGCCTTTTACCCCGGCGGGGAGGGTGGTGACCAGGCGATGCGTCTGAACTTCTCCTATGCCAACGAGGAGTTGATCAACGAAGGCATCTATCGGTTGGGTATGGCGATGAAGGAGGAATTAGTCTGACCCTTGCTTCCTTTGGTTAATGAATGGCTGGGATTAAATTATCTCAACCCTGCCCTTCTATGATGATGTGAATTCGGGTGGTACTTAGGGGGTATTTAGCATGAGTGAAAATGGGGTCAGGGAAGCCCTTTTCGACGCCGTAACTATCTCAACCTAACTTCTGGGTCTTTTAAATCGCAGGCAGAGCCTGCGGGCTC
>SOIH01000030.1 GCA_004376895.1 Anaerolineales bacterium | reverse complement strand
CCTTTCCAAGCGACGTACTTATAAAAGTCTCATGATGAGACTTATTTTAAATTTGACGGGAGCAGCCGCGGAAATCCCGGGCTTGTCTACGGATCCGTCCGACGATTAAATGGGACGCGGCAGCCTGATGAGACAGTGCGATTGGAATTCGGGATGGGAACGAATTATGAATCCGCATACTTGGTGCTCCTAGCGGGTTGAAGCGGTATTCGAAGAAATTCATCATCGCGATCCCGTTTCTACTGATGGATCGATTGATGTCAGCGGTGATAGCCAACTCGTTCGTAATCATGTGTCTGGTGACTCAGAAGCGAAGCACCCCGGAATGCACAGATTCCGTGATCAGGCTCAAGCAATTCTGGATGGCTTCGGTCACGAAGATCTGGTCCATCAGAATCGGTTTGAGACGGTGTAAGCACAGAGTCATTGACCCATATTTGCGTCTATGGCATAATGCGTAAGTAAATTCAATAGAAGAAAAAAGCCTTGATGGAGACGAGTACGCCTGAGTCTGCCTGTCAGCGAGCCCGGGGGTGGTGAGAGCCGGGTCAGGATAGCAGTCGGAAAATCCCTCCGGAGCTGCAACCCGAACGCAGTACATCGCAAGTAAGGAAGCCGGGATCGCCAGCCGTTACCATGGGCGCAGGTATAAACCAAGGATTTTATTGGTCGTACTTGACTGAGAGCCCGTTGTGTGTCGGGAATCAGGGTGGTACCACGGGAGTAATGTGCTCTCGTCCCTGTTTGGGACGGGAGCTTTTAATATTTATGCGGGGTTGAACGGGATTTATTAAGTGTCACTTTCTACCCCTGGAAAGAAGGGATTGAACGATGACGGAATTGCTGTTCCACGAAGACTCGTTTTTGAAGACCTTCACTGCAAAGGTGACGGATATCTCGGAGCACGGTATTTCCCTGGACCGGACCGCTTTCTACCCCGGCGGTGGGGGACAGCCCTGCGATTTCGGTGTATTTCAATCGGGGGACCAAACCTTGTCCGTAAAACGAGTTCGCAAGGTCGATGGTGAGATCTGGCATGAAATTGATGGGGACCCGCCCGAAGCCGGCGCGGAGGTGGAGGGCGAATTGGATTGGGAGCGACGCTACCAGCTTATGCGCGTCCACACCGCGATGCACATCCTATGCGGGGTGATATGGCGAGATTATGGTGCAAGCGTAACCGGCGGAAATATGCAGCCATTACGTGGGCGAATGGACTTTGAGTTTGAGTCCATGCATAAGGAACTCGTCGTCGAGATCGAAGAGAAGATTAATGTAGAGGTCGGTGCGGCTCGACCCGTTAAGACTGCAATCTTGCCGCGCGATGAAGCTTTCCAGATCCCTGACCTGATCCGAACGAAAATCAACCTCCTGCCTCCTGCGATTCAAGAAGTTCGAGTGGTGGAAATAGAAGGGCTTGATCTCCAAGCCGACGGTGGAACCCACGTAGCCAATACTGAGGAAGTAGGTCAGATCCGCATCGTGGACTACAAGAGCAAGGGTGCAATCAATAAACGTTTGGTCATTGAGCTTGAACCGTGAGGTGTTAGATGTTTAGATCCGTAGACAACCAGGTGGATTTCATCGCGCTCGAAAAAGATGTATTAGAGTTCTGGGATGAAATTCAGGCGTTCAAGAAACTCATCGCGCTAAGGTCTAACAGTCCACGTTGGTCCTTCATTGATGGTCCGATAACGGCCAATAACCCCATGGGGGTTCATCATGGTTGGGGGCGGACATATAAGGATCTCTTCCATCGCTTTAAAGCTATGCAGGGATTTCGAACGCGATACCAGAATGGTTTCGATTGCCAGGGTTTATGGGTCGAGGTCAATGTAGAGCGGGAGATGGGTTTCAACAGCAAGCGTGAAATTGAAGAGTTCGGCCTCGATCGCTTTGTCAATTTGTGCAAGCAACAAGTCCTGAAATACTCCGCGGTGCAGACAGAACAGAGCATCCGCTTGGGATTCTGGATGGATTGGAACGATCCCGACATCCTGCGCACTCTGCGAGATAAGATGGCGGAGGATCCATCCGAGCAAATCACAGTGGAAGGACCGCAAGGACCGGTAACGGACAGCGTCGAATCCATCGTTGGCCGCTTAGGCATGCCGGAACTAGGCGGATCATATTTCACTTTTTCAGATGACAACAACTACACCATCTGGGCCGTGCTCAAGTCCTGCCACGATCGGGGCTGGATTTTCAAAGGGCGTGATGTTATGCCGTGGTGTGTGCGTTGTGGTACGGGCTTAAGCCAGCATGAAATTGTGACCGAGGGATACAAGGAAATTGCCCACCCGAGTATCACGTTGCGCTTTCCGCTCCGCGATCGAGAGCGTGAGAACTTGCTCGTTTGGACGACCACGCCATGGACGCTCACGAGCAACGTCGCTGCCGCCGTCGGTTCCGATCTGGATTATGTCAAGGTCCGGCAGGGGGATGATGTTTTCTATCTGAGCAAAGGGACATTACATATATTGAAGGGTCCTTACGAAGTTGAAGCGGAGCTTAAGGGCCGAGAAATGGAAGGCTGGACGTATGACGGTCCGTTTGATGAGCTGCCCGTTCAAAAAGAACATGGAAGCCCGGAAGCGCACCGCGTGATCCTTTGGGATGAGGTGGGTGAAGACGAAGGTACTGGAATCGTCCACATCGCCCCTGGTTGTGGTGCCGAGGATTTTCAATTGAGCAAGGAACATGGCCTGCCGGTTATTGCACCTCTAAACGGCGACGGTCTATTCCTCAATGGATTTGGCTGGCTGTCAGAGATGAATGTCCAGAATGTAGCTCAGCCAATATTCGAAAATCTGACTGAAAAGGGCTTGACCTACAAAATCGAGGATTATACCCACCGCTACCCGGTTTGTTGGCGCTGCGGGGAAGAGCTTGTATTCCATCTTGTGGATGAATGGTTCATCGACATGGGTGAACAACTAGACAAACCCTACGAGCAGGTCACAGAAGAGGAGAAGATAGACAACCTGCGTTATCAGATTATGGAGGTCGTGAAAGAAGAAACAACTTGGCATCCCTCCTTCGGACTGGAGCGTGAGCTCGATTGGCTGCGGAATATGCACAACTGGATGCTCTCGAAGAAGCGGTATTACGGGCTGGCTCTGCCAATCTGGGAGTGTGAATCCTGCGGGCAATTCGAGGTGATCGGAAGTCGTGAGGAACTCGAAGCGAGAGCGGTTGAGGGCTGGGATGTTTTCGAGGGGCACACGCCGCACCGACCGTACATCGATGCTGTGAAGATTGAATGCAGTGAATGTGGAGCGGTTATCAAGCGTATCCCGGATGTTGGCAACCCCTGGTTAGATGCGGGGGTCGTTGCGATGAGTACGCTCCGCTACAACACCGATAAGGAGTATTGGTCGGAGTGGTATCCTGCCGATCTAATCAGCGAATCGTTCCCAGGACAGTTCCGAAACTGGTTCTATAGCCTCCTGGCTTTGAGCACGATTCTCGAGCGGAAGTCGCCATTCAAACACGTGTTTACTTATGCGACTTTGCTCGCCGAAGATGGGCAACCGATGCACAAATCCTGGGGCAATATGATCGAGTTTAACCAAGCCGCCGACGCAATGGGTGTAGATGTCATGCGTTGGGTCTATTGCAACCACAAGCCGGAGAAGGACCTGCTTTTTGGATATGAGTCCGCGACCGAAGCTCGGCGGAAGTTCCTGATCCCACTATGGAATGTGTATGCCTTCTTCGTCACCTATGCCAATCTCGATGGGTGGACACCTAACGACAGTGGGGATCTTCAGTTCAGTGTTATGGATCGTTGGATCCTCTCACGTTCGCTTCAGACAATCGATCAGGTCACACATGCTCTTGAAACCTTCGAACCCGACCGTGCTGCTAAAGTGATCGGGAATTTCTTGGATGACTTGAGCAACTGGTACCTCCGTCGGAGCAGGCGCCGCTTCTGGGCGAAAACCGGTGTGGATGAAGCCTCGGATGCGGATAAACACGCAGCCTATACTGCGCTCTATCAAGCGCTGCTGACCTTGACCCACGTTCTAGCTCCTTTCACGCCATTTGTTGTGGAAACGATGTACCAAAACCTCGTACGGAGCATCGATGATGAAGCGTTCGAGAGTATCCACCATCGCGCGTGGCCTGAGGTGGATCCGGCTGAGGTGGAAGAGGATTTGTTGAAGGAGATGAAATTCGTCCAAATGCTCGTCTCCATGGGGCATGCAGCGCGGAACAAAGCCAACAGGAAACTGCGGCAACCCCTATCTGAAGTCGCTTTCGCTGTTGCCAGTTCAGAGGAGCGCGCAATTGTTGATCGTTACGATGCACTGATCCGAGATGAATTAAATGTTAAAAAAGTACGCTTGCTCGACGCCGCTACAGAAGCGGTCGAGTACCAACTCAAGGCGCTGCCAAAGCAGTTAGGGCAGAAATATGGTTCACTCTTCCCAGCGATCCGTGACGCTGTTGGGAAGCTTGATCCACCTCAAAGTGCATCTGCTCTGCTGGCAGGGGAACCGCTCGAGGTGAAATTCGAAGATCAAGCCATCCAGTTAACGGCAGACGAGGTGGAAATACGCATCGAAGCTCACGAGGGTTTTTCCGCCGTTGCGGAGGGACCCTATGTAGCGGCGTTGGTTACGGAGCTGACAGAAGAGTTAGTCCTGGAAGGGTTGGCGCGAGAGTTCGTGCGCCGTGTGCAAGACTTACGCCGGCAGGCGGATCTTCAGGTGGATGATGGCATCGAGGTGCAATATGCGGCGAGCGACAAGCTTGCTAAGGCCATCGATGTGCACCGCGGTTATATTCAAGGAGAAGTCATCGCTGAGAGTATGCAGCCGAGTGCAAAACCCCAGGGTGTGATCACGACCGAGCATCAATTCGACGGAGAATCGCTGCTGGTCGCCCTGCGAAAAGTCGAAGGTTAATAGTCACCAGGAGAGAATCTCTCGCAGACGCAGGAGAGCAAGCGGGTTTCCCAGGATACCCTCCGGGAAACCCGCTTCATGAATCCCAATTGATGGAGCATTACGGTACAATCAAGTCCCTCTAATGAAGGAGGTTACAACCTGAAGTGAAGCGATCATTGTTGCGTGATTATGGGTTCCTGATCGGTATCGCCGGCGTTATCGTTGCCTTGGATCAATGGACTAAATATCTTGTAAGAACAAATCTCGCGGTCGGTGAATCCTGGGTTCCATTTGACTGGCTTCGACCGTATGCGCGCATCGTTCATTGGAATAACACAGGAGCAGCTTTTGGGATCTTCCCCTCCGGCGGTGCGATTTTCACTGTGATTGCAGTTCTTGTAATTGGCGCCATCCTCTATTACTTCCCACAGATCCCTCGCGAGCAAGTGGCATCCCGCATCGCATTGGGGCTCCAATTGGGAGGGGCGACGGGCAACCTGTTCAGCCGGTTGTATCAAGGTACGGTAACAGACTTCGTTTCTTTGGGCAGTTTTGCGGTTTTCAATGTGGCTGACTCCTGTATATCCGTTGGTGCAGCGCTTCTTGTGGGGGCAATGTGGGTCGAGGAACGAAGAAGTAAGAAACGAGACGAGGCTGATCCCGTCGAAGAGAATGGGAGTCGGAACCTCGAAGGTCATTCGGGATAAATCCATTGGGTGCACAGACTGTTCGCTTCCTCACACCGAAGCCGGGTGGTAGGCTGGACGTCGTAATCGTGAAATACCTGGCGGATCTCTCCCGCTCTCAAGTGCAGAAGCTCATTCGTAGTGGCTCAGTTAGCGTTGATCGAAAAGTTGTTAAGAAAACAGGCTATCACCTTGATGGCGGCGAGGATCTTCAGGTCTCGATACCCGAGCCAACCCGCACGGATTTACAACCCGAAGCGGTCCCGATAGACGTTGTTTATGAAAATCAGGATCTCTTGGTCATCAACAAGGATCCAGGTGTTGTCGTCCATCCTTCCGTGGGCCACCAAACTGGAACGCTGGTTCAAGCAGTCCTGGCGCACACACCAGATATTCGCGGCATCGGTGAGGAAGGGCGCCCTGGTGTGGTCCATCGACTTGATAAGGACACATCTGGTCTCATCCTCTTCGCCAAGCACGATGAAGCGCATCAGTGGCTCCAGCAACAATTTCAGGATCGACAAGTTAAGAAAGTCTATTTTGCAGTCACGGATTCCAAACCACCGACCCCGTCGGGGAAGATAGATGCGCCAATCGGACGCGACGCCAAGCACCGCCAGAAAATGGCGGTCGTGTCAAAAAGCCGGGGACGGGAGGCTGTAACAACGTATCACACCCATGAACGGTTCCATGAGCATTCATTTCTGGAAGTTCGACCTGAAACTGGTCGTACCCACCAGATCCGCGTTCACCTTTCGTTTATTGATTGTCCGATTGTGGGGGACCGGGTTTATGGCCGCCGCAAACCCACGCTGCCTGTTGAACGGCAGCTGCTGCACGCGGGTCAACTAACTATTCGTCTTCTAGGAAATGAGGAGCCGACGACATTCGATTCACCACTGCCAGAGGATTTCGAATCAATACTTAATATCTTGCGCCAGCGGTAACAACATCCACGGTTTCAGTCGAGCGTTGAGATTCAAGATTGGTTAATTCTTTGGGTTCGAACGAGTGGGGCTGAAGGATAAACGAAAAGGATGATGGCAATGCGATGGATCGATTTGCGCTCTGATACAGTAACAGAACCAACCCCTGAAATGCGGGAGGCGATGGCGAACGCCGAGGTGGGGGATGATGTTTACGGCGAGGATCCGACTGTAAATCATCTACAGGAGCTTTCCGCGAAGATGTTGGGCAAGGAAGCGGCACTCTTCGTACCATCCGGGACGATGGGGAATCTGGCTGCTATTCTGGCTCACTGCGCCCGCGGCGATGAAATCATCATCGGGGATCGTTCGCATACTTATCTATATGAGGCGGGAGGCGTATCAGCGCTGGGTGGTATCCATACCTTCGTTGTCGAGAATAGAGATGATGGAACGGTTCCACCCGATGAGATCGAAGCGGCCATTCGTGCGGATAACGATCACTTTCCAATAACCAGGCTCATTTGCATTGAAAATACCCAAAATCGTTGCGGGGGGTCGGTATTGAGCATAGATTACACACAGGAAGTGGGGCGCGTGGCCAAAGAACATGGGCTGTGCATGCATATCGATGGAGCGCGGATATTTAACGCCGCGATTGCCCTGGGCGTATCCCCTGCAGAGCTTGTCGCGCCAGCCGATTCGGTGACGTTCTGCCTCTCGAAGAGTTTGTGCGCCCCGGTGGGATCAATCATCTGTGGAGACGAAGCCTTCATTCAAAAAGCTCACCGTGTGCGGAAAATGTTGGGCGGAGGGATGCGGCAAGCGGGCGTGCTTGCAGCAGCAGGGGTTGTAGCTCTTGAAAGTATGGTGGATCGGCTTAGAGAAGATCACTTCAGAGCGTGCCGGCTTGCAGAAACTCTTGTTGAGCTCCCAGGAATATCCTTGGATTATGAAACGCCGGCGACAAATATGATCTTCTTGCGGCTCGATGCTGAGGCGCCGATTTCAGGGGAGGAGTTAGTGCGTCGTTTTGCCGATAAGGGGATAAAAATCAGTGCATCACGCGGTGGCCAGATGCGGTTGGTTATGCATTATTGGGTTGACGAGGGGGCGTTGGCTCAAGTCACCGAGGCGTTTAAGGAACTATTCCTTCATGCTTAGACGATTATTTCCTTATGCGGAAGCGATCTCCGTAGTTCTGATCTGGGCGGCATCTCCGCCAATAATCAAAATGCTCCTCGATGATCTCTCGCCATATGAAATTGCTGGCTTTAGATATGTCGCTGCTTTTCTTCTCTTCGTCCCATTGTTGTTATTTATTTCTCGAGCGATTCTGCGAGTTCTAAGCACTCAAGATTGGCTCCGCCTGGGTATTATGGGCATCGTTGGTTTTGCCATCGGAAGCATAACGATGTTCAAGGGATTGGAGAATTTAGACGCGACTACATCTGCTTTCTTGCTTAATGGCATTCCCGTACTGACGTTTCTTCTAGGAGCAGCCTTTCTCAGTGAAAAACCCACTTCGTTACAATGGCTGGGGCTTGTCGTTGCCCTCGCGGGCAGTGTGGTTTTTTTCGGAATGAGCGTTGGTCTAGATGATTTCTACTCGATTGGGTTAACACTCATTGGCGTTCTCGCGTACACTATCAACGGCTTGATAGGGCGTTCGATTGCTCGGGAAAAAGTGGTTGACCCTCTCACCCTATCCGCCGTGCCGATGGGTATCGGCGGCTTTGCCATACTATTCATTTCACCTCTCCATGCATTTCCACCTAGGTCGACTTGGGGAATGATGCTCTGGCTAATTGTGCCGAGCTCCATGCTTGCGTTTTTAATATGGAATCACGCACGCCAGAATTTGAAAGCCTTTGAGATGAGCATTACCTTAAACTTGATGCCCATTGGGACTGCGCTCATCTCACCGTGGTTGATCGGTGAGATGATACCCGGGCGAGCGTGGGCTGGTATGCTGGTTACATTGGTTGGAGTATTGCTTGTTGGCTTTACAGGTGAACGCACTTCCGAGCGGGTGATTCAGGAGAGACCCTTGTGAACGGATCCTCATTCAACTCAAGGAGTGAGATAAAGACCGAGGTTTTACCGGAAGGTAAATGAAGATCTGCTCACGAGGAGATTGAGGTGAAACAATATCCGGCCTTCTTGAAGGCATTTACCGAAGTCGACGCAAAGAAAACCTACCGTTTGATTACGCTCAATCGATCTGGGGAACGGGTTGCCTGGCTTCTGGTGCTTACCTTGGTGATTCTAGACGCTGCACTTTTATCACGCTTAGGTTCCATCTCTTTGACAGCCCTCATCTTTACCATCCTCTTTCTGCTTGCCGCATTGGCAAGTTCCTTCTCCAATTGGCTTGACCGGAATACGAAAATTACCGTATCAGAAAGTGATCTTGTTCATCAGACGCCTATACGCAGGGTGGCGATGATGTGGCGGGATGTCGACTCTCTTAGGTTAACAAGGAGGGGAGCAGGCTGGTATGTGATGGTCGTTGGGGATCAGAGGGTCTTCACTTTTCAAACCCCAACGAGCATTAAAGGACCCATTGGGCGAGAGGCGAGGACGGGGATTGAAAACGGGGAGCAGCTGGCGGCGATCATCGCCAGGCAGGCGGATCTCGTTGAGCTTGAGTTGGAAGGCGATGTGTGGGTTTGCCGGCGGGAGCGATCCGCAAAATCCGAGTGATGTCTAACTCCGGCATATGTTATGATTGCATAGTCATGCGAAAGAATGGATTAAAGGACCAATGCAGCTACATCTATCCCCGGGGCGTAGACCGCCCACTTTGCATGTTCGGCTGTATGTTCCCGGGCTGAGATCCTCAATTCTGAGGGGCACAAGCCAGCAAACCAAGCGTGGGCGCATGCGGCCCGCGCTTGATCATTTTTAACCCAGCTGTCTTTATATTATTAGGAGCAGACAGGATGTCTCAGAGCAAACCGATCAAAGAACAAATCGCCATCTTGATGCAAGGTGTAGAGATGGGGGATGAGAAGTTAAAAGAGGCGATGCAAGCAGAGCTCAAAGAGAAACTGATCCAATCTGCAGAAACGGGGGAGCCGATTCGCGTCTATTGCGGATACGACCCAACGTCGCCGGATCTTCACCTCGGTCATACTGTGACCATGCGAAAGCTCAAGCAATTTCAAGACCTCGGGCACCAGGCGATATTCGTCATTGGAACCTTCACTGCACTGGTAGGCGATCCTTCGGACAAAGATAAAGCACGCCCACGGCTGAGCCATGATCAGGTCATGGAAAACGCAAAGACCTATACGGATCAGGCTTTTAAAATCCTTGATTCTGAGAAAACAGAGGTCCGGTATAACCATGAATGGCTTTCAGAGCTTTCTATGGAGCAGATCATCGAAATGGCGAGTCTTTTCACGGTCCAGCAATTCCTGGTGCGTGACAATTTCTCAAAACGTTTTGAGAAGGGCGACCCTATCTGGCTGCATGAGTTCTTCTACGGCGTGCTTCAGGGGTATGACGCAACAATACTGAAGGCAGATGTTCAACTTGGTGGAACCGAGCAGCTCTTCAATTTGCTTGCCGGCCGAAAATTGCAGGAGGCTAGGGGATTGCGCCCTCAAGTCGCATTAACCACGCCTGTACTCGTAGGGACAGATGGACATATGCGGATGGCGAAGAGCACGGGGAACTACATCGGAATCGATGAAACTCCCGATGAGATGTATGGAAAGGTGATGTCGCTTCCTGATTCGGCGATGATGAATTATTTCCGTTTGGTGACGCGCTTGAGTCCGGATGAGATCGCCGAGATCGAACTGGGATTAGGCGAGAGCAAGCTGCATCCGCGCGATGTGAAAATGCGACTGGCACGCGAGATCGTCGCCATCTACCAGGGTGACGAAGCTGTTGAGCCTGCCGAAGCCGCTTTCCGCCGAGTTTTCCAAGAGCATGAGGATCCCGAGGAGATGCCAGAGTACAGCATCGGATCGGAACGAACCATCGTCGATGTGATGGTGGATTCTGGGTTGGTGAGCAGCAAGAGCGAAGCCAGACGTTTGATCAAGCAGAATGGCGTCCGATTGGATGGAGAAGTGCTTAACGATGCGAACATGGCTCTCGATGTAAAACAACCTGTAATTCTGAAGGTCGGGAAACGTCGCTTCCTGAGGCTCATGCCAGAATAACCGGAGTGAATTACGAAAAGGGGCTGTCCCGTTATTATTTGGACAGCCCCTTTTGTTTTTCACGAAGAGATAAATTATTTCCTCACCCCTTGATCACCACGACGGGTCGAAGGCGAGCGACCTTGGCGGCGATACCTGCACGGACGACTACTTCGACCACAGCATCCACGTCCTTGTAGGCTTTTGGCGCTTCTTCTGCCAAACCGGGCATGGAGCCCGCGCGAATGATGATGCCCTGTGCCTCAAGTTCTTTTCGAAGGTCTTGGCCCCAAACTTCCCGCTTCGCCTGCCTGCGGCTCATAACTCGTCCAGCGCCATGGCATGACGATCCAAACGATTGCGTCATGCTCTCCTCTGTTCCGAGCAGAACCCAGGAAGCAGTCCCCATGCTGCCGGGGACCAGGACAGGTTGACCGAACGGTCGGTAAACCTCTGGTAGTCCCTCGAATCCGGGACCGAAAGCACGAGTTGCCCCTTTGCGGTGCACACAGAGACGCACCTTCTCACCATCCACGATATGGGTTTCGGTTTTTCCCATATTGTGGGCGATATCGTAAACCTGGTGAAGGTCCCAATTTGGCACTCTACCCGCGAGCACTTGCTCAAAAGATCGGCGGACATGATGCACCAGTACTTGTCGATTGCAAAAGGCGTAGTTTGCTGCGCATGCCATCGCCGCTTTGTATCGTTTACCCTCAGGCGAACTCAGAGGTGCGCAGACCAGTTCGCGGTCAGGCAGTTTGATCCCATAGCGCTTCACAGCGCTCTGAAATTCGCGGACGTAATCGGAGCAGATCTGGTGTCCAAACCCACGCGAGCCGCAATGGATCTGGACGGTGAGCAATCCTTCCACCAGCCCCATAGCGTCCGCGGCTGCTTCATGGAAGATCTCTTCAACGACATCGATCTCGATGAAGTGATTGCCTGCTCCAAGTGTCCCGAGTTGGCCCTTACCGCGCTGCTTAGCGCGAGATCCAATAACGGAAGGGTCGGCGCCGTGAATCTGACCTTGCTCTTCTGTTCGCTCGAGATCATCCCTTCTAGCGTAACTGTTATTCAATGCCCAGGTACTACCCTGGCGGCAGACTTTATCCAACTCTTTTGTGGTGAGTCGCACACTTCCACCGACGCCGACCCCGCTTGGACAATTTGCATCGAGTGCGGAAGCAAGATCGGGGAGATCTCGCCGTACATCTTCGAACGAAATTCCGCTCGCGAGCAGCCTCACGCCGCAATTGATGTCGTAGCCGATCGCGCCTGGGGAGATGATGCCATCCGGATACCTGCTCGCCGCCACACCGCCGATCGGAAAACCGTAACCTTGGTGAACGTCCGGCATAACGACGACAGGACTCACAAGCCCCGGGAGTGTCGTGGTGTTAACAGCCTGATCGAAGGATTTATCGCCTAGTGCTGCATCGATCAAAGTTTCATCTGCGAATATCCGCACTGGAACGCGCATATCCTCTCGATAAGAAGTGGGGATCTCCCAGATGACATCCGTGATTTTTTTTAGATCTTTCTTCTCTACCATTATCGCCACCTCCTTAATTCTAAACATCAAAGACGATAATCGTCTCATAACCGGAATCTACGGTACGAATATCAAGTTCGTTAAAGGTGACGGCTTTAATCTCTTTCTTAATCGATGCGATTTTCTTCAACTCGATCGTTGCCTTTAATTGAGCTTTTTCCAGCACTTCAACCTGGAAATCGACAACTGCAGCATTTTCAACCTCGAGCGGGTAGAGCAACTCTTCCAGCCAGGAAACCAGCAACGTCTCGGTGTCTTCCGCCTTCAGTTCGAAAAAACGACTTTCCGTATTTCCAGGGACGGGTTCAATGTCTAGCAATGATAGCATGCCAAAGGCGGCGTTGCGGAACAATTCAGAGAGATTTTGGCCGCGAACGCGCAATGCCACATCGGCAGTATGTTCGATCTCTTCGTATGCGGGTTGCATCACACCTCCAGTATATAGTACGAATTGCCCTTTTAACGACGAACGGCGGCTATGTATAATCATAGGAATGGACGATCGATTATTTCAGATTGAAAGAGCGATAGAGAAAGCGCTTAAGAAATCCTTAGGGCATCTCGATCTCCGAGATCTCCCTCTGGAGGAGTTTGCCCACCGATTCGCAAAAGAGGCGATTGGGGCTGTGCGCGCTGATTCTGATGGGCGCGAATTTGCCCCTGATCAGTTCACATTGAGCGTTCACCCAGAAGGCATAAAACAAATCGGGCAATTGTCTGACGATCTTCAAATGGATATAACCCGGGATTTTAGGCAAGCTCTGCAACAGGCTGGTTTTCTTTTTGCAAGAGAGGTACATTTCACGTTTTCCACTGACCCAACCCTTCCTCTAGATGGGGTTCGTATCATCGGTTGGCACAGCAGCAATCCGTTGGATATTCAGGGCGAGATCACGCTGATTGAGGAGTACGATACCGATAGACCACCAGCTGGCGCGTTTCTCGTCGTCGAAGGCAAACGGCATTTCCAGCTATCGACCCCGTTGATGAAAATTGGTCGTCGTTTGGATAATGATCTGGTCTTAGATGATCCTCAAGTTTCAAGACAACATTTACGGCTGCTAGCCAACCGAGGCAAATATGTCCTCCATGATCTCAATTCTACTGCCGGAACTTTTGTGAATGGACGAAAGGTTAAGGAGCATACGCTCCAACCGGGGGATGTGATTATTGTGGCAACTGTTGAATTGATCTATGGAGAGGACACTGGAGGTCCGCCAGAAGTGACACCACCTTACAAGCCAGTGCCTGTGCCAGAGCCCGAAGATGATCGCGTAACCCCCTTGGATTTTAGGATCACAAAGCAATTGAGAGAGTCTGATTCCGATTCCCCTGACGAGAACTAATAAATCGCATCTAATATTTGTGCTATGATTGCACGCAGAATGGCTAATTTTCCGGTTAAGAGACTCAGCAAACGTGGCTAATCCAATCGACCGCATCGAATCACAAATTGAGCGATTCGTCGAGGGAGCACTGGGTAAATTGCTCGGGGTTCAGTTTTCCCCTGCGTTGGTCGCTGCCCAACTCTCGCGTGCGATGGGTGAAGGTATCCGCAGGACGGAAGATGGAAAACCCTTCGTCCCTGATCAATACGCGCTCACGCTGAATCCTGATGATGCGGAGGCGATTCTAGATCAAGCGCCACACCTGCAGGATAGCTTCTCGCAAGGGCTTCTACAAGTTGCACGGGACTGTGATTACCTGGTCTTTCGCGAACCGATTGTGACGATCGCAGTCGATCCTACATTAAGGCCGAAAGAAGTGAGGGTTGTCGCCTGGCACAGCACCAGCCCGCTTGAGTTCACACAGGCTATGCAGAGTGAACCTAAGACCAATCCGGGTGTGCTTCCCAAGGGTGCGTATTTGATTGTCAATGGGGATCGCCACTTCCCTCTGGATCGACCCGTCGTGAACATCGGTCGCCGTCTGGATAATCAACTCATCATCGATGATCCGCGAATCTCGAGGACTCATTCTCAAATTCGAGCAAGAGAAGGGCGGTTTGAAGTATTTGATCTAGGATCCTCCGCTGGCACTGTGATCAATGGACGTCAAATCAAGCATCATGTCCTACAATCGGGAGATGTAATCAACCTCGCAGGAAACCGGCTTGTGTACGGAGAGGACCCTGGAGGACCACCCGACGAAACGCCAGCTTATTCACCTCCATTCCCACCGCGCCCTTCCGGCGACCAACGAACCCGAGTGACCCCCAAGAAGAAAAAACAGCAGGAATGACTCCAGGATTAGTACTTCTTGTGATCAGGGTTGTCTTGGGCCTGATCCTCTACGCTTTTCTGGGCATGCTCCTTCTCTTTCTATGGAAGGAGATACAATCCCATCGAGTGTCAGAAATACACAGCCCTCCCGCAGTTCTTGTATCAGCTGTGAATTCGGATGTTGATGTGAGACACTCTCTCATCGCAAATAATAGGATCGGTCGAGCAGCCGATAATTCATTGGTGCTTCACGATGAGACAGCTTCCGCGCATCATGCGCGGTTATCCTTTCACGAGGGGCAGTGGTGGTTGGAAGATTTAGGCTCGCGCAACGGAACGGCAGTCAACGGGATACCGCTCGAAGGACCATTGGTCGTCACATATGGTGACCAGATTGCCTTCGGTAGAGTCGAATTCCGAATGGAAGCACCCGTTGTTGAAGATAGCTTGGAATAATCGAACCGAATATCTATGCGTGGTGTACGTCAATTTTGTGAAACAAGAAAATTCGTATAGCCGCATAAGCGACAGGGCAACTACTGCATGAAAGTGGAGATTTCTAACTCGAGCCTATGCTAAGATAACAAGAAATAAGAGAGAGATTATGGATGAAAAACCTGTTCTCGGTGTGATTGGTGGGTCGGGCTTGTACGATATGCAAGATCTGACTGATGTAGAGATGCAAGAGGTCTCGACACCATTTGGTGAACCTAGTTCACCTATTGCTATAGGCAAGTTAAATGGCCAAAAAGTAGCTTTCCTTGCACGCCACGGAATTGGGCATATCTATCCACCGACTGAAGTAAATTATCGGGCGAATATATATGCCATGAAAATGTTCGGTGTAGAACGCGTTCTTGCGATCAGTGCCTGCGGGTCGCTGCGTGAGGATTATGTGCCAGGCGAGATTGTCATCCCTGACCAGATCTTCGACCGTACAGTTTCTAGGTCTCGCTCGTTCTTCGAGAGCGGGTTGGTGACACATATAAGTGTCGCCGACCCATTTTGCCCAGACCTCTCCGAGCTCCTGGCTTCCAGCACCGAGGAAGTTAGCGGGAGCGTCCATCGTGGAGGGTGCTATATCACGATCGAAGGACCGCGCTTCTCCACCCGTGCAGAATCCAATATCTACCGTGCTTGGGGAATATCCATTATTGGGATGACGACTTCTCCTGAAGCTTTCCTCGCCAGGGAGGCTGAGATGTGCTACGCCGTAATGGCGCATGTCACAGATTATGACGTCTGGCATCAAGCCGAGGAGCCAGTCACCGTGGAAATTGTTTTCCAAACGGTTAAGAAGAACACCAACCTCGCCCAGGAAGTAATCGCGCGCCTTGTTGCAGAACTCCCCGAAGAGGTGAGTTGCGAATGTCACGCCGCATTAGAAGATGCGATTGCTACTAAACCAGACCTCATCTCAGAAGCGGCACGTAAGAGGTACTCTCTCCTTGTGGATCGATATCTTCGTTAATCAAGAACGAACTAGCGAGGAGCGCGAGCTATTTCTGGGAAGCCTCGCGTTCCTCTTTTTGCTCCTCACTGCCTTTGCATTGTCTTTCGCATCTGCAGCACGCCTAAACCAATGGTCTGCTTTTGGAGATCGCTGGGGGCATTTTCTCGTTCTTCCCGTTTGGGTTTTTGGTTTTTGGCTCACTCGCCGGGCGCTACATCGCACGAATCCAGAGCGCGATCCCATCTTGCTGCCAACGGCTTTTCTGCTCACTGGCTGGGGTTTGCTGGTAATATGGCGCCTATTTCCAAACTTCGGATTTCGGCAGACGGGTTGGTTCGTCGTTGGTATCACCGTCCTCTATGCAGTCCTTCATGGGGATCGGAATCTATCTTGGCTGCGGCGTTACCGGTATGTGTGGATGACAGTGGGTTTGGCGTTGATGATATTGACACTGGTTTTCGGCACCCATCCTACTGGAGGTGAGCCCAGACTCTGGCTCGGATGCTGTGGGGTTTATCTCCAGCCATCTGAACCTCTTCGGCTGCTTCTAGTTGCCTTTCTCGCATCATTTCTGAGTGACAAGCTGCGTTTCACATTCCATCGAGATGAGGGACGCCAATCGTTTTCAACGCTGCTTCCGTTGATTGTCATCTGGTCGCTCTCGGTGGTTCTATTGCTCGTTCAACGGGATCTGGGGATGGGAATGCTCTTCCTAGCGCTCCTTGCCCTTCTTCTTTGTGTGGTGACCGGACGATGGGTAATCCTCGTCTTTGCTTCGATTTTTGGGATGCTGGTTGGCACAATGGGGTATTTTCTTTTCGATGTCGTTGGTCAGCGGATTACGGCATGGATTAACCCGTGGCCGGATTCGATCGGAGGGTCGTACCAGCTAGTACAGTCGCTCATCGCTTTAGCCTCCGGCGGAGTAGTCGGGCGCGGGTTTGGTCTGGGTTCACCAGGATTTGTTCCCGCGGTTCATACGGATTTCATCTTCACGGCGATTACAGAGGAGTTCGGTTTACTTGGAGGCTTAGCCGTCATCATGCTTTTTGCCGTTCTTGTTAGTAGGGGGTTGCGTGTCGCTTTTCATTCAAGGGATCCATTCGGAGCGTTGCTCGCCGCAGGTATCAGCATCTCGCTAGGGCTGCAAGCAGTGCTGATTATTGGGGGGAATATCCGCCTGCTTCCGCTGGTTGGGGTGACATTACCGTTTGTATCCTATGGGGGATCATCGCTCGTCACGAGTTTTCTCCTTTTGGGCATTCTACTTCTGCTCTCGGGGAAAACCGAGTGGAATGAAACCTTCACTCGCCCACTTGCTGCACTGCACTATGGAAATCTCATCGCTTGGGGAGCGCTGGCAGTCACTTTAGGCTGGTGGACGGTTTATCGAGCGCCCATCCTTGTAAGTAGAACCGACAACCCTCGAAGGGCGGTGGAAGATCTGTATACGAAACGAGGGTTGATTGTGGATGAGGCCGGAGAGCTGCTTGCTGAATCAACGGGCAGCCCGGGCTCATATCAACGTACTTATCCACACCCTGAAAGCGCGACGGTCATTGGATATGACTCCTTTACCTATGGTTTATCCGGCTTGGAGAGCATCATGGATGGGCTTCTAAGGGGAAGTGAGGGTGATAATCCGATTTCGATATGGTGGTCACAGCTCACGAGCGGCCATCCTCCGCCCGGCAGCGATCTCCGGTTGACCCTACACCACCACTTGCAGAAAGCCGCCGCAGATCAACTCAGCGGGTACCAGGGTGGACTTGTCCTGCTGGAAGCACAGTCCGGTGATGTCCTTGCCATGGCTTCGTCGCCGTCATACGATCCAAATCGATTCGATCAAGAGTGGCAAGACATAGCGACAGACCCTGCATCTCCATTATTAAACCGAGTCACACAGGGAAGATATCAACCGGGAATGGTTCTAAGTCCTTACATTCTTGCATGGAGCATGCAGATGGGCATCGCTGAACCTGGCGATTTGGCTCCGAACTTGGAAACACCCATCGAAGTAAACGGTCAATCGCTTGAATGTTTGGTAAAGATTCTCCATGATAGCAAGGCAGACTTCACAAAGGCCCTCCTGAATGGCTGTCCAGCGCCTTTCGTCACGCTCGGCATGGAGTTAGGCGCTGATGAGTTCAACCAGATGCTCGAGGCATTTGGTTTCTTTGAGCGTCCGGAAGTTCGCTTGCCAACCATTGATTCGTCAGGTCCAAGCGACCTTCCCAGTGAACGAGCGTTGGGGTTGGCGGCGGTTGGGCAGGGGGATCTAACGATAAATCCTCTGCAGCTCGCCCGGGCATTTGCGGGATTGATTTCAGACCCAGGTCTACCAGGACTCCGAGTCGTGGATGCCTACCGACCCCAGGGAGGGGATTGGAGTGAAATCCTGCCTTTGGGTACAGGCAGACAGGTATTGGATCCAAACGTTCGAAAGTGGGTCATCGAGGTGCTCAGTGATGCAGCAGGTCAACCCTTTGGCCAGCGCTCGGAAGCCCTGGCTGGTGAAGTCGGTGAGAGGCTTGGCTGGTATCAGGGTGGGCTCTTTATGAGCGGTAACCGCTACGTTGTAGTCGTCGTGATCGAGGACCAGAATTCGATTGTAGCTGAGCGTATTGGTCGAAATATCCTCGATCTCATGCGCAGCGAAGGTATCCCTTGACCAAGGCTGTGGAGCAGGCTACAATTCTCCAGTTATAGAGTCGAATACGACTTACGACCCGCCGGACGGTCGCTGTTCGTAAAATGACCGAGCGGCGGATTGCGTATTGGGGCGATTTGCGAACGTGTTTGAGTCACTTTCGACCAAACTACAAACTGTTTTTAAAGAGCTCAGTCGGCACGGCAAACTTAAACCGGGGGATATTGATGTTGCCCTGCGTGAAATTCGCCTGGCGCTCTTAGAAGCAGACGTACATTACCAAGTTGTTAAGGACCTGTTGAAGCGTGTTAAAGAACTCGCTTTAGGTGAGGTAGTCTCGCGCTCTTTAAACCCAGCGCAGCAGGTGATCCGCATTATCCACCAGGAGTTGGTCGCTGTACTGGGTGAGCCGGAACGTCTACAGCTCCAAGGCGCCAAACCACGCGTTATCCTGCTGGTCGGTTTGCAGGGATCTGGAAAGACAACAACGGCCGCGAAGCTTGCCCGCAAGCTCAAAGGGCAGGGTGAACGAACCATGCTCATCGCCGCTGATCCATACCGACCCGCAGCAGCCACACAGTTGGAAGTCCTGGGCGAAGAGATCGATGTTCCGGTCTTCACAAGCACGGACCGAAACCCAGCAGAGATCTGCGTAGAAGGCTTTGAGAAGGCGCGCAAGGGTGGGGCGAGTATCGTCGTCATCGACACCGCTGGGCGCCTACAAATCGATGAGCCGATGATGGAAGAGCTGCGTAAGATCAAATCGGCCGTCGATCCTGCCGAGACTTTACTCATCGTGGACGCGATGACGGGGCAGGAAGCTGTGCATATCGCGCAGGGTTTCAATACAACGGTGAACCTAACGGGTTTAATCCTGACGAAGATGGACGGTGATGCCCGTGGTGGTGCAGCGATCTCGATGCGTGCGATTACAGGCATACCGATAAAGTTCATCGGTGTTGGCGAAGCGCGCGATGCACTGGAGACGTTCGATCCTGAACGGCTTGCCTCAAGAATTCTTGGGATGGGCGATGTACTTTCCATCATCGAGAAAGCTGAAGCTGCGATTGAAAAAGGAGCAGTGGAAGCACAGGCAGAGCGGCTCTTGCAGGGGGAATTCACGCTCGAGGATTTCGCTCAGCAGCTTGCGATGATGCGTCAAATGGGTCCGGTGAGTAAATTACTTGAGGCTTTACCGCTCGGTGTGACTGGTAGCCAGATCGATAGCCGAGAGGCTGAAAGCCAACTGGTCTTCACACAGGCGATCTTGCAGTCAATGACCGCTCAGGAAAAGCGAAAACCGGAAATCCTGAATGCAAGCCGAAAGAGACGCATTGCCCGGGGATCGGGTACGAGCGTCCAACAGATCAATCAGCTTCTGCGTCAATACCGTCAGATGCGGAAGATGATGAAACAGATAGGGAAACGCGGCCTTCCAAGAACAGGATCCTGGCCGTTATAATCAAAGCCTGTTGGTGGTTGAAAGGTTAACAATTGCCTCCCTTCCGAGGCAGTCCCCTCTCGACCCCGAAACACGAACAGGCAAAACGAAAAAGAGAGGGACGATAAATGGTTCGAATTCGATTACGTCGAGTGGGAGCCCGTAACCAGCCGAGCTACCGAATCGTCGCCGCGGATAAAGAAAGCCCACGAGATGGGCGCTTCTTGGAGATCCTCGGCCACTATAATCCTCGCACGGAACCATCCACCGTGGTGGTGGATGAAGCGCGTTTATTCCACTGGCTTCAGCATGGAGCACAGCCGAGCGACGCCGTCCGTCAAGCACTTAACGCTCTGGGAACCTGGGAGCGTTGGGAACGCTTTAAGCAAGGAGAATCACTCGAGAAGCTGCTAGAGGAAGCTGAAAAAGCTCTCCCAGAGATCGATCCGCGTACACGTCGTGATGATCTCATTGGGAAGCGCAAGAAGAAAGCTAAGGCGCGCAAGAAGGAAGAAGCTGTAGAAGATACGCCTGAGGTTGAAGAGGCTCCAGCGGAGGAAAAGGAAACTCCTGAGGTTACAAAGGAGACCGATGCTGAAGCGGAGCCTGAAGAAGCTCCAGCGGAGGAAAAGGAAGCTCCCGATGCTGCAGAGGAGACCGATGCTGAAGCGGAGCCTGAAGAAGCTCCAGCTGAGGAAAAAGAAGCTCCTGAAACAGCAGAGGAGACCGAGTCCGAAGTTGCCGAGGGGGAAGAAGAAGCCAAGGAGACCGAAGAGGCTGCTGAATCTGAAGCCGAAACGGAAACTGAAGCTGAGCCTGAAGCCGAAGTAGAACCTGAGTCCAATGCAGAAGAGGACGAAGCGAGCGCTGAAGCTGAATCCGAGAAGGAAGAGGACGCCTAAGGCCTGAAGCTGCTCGGGAATGAATACAAGCAGGACTCATGGAGGGTTAAATCCAAAGTGAAATCCTTAATCGAGTTTATTGCGAAGTCCATTGTTGATGATCCTACAGAAGTCTGGGTGACAGAGGAAAACCGGGGACGCGATGTCCTGCTGGAATTAGCTGTCGCCGAGGAAGATATGGGAAGAGTGATTGGGCGAAATGGCCGAGTGGCAAACGCTATGCGCGTGCTCTTGAGAGTAGCAGCTGCTCGAAGTGGTGTACGCGCAACACTCGATATCCCTTAAACGCGAATGGCTCGACCTTCAGATACACCCGAGAAGGGAAGCGCCCGTCAACCACCGAATTTTCTGGTTGTCGGGCGCATTGTTCGTCCTCATGGGATTCGAGGCGGGCTTGTTGTTGAGCAGTTCTCTAAAATGATCCAATCTATTCGTCCAGGGATGGAGATCTTCCTCGGTGACACAAAAACGCCTTCGATTGTCACCTCCATCCGGTTGCATCGCGGACGCTACCTTCTCGCCATTGAAGGTTGTGAGGATCGAGACACGGCGGAACAGTGGCGGGATGTGGAGATCCGGCTGGAATCTGGAGAGATTGAGTCTTTGCAGGAGGGGGAATACTATCACTGGCAGCTACTTGGATTACGTGTTTGCTGCGAGGACGGGGAAGTGCTGGGTGAAATCGCAGAGATTGTTGAGACTGGTGCGAATGATGTCTTCGTTGTCCGCAACGAAACTGGTGATGAAGTACTTCTTCCGGCAATCGAATCTGTTATTCGTGAGGTCAACCTGGAGCGGGGGAAGGTTATCGTGCATCTGCTCCCAGGGCTGCTCCCCAACAAAAAAGGCGACTAAAATCACGATCGCCCCTTTTCATTTAGAACCATCATTTCAAATCTATGCAGGTGATACCCATCCAGCTCAGTCCTCCGACTGAAGGGAGTGGGGAGCTTGCTTATGGGAGAAATCCCTGAGACGACACAACTCATCGTTCAAGAATCTAAGGAATGGGGGATTCCTTCTTTTCCACAGGTGGAGTCCTCAAGAACAACATTCTAGGGATTCTCGGTCGCCGTTCCACGGCTCTCTCGAAATGACATTTATTAGTGTAAATCCCTTCCTGACCTTGTTATTGCGAGGAGCCCGCAAGGGCGACGCCTGTCCTGAGCGAAGTCGAAGGATCTCAATCTCCATGCGGGAATAAAGGAGACTGCTTCGCCTTCGGCTCGGAATGACAGGATCCTTCACAATGTCATTCTGAGGAGTGGAGCGACGAAGAATCTCACCCCTGGCAAGAAAACCCCGAACGTC
>SOIH01000015.1 GCA_004376895.1 Anaerolineales bacterium | reverse complement strand
GCGTGGGGACCAAAGTGGGGAAGAAGACAGTGGGTGTGGGTGCAGGGGGTGTCGGAATTGGAGTGAGTGTGGGAGCGGGTCTTGTGCTCACGCAGGATGATAGAAGCAGTGCGCAAGCGGTAATGATAACTGCTGGAAATCGGAATCGCTTGCTTCCGCCCCCCAAACCCCTCTCCGCTTCGCTTCGGGGGCGCATGGCGGAACGGGGGACTTCGCCTCCCTGGTCGGTGATGAGATGGCGCATCCTTCTTCCCTTAAAGACAGTGTGATTTGCATGAGGATACAACAATCTGTGTGATTGTGGGAAGTCTCGCCGATAGGAGAGAAAGCGGCATCCGTCAGGGATTTATATACCAAAGCTTGAAATCGTCGAAGTAGACTGTCAAACCCGGCGTGGATGCAGCGTCGGTGAACAGACCGAAGTTCCCTTTGAAGAAGGCGCTAGCTTCAATCGAGCTCAAGACCTCGCCGTTTGCAAAAACGGTCAAGGTTGTGCCACGGGCGAGGAACCCGAGCACATTCGTTGTATCCGATCCGGAGAGGATCGAATCACTGGAAGTCCATTCAAGCAAGGTCTGGATCGTACCGGCAACCAATTTGCGTATTCGGTAAGATCCGTCGCAAGAGAATTCGAGCGTGTATCCGCTGTTGCGATGATCCGGGTCGACTCTAACAGCCAGGCCGATGGCGTCTTTTCCGGAGCACTCTCCGACTTCAGCGGTCACTTCGACGTAGAGATCCCCGGCGTCGACGTCCGGTATGGTTGTGCTCCACCAAAGGAACTTGTCTGCCAGGAAATCTGTAGCCCGCAAGCGGCCATCCTCCCATACGTTCATTGCGCCATCGAAATTTGGACCGACCCAGGTCAGGTTGGATGAAAAGTCGTCCCAGTAGTGCGGTGCAGCGAGGTTGAGCCCGTAGCGCGGATCATCAGGCGAGAGAGGGGGCGGGGTTGGTGTAATCGTCAGTCCGGGTGTTGGTGTTAAGGTGCTTATCGCAGTAGGTGTGGTGATATTCGTTGCGCTGGGAGGAGCCGTTGATGATGGATCAGCCAGGACTTGATCCGTCGTCTGGTTGACGTCAACTGGCAGCTCGCGCACAGGGGCTGGCCGAGTGCAAGCCCCGGCCAGCCAGGTTATTACTACGATGGTGCCAAGCCTTTGCGACAGGCTCACGGAATCCAGGGAATATGCCAGAAAGCGAAATCGTTGAAGGTTGCTGATAATGGGTATGTATATTCCGCCCGGACATACGCTGCGAAATACCCGAACGACCACGGCATCCCTGCATCCCAGTGCTCTCCAACTTGGAAACCGTTAATGAAGATGTAAAACTTGCCGTCGTACCCCCAGATGCCCAGTCTATTGGTGGCATCTTTCCCCGTTCGAATCACATCTGAAGATGTCCAATCGACCTGTGTTGCTGTGGCTCCTCCTGCGGGACGGAACCGTATTAAGCGCCAGGCACCGTCGCAGGAAACCTCAAGTGCATATCCGCTAGGGGTCTGTTCGGGATCGATCCGAATAACGAGACCCACGGCATCTTTTGAGATGCAATCGCCGTTGGTGGCGGAAATTTCAGCATACACTCGACCGGATTGAACGGATGTGTAGGACCAGTAAAGTCCCTCCTGGGCAACTTTATCTGTACCCACCAATTTCCCGTCTTGAACTGAATAAGATGCTCCCGCCACTTCATAGTCGTACCAGGTATCGGGATTAATAAAGTAATCCGTGTGATCGGGATTGGCGAGATCGAGATATTTAGCACGCGGATCGTCTTTATCGGAGATAACGAAAGGGGTCGGGGTCGGTGGGACTTCCAACCTTTGAACAGCCGATGTGGGCTCAGCAGCTGGCGGCTCCACGACAGGCTCCACCACCATAGGCTCAGTTGGCAGCGCTACAAGGGGTTGCTCCTCGGCAGGTTCGACCGGTGCTGCATCAGGGGGCGGTGCTTCTTGCCCGCGGCGAACAAGTGCAGAGACGCCGAGATATGCGAGTGTTATCAACAACAGTGCGGATACGACAATCAAAAGAATACGTTCGATACTGAGAGATTTCCCTTTTTCCTCACTCATCTTAGTCCCTCCTTCATGGGGTGAGCATGACCTTGCCGGACTCGCCGGAAGTCATTGTCTCAAAGGCTTTATCGAATTCTTCCATCTTAAAGTGATGGGTAACGAGCGGTGCGAGATCAACAGCACCGGAGCGGATAAGACCACGAGCCTGATACCAGGTTTGCCAGAGCTTGCGTCCACTGATGCCCAGCACGCGCGCCGCCTTGAAGACAATGTGATGATTCCAATCGAATTCGAACGACCCGGGTGCAACACCGAGGAGCGCCGCTTCACCTCCGGGCTTCAGAAGTGTGAACCCCTGGTCGATCGCTGATGGTGAGCCGGACATCTCTAGGAGCACATCGACCCCCTCACCGTCGGTTGCATCATGAATCATCTCGATCACCGGGTCATCAATGGCGTGCAGCGCGAGATCCGCTCCCATCCGGCGCGCGAAGTCGATACGGTAGGCGCTGATGTCGGTGGCATAAATGGAGCGAGCGCCGATGGCGCGGGCGACAGCGATGGTCATCAACCCAACGGGACCACATCCTGTAACGAGAACTTTCTTCGCCCTTAAGTCGGCTGCGAAGGCGGTATGAACTGCGTTGCCGAAGTTCTCCTGCAATACAGCAATTTCCACTGGTAGATCTTCAGGATTTGTCCAGGCGTTCTGCGCGTGAATGGCAATGTACTCGGCGAAGCCGCCATCGCGGTCGACGCCGATAAGCTGTGTGTTCTCGCAGATATGACCGAGGCCCGTACGACAAAAGGCACATTGATTACAGATAACATGTGATTCTAAAGAGACGAAATCTCCAATCTGCGGGGTATCGACCATGGATCCGCGCTCAACGATATCTCCACAGATCTCGTGCCCGACGATCACTGGCGGGTGCATTCGACCAGCTGCCCAAGAGTCCCAGTTGTAGATATGTAAATCGGTACCACAAATGGACGCCGCGCGCACCTTGACGAGCACTTCGTCGCGTCTGATGGTGGGAATCGGAACCTGTTGGACTTCAAGACCAGGATTGGCGTGGGCTTTAACCACCGCCTGCATCGTTTCTGCCATGTTGCGGAGCGCCTCCGTATGAATGGGGTTTTTTCGGAGTATAGCATTAACACCGCAAACACAATCTTGTGCAAGTTATAATGCTTTGACTATGGTTCTCGAGTACCAAGAGGCAGGAGTGGATGATGGAATACCGCAGAATGGGACGTTCCGGCTTGAAGCTGAGCTCTATTTCTTTAGGATCTTGGATTACCTTTGGCGACCAGATTGATGAAATCGTTGCTGAAAAGCTCATACACCGGGCATACGAAGCAGGTATCAATTTCTTTGACAACGCCGATATTTATGCAAATGGAGATTCCGAACGAGTAATGGGAGAGGCGATCAAGGATTTCTCACGAGAGAGCCTTGTGGTTTCGAGTAAAGTTTATTGGCCCACAATGCCCGGCCCCAACGGTCGCGGTCTCTCCAGAAAGCATATTATGGAATCATGTGACGCATCGTTGAAACGAATGAACCTGGAATATCTGGATCTGTATTTCTGCCATCGTTACGATCCCGAGACGCCGCTAGAAGAGGTGGTCCGAGCGATGGATGACCTCGTGCGTCAGGGTAAGGTGTTGTATTGGGGCACATCCGAATGGCGCGCTGGCCAGATTGCCCGTTCCTTCGCCATTGCTCGTGAGTGGAATGCTTATCCGCCAGTTGTCGAGCAACCGCAATACAATATGTTCGACCGTCGTAAAGTAGAGGACGAACTCGTCCCGGCTGCGAGAGATTTTGGATTCGGCATGGTGACGTGGAGCCCTCTGAAATACGGTCTTTTAAGCGGCAAATATAACAACGGCTTACCTAAAGAGAAGACCCGTCTTACGCGAGCGCCGGAATGGGGTGAGAAAGTCATAACAGAAGAACGCGTTGAATCGGTGCGGCGGTTGACTGCACTTGCGGACGAAATCGGAGCGACGACTGCTCAGCTGGCGATCGCCTGGCTTCTTCGCCTTCCTGAGGTGAGTAGCGTGATCACAGGAGCGACGCGGCTTGAGCATTTAGATGACAATCTGAAAGCGCTGGAGTTTGTAGATATGCTTACGCCGGATACCTTAGATAAGATAGAAGCGATATTGGACAACTCTCCCGACGAAACTGAAGAAGCCTAACAACCAGGCCCCGCAAATATCCAGGGGATTTCAGTACATCTCCAACACGAGTGAGGGTGTGGGTTAAAAACAATTATTCAACGATGCCTGTGAGTATTTTCTATTGGCTGATACTCAAGCGCACTCTTGTGAGATATCCATCACTTCAATGGTTGAGTCTCCAACTCCAAACCGTCCGGATCGTTGAAATCTATCTTTGCCGCGAAAGCGCGGCCAATATCTTCTAAAAGGTCTGCTGCCCATACGGCATCTAAACCGATCTCGGCGACGTCGACTCCTTCGGGAACGGAGACGCCAAGCTCGTGCATAACGCTAGAGGTCAAGTCGAGTTGGTATCGACGCAGATCGATTCTCGCGGTCCATTCATATTCCCGCCGGGTCACATAAGTTTGCCATTCGCCAGCGTCTTCCAATGTTTCCGCTAGAACCCAGATACCCCACTTCAAGATACTGGCAGATCGGGCGTCGATTGGATGAGGACGCCTTCCGGTGCCGAAAGAAAGCATGATTGTGTCTCCCGGAGGGTATAAGCCGGCGCTGTAGTGGATCGCCTCGACGGCAGCGTGGTAGACCGGATTGCCGGATACGCCGACTCCCCCATCGACCCAGGTGTACTCCTTTCCGAGAACCTCGGCAGAGTGCGCGGGGAAATATGTCGGAGCTGCGATGCTGGCTAAGACGGCGTCTTTTAAGGACATTGTTCCCCAATGGCTCGCATTCCCGGGGCCATCCTTGACGAAGAAGTCGGTCCGGCTGGTTCCCAGGTTTTTCGCAGTGACCAAGATATCGACCATTAGCGAGTTCAGTGGTCGGTCGGCACCGATCTCGTGAAGAGTTTTAGCAATGAAGGTGTTGCTATAGCGGTGGTTGCCGAGATTGAAAAGGATTTGAAGCAAAGGTAGGCGCTGAAACGCATGCTTGGCCAACTCACGATAGAGCGCTAGGAGCCCGCGGGCGCTGATTCCCAAGGCAATACCCGCAGCGATGACGGCTCCAGTAGAAGTCCCGGCAACCATATCGAAGATCTCCCGGCATGGCTTCCTGTGGAGCTTTTCGAGTTCCACCAAACATGCCAAGGGGATGATGCCGCGGATCCCACCGCCGTCAATGGAGAGGATTTTCTTCATGTCAAATCATCCTTTTCTTGCCAACTCCAGACTTAAAGAGATAGCGGGAGCCAGCGATCGTGAAGAGACTTGCGCTTTGGCCTCCATTAGCTGATGTGCATGATTCCGGCCATCCCCTGGGTGTCCCTCAAGGACAGGACTGGGCTCCAGTACGTATGGGATGAGATATAGCACTTTGCTAGAAGAACTTAGCAGATCTCAGGGAAACCGGTATTTCTGAGCAGTCTCCCACACGAAGACACAAAGAAAACCCTCCGACCCTTTGCGAGTCGGGGGCTAGTTACTACTCGACTAAATATCCCTGATGCTCGTTGTCACAAGTCCGCGAAAATATTTCATCCCGCTCGCTGGAGCACTTACAATCGAATGGCGTACCTCAGGCGCCCGCTGGCGTTGGCTTTGCAAACTGGAAGTAGCCAAATCCCAACGTCAGGAAAAGATAGAGAACGACGGTGGACCAAACGAGCGCATTACCCGATCCGTAGATTACGTCCAGCACGGCCACAATGAGGCCGGTCACAGAGAGGACAAGGTCTCCAAGGATGACGGCGCGCAGTGCTTCACCTTGAGGGGCTTTTCTGGAGAGCCAGGTGAGCACGGCGACCCCGATGAACGCCGAGCCAAGGTAACGCCCCAGCCATTGGCCACCTTCCTCCAGCGCAACCCCATAGAGCGACATCGTTTGCGTGGGTGCAAGGATAAAGGACAGTCCGAACCCAAGGGCGAGGACAGCGGCGATTGCCATGAATGTGCTGAGTTTCATAGTGTTTCCTCCTTTGAGTTGAGTAATCTTACGCAGGAAAAAACGACTCGGCTGCCTGCAGCCGATGAGAAGCTAAATAACCTATGCATCCCTCCCTTCCGCTCCCAGGTTCCATTTTGTGCCAAGGGTGGCTCTCTATTCATTGGCTGCTGCTATTGTCATAAGATCACCTAACGGTTTCGAGCTGAAGTGTTGGGGCATTAAAAAAAAAGCCCAACCTCGGCTGAGGTCGGGCAACGACGCTAGTGAGATGATTCCCCGCTACTATGCTGGTCTGTGACGTACTTCACATATTACGTCACTTTAGGGTCCACTTCAATAGAACAAATAATCGCCCCCCTGAGGAGGCTGAGAAAAGAAAACACCCCCGACCCTTGCGAGTCGGGGGCATCATGATGAAGGTGTCTCAGATTATGGTGAGTACCTCATCCATGTCGTCTCACCCTCTATGACAACTTCACACTGAATATCTACGGTCGTCAATTTCAGGGTGTCCGCATCAATGAATTCAACCTCGTAGATATCCGTATCCTCCGGACAACCCGGGCTTTCATTGTCAGCATGATGGGTCAATGTTTTCCCGTCAAATTCATATTGACCGAAATCCCATGGGTCATCAGTTCCAACGGAGCCGCTAATTACGTAAGTTCCGTCTTCATTGAGGTACATGAAAGGGCTGAAATTATTCTTCCTCCAAACGCCGACAATATCGTCCATTGTAATGCTTGGTTGACATGCGGTTATGAGACCTAAGATACAGAGACATAGAACGAAGTAGGTGCATTTTTTCTTCATTGCATTTCCTCCTCAATAAAAACCCAACCTCGGCTGAGGTCGGGCAACGACACAAGTTAGATGATTCCCCGCAACTATGCTGGTCTGTGATGTAGTTCACATATTACGTTATTCCGGGTTTAGGTTCAATAGAACAAACAATCGCCCCCAACCAGAGGGAGGTTTGCTGGGGTCTGGGCATCGCATTCAACGACCCTTTGGTCTCTCGAATACACCGCTTTCCCACCACTGGTTATACCAAATCTCAAATGCATCAATCACTGCCTGCGACTCGGAATCCCAGGTCTTCGATTGCAATACTCTAAGAACCTTCGGGAATCCATGTAACCAGGTTCTGATTACATCAGTCTCTGAATATGTCAACGTGTGTTTATAGATAAGCCGACGGAGACTCCACCACATTTCACGGTCATCCATAGTTGCACCACCCTTGTCGAATAAAGGGAAACCAACTACATCATACAACGAAAGAGCCCCCAACCAGAGGGGGCTGGCTGAGGGCACTGCGTCTCGCGTTCCCCTAGGTATTAACGGACGCCTTTGTTCTCAATGGAAACTGAATGGAACGAGACACCCCCGTCCCTTGCGAGATCGGGGGTATGGATGAAAACTAACTTTCGAAAAAGAGATCTAAGAAGTCGTCGCCAAATTTGTCAA
>SOIH01000170.1 GCA_004376895.1 Anaerolineales bacterium | reverse complement strand
GATGTCAGAGTACGTCACTACACATACCCCATGGTAGTCGTTGGTAACCCTCCTGACTTGTGAACGCGAGTCGAAAGATGCTCGGCGAAAATTTTCCCTTGGTAAGCCAAGCTGATTCATCCACCATTGAATCAGTTGCTCTTCCCTATCCCTGACTGTCCCAATCAAATGAAGACGACAAGTTAGGCGTTGTACTTCTATGTGATACAAATGTTTGAGAGCCCAAATGAAGTACTTCAGGATTTTGGGATTCACACTTCCTAATCGAACGGCTCCACCTGTTTTTGACCCATCTCCCAAGTACAACATCGCAAGGGCTAGTTCATCCACACAGGGGTCGTCGGGTAGTTTGGAGGCAAGGTTCACGCCGGCCTGGTAGGCTTGCTCGCGAGCTCGCCGGTGCCGCTCACGATTAATGGGCAAAGCGCGTGCAGCGAAGGTCGCTTGGTTGGCTCGCAATCGCTCCTGCAAGCGTGCTTCCTGCTCCGGGGTTAAAGAAATAGCTTTCAACCAAGAAGACAGAGTGCTTTTGCTGATTCCGGTGAGAGCGGAAATTTCGTTGTAGGATAATCCTTGCTCGCGGCGTATTGTCTCGGCTAGCAGACGTTTCTCAGATTTTGCCCGCATATTGTCCCCCTGTATGTAATATACCTGAAATATAGAACATAAGTTCATATTTTTCAAGTATGAGACGGCGATAGCGTTGACATCTGGAGTAGGTTCGATATAATGTAACAAATATTGGAATAGAAGACGCGACGACCGGGACGAGTAGCCGATTAACAGAGCCAACAGGGAGAGGGGATCAATGAATGAGAGTCTCCTCTGGCGTCTGCCCGGTGAAAACCCCCCGCGAGCGTAACCTGGAAAGGTCCATCGATTACGACACAGGACCGAGTAAGGCGAACGGTTCAGCCCCGTTATAAGCTGTCAGAGGTGGCTGGTTGCACCAGCTGATCTGGGTGGAACCGCGTGAGCCGTAGCTCTCGCCCCAGAGGGGTGAGAGCTAGTTGCGTTAAGCGGCGAACGCGCGGCTGGAGGGAGGTGCAAGGATGGCTATAGGTAAGAAGGAAAGGTACGAAGAGTCGGAGCTTTATCACATTCGACATTCGACGGCGCACGTTATGGCCCAGGCGGTGATGGAGATGTTTCCTGGTGAAGCCAAGTTCGCCATCGGTCCGCCGATTGAGGATGGTTTTTACTACGATTTCGACCTCCCTCGTCCGCTGATCCCTGAGGATCTTGAGATAATCGAACACCGCATGCGTGAGATCATCGCCGGGGACCATCACTTTGAGCGAAGAGAGCTGTCGGGGAATGAGGCGCGAACAATATTCGCCAACCAGCCCTACAAGATTGAACTGATCGACGGGTTGGAGCAAGGGGGTATGGACGAGTATGGTGAGTCGATCGAGGAGCTGCCGGAAATTTCAATATATACCCATGACACATTCACCGATCTGTGCCGTGGGCCGCATGTTGAGCATACGGGCCAGATCAATCCGGATGCCATAAAGCTGCTCAATGTTGCCGGGGCATACTGGCGAGGCGATGAGAAGCGCCCGATGCTTCAACGTATTTATGGCACAGCGTGGAAGACGGTCGATGAGCTCGAGCAGTACCTTTGGAGGCTCGAGGAGGCTCGCAAGCGTGATCACCGACGCTTGGGGAAGGAACTTGACTTATTCAGCATCAGCGAGGCGGTTGGCCCGGGTTTGATTCTCTGGCATCCAAAAGGTGGTATGGTCCGAAAGATCGTAGAGGATTACTGTCGTGAGCAGCATGTGGAGGGAGGCTATGAGTTCGTCTACTCGCCCCACATCGGTAAATTAAGCCTGTGGGAGAAGAGCGGTCATCTAGACTGGTACCGGGAGGGCATGTTTGCACCCCTGGACATTGAGGGTCAGCAATACTACCTCAAGCCGATGAACTGTCCCTTCCACATGGAAATCTTCAAGAGCCGCACGCGCTCCTACAGAGATTTGCCCATTCGATACGCCGAGTGGGGTACGGTATACCGATACGAACGGAGCGGCGTGCTGCATGGCTTGCTAAGAGTGCGTGGCTTCACGCAGGACGACGCTCATCTGTTCTGCCGGCCGGATCAGATGCCGGAGGAAATCGACCGTGTCCTGGAGTTCAGCCTGCATATCCTGCGCGCCTTCGGTTTTGAGGACTTCCAGGCCTACCTCTCTACACGCAACCCGGAGAAAGCCATCGGCGCCGCTGAAGAGTGGCAGGCGCCCACAGAAGCGCTGCGCATGTCGCTTGAACGATCGGAGATACCTTACAAAGTCGATGAAGGCGAAGCGACCTTCTATGGCCCCAAGATCGACTTGAAGCTTCGTGATGTCCTTA
>SOIH01000017.1 GCA_004376895.1 Anaerolineales bacterium | reverse complement strand
AGACGCTTCTTACGAAATGGATTTCTTGAGACTTTTTAGGTCTGCCAACAAGTCACGGGCATCATTGTACCTATCAGCTGGCTTCTTATTTAGACACCGGAGGGTAATCTCTACAAGCTGTTCTGGCAGTTCCGATCTCAACTGAGATAGCGGCTTAGGTGTTAGCTCAAGGACATTATACATTGTCGCCGCGGCTGAATCGCCTTTGTATGGATTTTTCCCGGTAGCCATAACGTAGAGAATGGTGCCAAATGCGAAGATATCCGAGCGCGGGTCCACATCACGGCCTTCAATCTGCTCTGGCGACATATAGGCCAGCGTGCCAACAATCACACCTTGCTGGGTAAGCTCCTGGGGAAGAGATATAGTTTTACTCACTGCCCCCTCGTCTGGTTGCGCAGCTTGTACGGCCTTGGACAGTCCAAAATCTAAGATTTTGAGCCGGCCATGCTTAGTAACCATCACGTTCTGGGGCTTCAGGTCCCTATGAACGAATCCATGGGAGTGTGCCTCTGCAAGGCCCTCTGCGATCTGAACGGCTACATCGAGAAGCTGCTCAATCGGGAGCGGATGAGAACGGTCGAGGATTTCTTGTAGAGAGCTGCCTTCAACCAGCTCCATTGCGATGAAGGGAGATCCCTCTGAAATCGATTGTTCTTCCTTATCGGGAATAACGAAAGACCCCGTTTCGACCTGGCTCACCTCATAGACAGTACATATGTTAGGATGGTTGAGCGCTGCTGCTGTACGGGCCTCTCGCAAGAAACGGGCTCGTCCCTCAACGCTACCCAGAAATTCCAAGGGAAGGAATTTCAATGCAACTTGCCTCTTGAGGACCGTATCTTCTGCCCGATAGACTACTCCCATACCTCCAGCACCAATCCTTTCTAGGATCTTGTAATGAAGCTCTATCTGAGGAGCTCTTTCTTCAATACCCAATTCATCAGCTACGAGTCCCGAAAGCCAGCCATCCACAGATGATGGACCAAAGTCTAGCATCGCCGTATGATAAGTCATGTCATCCAAATCTATCGCAGCCTCAGTGAGAGGATTAAAACCCAGCTTTGTCGCTACCGGAGCATAAGTCGGTAGGTCGACTACTGTCAGATAAACACGTCGGAGTTTTGGACGAAGTTCCATATAGGTCCGTTTGATATCAAGCCAGCAAGCAGCCTGCACCGGTGACGGAGCCTCACCATGGTCACGGCTAAGCCATCGACGCAAAAAGAGCACCATCTGATTCTCAGGGACCCGATTGTTTCTAACATGATGCCACCAGAGCCTCATGATGGGATCCTCTTGCAGATTGGCCGGATCAACGGTGTTGGGATCGAAGCAACAATAAAACCCAACGATCGATCCGTCCTCCCCGCGCACCACATGAAAGGTTTGTGGTTTGTGATTCCACCAGAGTCGAAGAAACCCAGCAGCATCCGGACCTTCGTTTTTTTCCGCAATTTCATGAATGGCCGTATTGTCTTCATTGCGTGCAGGCTCAACGGCCAACTGCTGAGATCCACTAGGAAAAAATGCTTCCCGCACAACAGGATTCTCGATGAGATAGAGCATGTCTGCCGTATAACGCCAGAGTTCCGCAGTTCCTGCCTCTCGCACTTCGCTGCGCAGTTGCCGCCATGCAGCCCGTCGGTATTCAAGATAACGACTCGGATCAGCAGCACGCAATGAAGCGACGATCGCTTCATGAACCGCATCGTGAACTCTGAGTCCATCGCGCGTACTTTCTACGAATGCGAGAGCACTTAGCTTATCGTATGTTTCCTGAGTGGAGCTGTCAGGGAGCATTGCTCCGAGGAGCGATTGCGTAATTCTTCTAGCGACTGAGGCAGCTTCGAGGGCTTCCCGTGTGGCTGAATCATCAACATCGACAAGGAAGAGACGAGAAAGCTCCCGAATAACCTTGTGTTCTGCCATCTCTTGCAAATCCAGACTCGGGCGTTCTAGTGCTGCAGAGGCCGCAAGCTTTAGCGTCAAGGGATGGCCCCGGGCGAACCGATTGATGCGCTGGGTATCTTTTTCACGGACACCTGCGCGCAAAAGTAGTTCCTGCGCCTCCTGGTCATTGAGGGACCCCAAAGCCATGCTGCCGAACAGTCCCTGCCATTCGGGTGCAGTCAGCCAGACAGGAGTAGGAGGCTCACGACCGACAAGAATGACACGAACGTTTTCTGGTAGGGTTGGTACAAAGACCTGGCGTAACCATGTATCCATAAGGCGGAACACTTCATAGGTTTCGAGTGCGAGAAACACTCGGGGACCGAGAATCTCCAGGCCACTCACCGCATCTTCTATGGTTGGAGTATCTTCCCCGATTGCATTTCCCAATTCGTGGAGAAATCCACG
>SOIH01000151.1 GCA_004376895.1 Anaerolineales bacterium | reverse complement strand
TTGAACGGTCTCCCGTTTCTTGACCTCACGGATGACCGCATCTGACTTACGGGTCATTTTCAGAACCTCACTTCGATGATTTCATTCTACCGCATTCCACAACTCTCTCGAAACTACCATTGACCTCCGGCGGGTTCAGACTTCATTGAGAATATTTTCATATAATACAGAAGATCATTGCATCTTCTTGACCTCGGATTCATTGGGGAACCGAGGCCGCTTATCTTCATCGGGGACAAAGCGCCTGCCCGGGACCGGGCAGGCGCTTTGCTTCTGGGAAGCTTATTCAAATTTTCGCCCCTGAAATCACCTTCCAGGGACGGCTATTTGTTATGAGGTTTGCTCCAGATAAAGCGGCCGGCAACACAGCACCAGCTGCCGCGCGGCTTGTACTTCATCCAGCCTCCCAACCGGCGTTTTATGAGGAGCACTTTTTAAAATTTCTGGATCCTCGCGGGCTTCCTTCGCTATCGCGAGCATCGCTTCGATGAAAGCGTCGAGACTCTCCTTGCTTTCCGTCTCGGTTGGCTCGATCATGAGCGCCTCGGGCACAATCAGCGGGAAATAATTCGTCGGGGGATGGAAGCCGTAGTCCATCAACCGCTTGGCGATATCCAGGGCATGGATGTCAGGTGCATCGTCCCAGTGACCTTCAGCGACGAACTCATGCATGCAGATGCGGTCGAAGGGAACTTTGTAGGTATCGCGCAGTCTCGCCAGAAGGTAATTGGCATTCAGTACAGCGTAATCGGATACCGCCCGCAGCCCCGATTTCCCCAGCATGCGCATATATGTATATGCCCGTAAGATAACGCCGAAATGTCCGTGGAAGGCTTTCACCCTGCCGATGCTCTTCTCAGGTGTAATAAGCCCATACAACGGCGGTTTGGCTTCATCGCCTTCGTCAACAATACCCACCACCGGATCCGGCAGGAAGTCGACCAGCTTCTCGACGACACCGACGGGCCCCGAACCTGGACCACCACCGCCGTGCGGTGTGGAGAAGGTCTTATGGAGATTGTAATGGAGCACGTCAATGCCGAGCTCGCCCGGCTTGACCACTCCGAGCAGGGCGTTCATATTCGCCCCATCGCCGTAAATCAAACCACCGCATCCATGAACCAGATCGATAACTTCCTGAACATGTTCTTCAAAAAGCCCTAGCGTATTGGGGTTGGTGAGCATCAACCCGGCGACGCGCTCGTCACAATGCTTCTTGAGCTCATCCAGGTCGATGTTACCGCGTGCGTCGGAGGGGATTTCGATCACCTCCATCCCGCTCATCGTCGTGCTGGCAGGGTTGGTCCCATGAGCCGAGTCGGGGATGAGAATCTTGTTACGTTCCTTTTCCCCGCGGTCATGATGGTATGCCCGGATGATGAGGATCCCCGTCAGTTCTCCGTGTGCTCCCGCCGCAGGTTGGAGGCTCACGCCGGCAAACCCCCCGATCTCCATGAGCCAGTCTTGGAGAGCGCACATCAGCGCCAGGTTACCCTGGGCTGTATCAGGATCCTGCAGTGGATGGGTTAATGCAAAACCAGGAAGGCGGGCCATGTCCTCATTGACTTTGGGGTTGTACTTCATCGTACATGAGCCCAGGGGGTAGAAGCCCGTATCCACACCATAGTTCAATTGAGAGAGGCGCACAAAATGGCGCACGACGTCATTCTCGGCGACTTCTGGCAGGGGTAACTCCTCCCGCACAAAGCTCTCAGGGAGCACCGCTTCGGGAACGTCTATCGCCGGCAACGATACACCTTTGCGCCCGGGAGAGGAAAGCTCATAAATCAGAGGCTCAATCATTGGAAACCTCCTCCAGCGCAGACACAAGGTCGTCGATCTCTTCCTTGGCGATCACTTCCGTGACCGCGATCAACATATGGTCTTTCAGATCAGGATATTCCTGACCCAGGTCATACCCGCCGAGGATGTCCCACTCGAGCAGGCGCTCATTGATCTCTGCAACCGGTCGCGGGCATTTAACGACGAATTCGTGGAAGAACGGATGTTTATTCCAGAGCTTAAAGCCTTTCAGCGCATCGATCTGTTCTGCGGTGTAATGAGCCTTGTGATAGCAGAGTTCGGCGACCTTCCGCAGTCCCTGCTTGCCCATCACACTCAGATAGACTGCTGACGCGAGCGCCATCAAACCCTGATTGGTGCAGATATTCGAAGTTGCTCGATCGCGGCGGATGTGCTGTTCGCGCGGGGTGAGCGTGAGCACGAAGCCGCGCTGCCCGCGATTATCTACTGTCTCGCCCACCAAGCGTCCGGCCATCTTCCGGACGTATTTATCCTTCGTCGTGAAGATGCCCACGGTGGGCCCACCATAGGAGAGTGAAATACCAAGAGGTTGACCGTCACCGACGACGATGTCGGCGCCGAAGTCGCCGGGGGGCATAAGCATACCCAGCGCCAGTGGATTGACTACGACACAGAAGAGCGCTCCGCTTGCCTGCGCGGCCTCTCCCAGAGCCGAGAGATCCGTGATATTGCCGAAGAAATCCGGGTACTGCACCGCCACGAGCGCGGTGTCCTCGTCCAGCATCTTCACAAGTTCTTTGGGTTCGGTCTCGCACTTTTCGTCGCCCGTGATCGTGAGCCCCATGCCCTGCGTGTACGTACGCACGACCTGGCGATAGTGGGGATGGATCGCTGGAGAGACCACGATCTTGCTGCGCTTGCCGCGATGGTGATTCAGCGCCAGGATCACTGCCTCCGCCAATGCGGTCGCTCCATCGTAGTGGGATGCATTGGAGACATCCATCCCGGTCAACTGGCTCATCAGGCTCTGATACTCAAAGATCGCCTGAAGCGTCCCTTGAGAGATTTCCGGCTGGTAGGGGGTATAAGCCGTATAGAACTCGTTGCGACGCAGGGTATGGTCGACGACTGAGGGGATGAAGTGATTATATGCGCCGGCGCCTAAGAAACAGGATGTGTGGAAGACCTCTAAGTTAGCCTCCGAAAGTGCCTGCAGTTCCTGGGTGACCTCCATCTCCGAAATTGGTTCGGGGAGGTCGAGATCCGGGAAACGCACGTTCTCGGGGATGGCCTCATACAGGTCATCTAAACGATCCACGCCAACCACCGCCAGCATCTCCTGGCGGTCTTTATCGGTATGGGGGATGTAAGTCATTAGTGCTCTCGCTCCTCATTGAACTTCTCGTAGGCTGCCGCATCCATCAAGCCGTCCAGCTCCGAGGGGTCGCTGATCTCGAATTTCACCATCCAGGCCTCGCCGTATGGATCCGTGTTCACCAGCTCCGGTGTGTCGGCCAGGTTCTCGTTGATCTCCGTGATGACGCCGCTGATGGGCATATTGACATCGGCGGCGGCTTTCACCGATTCCACCGCTGAGTGGACCTCACCCTTTTGCAGAGATTCACCTATGGGTGGGGTGGACTCAACGTAGACGATATCCGACAACTGATCCTGGGCATAGTCGCTAATACCGGTCGTGCCGATATTCCCTTCGACTCGGACCCATTCGTCGCTCTCGGTGTACTTCAAATCCTTGGGGTACTCCATGCTGACCTCCTTGAAAATTGGCTTATGGGTACTGCGCGCAGAGCACACACCAGCTGCGGTGTGCGCCCTCTGTCATCAACCTGAGAGATTCGTCCCTTGCAGGGATTTGCCCCTTCGGTGTCCTGAGACTTTCCAGAGGTGCGGCCAGATCGGGTCCTTTTACCTGAGAGTTTCACCGCATGCCTGCACGCTTAGATGCGGTTTGCCCCTTCGGTGCCCTATTGGTGCCGGGTCTCTCCCCGACCTGTGCATATTCGTAGCATAATTCTACGAGAGGCACGAGAGGGAAGTCAAGGTGTTGGGGACACCTGCGTCGTGGATGTAGATCGATTCTATGAACAAGGGAGGGGATACAGGGGGTGAGAAGGAAAAGCACTTATCTTGTTCTGTCTTTATGACTCAATCCTTTCTACTTCCCCTGTACCTTCATGAGCAACTCACAACCCTCGGCGACTGTGATGACTTGAATATCACTCGCCTTCAGCCATTTCAAGATATCGTCGAAGAACGAGACCGAGACCGCATTGCTCTTCACTGCAGAGTTTGCATCCGCATGTGGTTCGCCAACATCATGGAAGGTTAATATGGTCCAGGTTCCTGGCAAGATTTTTCTCTCCATATCCTCAATCGAGTTAAAGGACCTGATCGTGAAATCCCTTAGTAGAAAGAGATCTGTGTTTTGTGTGTTTACACCGACATCCTGTGTTGACGCACAAATGTAGTATTTCTTGATCACCTGTATAGCAACGGCGCTGTAATTCCCGTACGGGTACACAAATGTTCGAACGTCGAACCCCTTGTCAACAAGAGTCCGGTAATCATCGCCAATTTCGTCTTCATAATCCTGCATGGTCTCGAGATTCCGAAGATCTGCATGGCTAACAGTATGCCCACCGATCTCCATTGTTTCACTAACAGTCTCTACGTCTGACCAATCCATATACCCTTCGTCCCCCATAAAGCCGCTAATGATGTAGATCGAACCTGTCAGACCATACTTCTTCAGAGCTTCGTGTGCATTGAGTTGAGATTTCCAACCATCATCGAATCGTAGACTTACGTAGGTGACATCATCATCAAATAATGAACCGAGCGTGGTTGACCTAAGCTGACCAAATTGGTACAAAACGAGAAAGATGGCTAGGATTACTAAAGCTGCCGCGATAAATATTCTCCGCTTTATCATTCGTCCCTCAGAGCTCTAATCATGTAAAGAATAATCGCCGCAAAGGTATAGGAAAAAAGCAATCCGAAAACAGATATGTCTATGGTCAGGTTGATGACGCTTCGTATCGGATCCCCCCAAGGAGGAGCAAGATAAAGGAGGGCATATCGTATACCAAGGAAAAGAATAATGATCACAAAGCTTAGGAGAAAACTGTTAGGAGGAGGGTATTTTCGATCCTTGCGGCTCAAATATCGTAAAAGCGTGGAAAGAAAGGTCCCAAAGGCAACCAGTGAAAGGACTATCGAGTAAACAGTAGCAGGGAGTGGAGGTGCAGGCATGAGATCTGAAACAACAACTAAACTTCCGCCGATAAATACATAGTAAATAAAGGTAATGACCGTCAGGCACAACACGAAGAGAATCACAAAATTCTCAACAAAGGTTTCTTTTGCCCAGAAACTCTCGTTGTTTCGTTTCGCCAGATCGAATTTCCTGATCAGTAGGAACAACATCAGGAATGAGATGGTCCACATCATGAAACCATTTAGTGTTCTCGGCAGAATCCGGGATACCCAATCCGTTGTTCCCATCAATCTTTCTCCCTTAATAACATTTTATATAGAGGCGTGTGTTTATTGAGTCTGGATCGTTTCGGTCTATTCTCTGTGCTCTCATGCACACATTGATCTATCATTATGCATGCCGATCCGGCTGATTTGTAATGGAGGCCGTTGGGGGGGTGAGATGATGGCCGATTTGTTACCGGAAGGTCATGCTAAATGGATTTCTGCGTTATCTAGAATATACAGATATTCACAGATTTTCGCTAATCACGGGTTGAAGACTGTCAGCGTGTATGCGGAGTCTGCAAATAGGACCCCTGTCTAGATTGATCCGATCATAATTCACCGAATGTTAATTATGTGAACAGCCATGGTCAGAATATGAATATCATAATCCGCCCGTATAAAGAGCGCGACCGGTCCACCGTCCGCCGCATTTCCTACGAGACTTCTGATCGAGGAGAACAGAATCGTCCAATATTCAGCGATCGTGACGTTCTCGCGGATGTGTTGACGCGCTATTACACTGATTTCGAACCGCAGTCTTTGTGTGTGGCCGAGTATGCGGGATCGGTTATCGGCTACCTATCGGGCTGCATGGATCCCACAAGATATAAAATGATGGTTGTCTTACGCGTGATCCCTGCCGCTATCTTCCGCGCAATCATTAACGGCGCCTTTTGGCGGCGAGAGACATGGAGCCTGTTTGGGGCTTTTCGACGAACCTGGTTTAAGGGAGGTTTCTCCCGGAACGTTTCCGATGAGGAGTACCCAGTTCATTTACATATCAATATCCTGGGTGATTTCCGCGGCCAGCAAATCGGTAAAAAACTAATGGAACATTTCCTCCAGCAGGCAAGGTCAGCCGGGGTTCACGGTGTTCACGCCAGAGTTCGTGAAAACAATGTGCAAGCCATCTGCTTCTTCGAACGCGTGGGGTTTCGTGAGGTTGGGGCTCAGACGTTTTTCCTGCCAAATGGGGTAGGTTTCCGAGTCCGGAAAACCTTAATCTTTGGATTGCGGTTGTAATTAGCATAGCTCTGTAAATTCACACGGCCATGTACCAACACCCTCTGCGATCAACGCCCCACCGATGCCCAGACGATTTGAGCCTTGTTTCATCAGATCTCGCAAAGCCGCAGGAATTCGCGAGGCGAGCGCAATCGATCCCAGCACGCCCGCAAGGAGCGGCGTGACGTCGGTTGTGCCGGTCTGCGCCGACACCTCTGTCCGAACCGCCACGCCGCTCCGTTCCTGAAAATCCCACTGGCGCGAGAAATCCCCCTCAGGGTTCGTCACGCGGCCGATAGTAGTGTCTTTGTCCACAACCCTGCGACCGCTATCGGAAAAACTAAGTCTATTGACGTCCCGCCCTTCCCTGCCCAAGCAATCAGCATCGGGATGCTGATCCCCTCCATCATCGAAGAACTATCACCCAGGTTCTGCAGCTCTAATGAATCGCTTGAAATACCGTCCGTACGCACTTCCCGGGAAATCGACAGATCGATTTTGCATTAGGGAACGTCGTCCGGACATCCTGACGCAGAGGGGTTCGCGAAAACAAAAAGCGCGGCGAACATCGCCGCAACTACATGGAACCGGTAGACCTTCATGCTTTCCCCCTCCTGGGAACGGAAGAACCGGGAATAGTACTATAATACTACATGGCTACACTTTAGCATGACACTATACGCTCTGTCAAGATTCTGTATTCGTTTGAAATGGCCGGATGGGAAAACGCATCCTGCATCTGGGCTCAGACCTTTTACCCCCTTGAGGGCAATCACCTGCAAAAGCATCACTCCCTGGATTACCTCACTGAAAAAAAGATGCGTGGGATTGCAAAGTGACTTACCTCGATTGGACAATGTTCTTTAAAGCTAAGATGACTCGCCCCCCATCAACCCATTCCAACACTACCCCGTTCCTTCCGCACACAACCGATTTGCACTTTTTCACATTTCAGGTCAAAATTCCCGGTCTAACTCTGGGTCATGGTAAGATGTTGGACAAACATCACTTGCCACAAAAGCTTTCAAGTCATAATCTGTATCCCGAGATTCCAAATCCGGTTGTACAAAGAGGGAAGTAGAAACTCAATGCATTCATCGGCAGGCATGATGGCAATCATCAACCACATGACGCTAAGTTGTTGTTCTCACCCGGTTATCCCCTCGGAGGTAATACCCCAGAGAACAACGCTGTCCCTGCCGCCATTTCAATAACATATCGGAGCGGGTTCTGTTGATTGAACCCGCTTTTGCGTCTGTTCAATCATCGTTATTAAAAAAAATCAACCAAGGAGGTGAGACAGCGGAAAAGGATCTGAAGACAGTCGTCTGAGTTAAGCAT
>SOIH01000069.1 GCA_004376895.1 Anaerolineales bacterium | reverse complement strand
ACTGACCCTTCCAAATTGACCTCAATTGTATCTCCGTCTATTACTCTAATTACTGTAGCTTCAACTGTGGTAGGCTTGGGTCCAACCACTTCGAAAACACCTGTCAACCTCCCCAATTCCACACTGTAGAAACCATCTATATCTTTTTCAACAGAGAAGGACACAGAAGTAATTTCACCACCACCGAGAGTCACCGCCTCAGATTGTTCGACTATCCCATTTATTTCTAATTCAAGTTCGTGAGTTCCCTTTATTTTGCCTACGTTTTGAACCTTTGTAGTAACAGTGATTGTTTCCCCAGGCTCAGCCTCTTCCAGACTTAGGTTTAAGTTGCTTACTTCAAATTTCGGGATGACCATATATATATGATGATACCGAGCACCACAAGTGAAGCGAACCCAATTAGCAGTTTCTTTTTCACTAGCTTGGCTTAAGTTCGCCTGTAGCTTCGTAGAAAGTCCAAGTTGTTACTGACCAACATTCTTTTGTCACTCTCCATTTTCCATCCCCTAGATAGACCGTCGTCCAGCTAGCCTCATAGGTCCCTCCTGCAGAAGACTCTCCTGTATATTTGGACCAACGGCTACTATAACTACATTCCCCTGCATAAGCCTTTGCCACTGCTATGACTTGGTCAGCAGTGTATCTTGGTGTATCTACCTGAGGAGTGTTTTCTTCAGTTTCGAATAAAGAGCAATGTTCCAGAAACCGCTAGTGCTGCAATTGCCGTGCATAATAATGCCACCTGCCAACGCTTCATATGACTACTCCTAACTAATCACTGATGTTGCTTTTATACTACTCATCAAGCACCCCAGTCATTGTAATCATTATCGAACCACTTGCCGAAGAATTGCTTGCTTCAGTTTGACTGGTTCGCCTGCATGCGCTTGTTAGGCATAACCTTTTAGGGCTCTGTTTCATCGCGTAAAATTTGTAAATATCGTTCACCATAACCTTCATAGGAAAGCCCTGTTGTATAATCGCTTCCGGATGGGCTGTCATCTGTACTGGTTGGAGCCATCGAACATACCGGTTCAATTTGTGTATCTTCATGCCACTCATTCCAGGAGGTTACCATAAGTATGTTATCGAGAGTACCGTCAACATGTTTCTTAGCCTCATTAAGCATTGCGCGGAAAAGCGAACCGAATTCTTGATCTGCCGTGAGTTTGCGAGACAAGGGGTCATGGCCATCGCGTACACCCTTATCATTAAACCCCGGAGTCGTACCGGGTATGAAGCCAACATTAACACTTTGAGCAAGCGACTTCCAGCCAGCTTGTGCTGAATAATAGGAATTTACAGAAGCCTGCGTTGCATAACCGTTGGCGCCCATGCTACCATATACATCGTAGTTGGTGATCGCATCCAGCAAAGCGATATCACCTGCAGAAGACGGCGGAGATCCAAAAACCTGATCGCCGACGATGAATATCTGATATCCTGCAGCCGATGCTGCATTTCGAATAGTAGTCAAACTGCTTTGCAGTGTTCCCCTGTCGGACAGGACACGGGTTAAGTAAATAAACAGGACAGGCTTGTCATTGATCTTGAGATAATTTGGATGATTAAAATAGTTATTGGCAATGTAAGTGATGTCCGGGCCAAGGTTTCCATAGTCTGCAAAATTATTTGTCCGACCAGTTGTCTCGTAGAAAACAGCAATCTTAATATCATTTAGATTGGGATTTGGCAGAATGTGGTTGAGTAGAGTAACATCTTCACGGGATTCTGGTCCCCACCAGCTAGCCACCCAGAAATCTATTCCAGCAAAGCGGCTCCATTCCAGATGGTGATTAATCACAGCTTCGGTCCTGTCGTTATATTCCCCCAACTTGGGAAGTTGTGGTGGAACAAGATGTTCACGTAAATACTGCCCTCCGTGGAAATCGTTATAATACCAAGGATAGTAATAGGCACCAACGCGATAAGAAACGGACTGCCAGCTCAGGAAAGGATAGGTTTCGTCGTCAACGATATTCCAGGTGTAGGTGGTGTTAGTCGAGCCGGGAGCAACTGCGGTTATGTCCCACCCCGCCCCTGAGAAGGTGGCGATGTCTTGCATTTCCGCCGTAGTCTTGCCTGTCCCGCCATCCGAAGTAGATTGTCCGCTGGTTTCGGTGTCCCAGAAGGAGTTGCTCACAGTGCCCCAATTGGCTCCTACCAGACCGCCGCCGTCAGTCACATAGCCACTGGAATAGGAGTTGCTCACAACGCCCCAATTGTCTCCCACCAGACCGCCAACATCAGTATTGCCAGTCACGTTGCAGGTAGAATAGGAGTTGCTCACCGTGCTGACATGATTAAATCCCACCAGCCCGCCACCATCATCACGGACAATCACGCTGACAGTGGAATAG
>SOIH01000012.1 GCA_004376895.1 Anaerolineales bacterium | reverse complement strand
AGTACGGCAACCCACCCCAAGACATCCTCGATCAGATGCAAGGCAACGACGCGGGCGTTGAGTGTTTTTTCCCCCTTCAGCCGCAACGCCGCGAACCCATTCACAGCCACGCCCAGTAAGGCGAAGAGCACCATTCCTTTTGCGTTGGTTTGCTGAGGCGTCAATAAACGAGGGATTGCTTCACTGAGGATGAAAATCGACCCGACAATCAGTACAACTGTGCTGATAACAGCTCCGAGCAAGGAGAAACGTTTGTAGCCATAGGAGAATTGCTGATCTCCATCACGTTGCGCAACGCGATCTAACTGCCATGCTAGCCCTAATGAAATGCTATCTCCGAGATCATGCACTGCATCAGAAATGATGGCGATACTGTTCGTCATTAACCCGCCAACGATCTCAAGCAACGTAAATGCAAGGTTAAGGAAGAAAGCAGTTCGTAGATTCGCTTCGGTGCCTCTAATGTGAACGTGATGCGATGAATGAGTCATGTTCCTCATTCTACCGTAAAGATGCAAGATTGAAGATCGACAAACCCTAAACGAGTCTGTGATACTCGAGCAATAACCCATGGGGTTAACTGCTCACATACGACACCTATCCGTATTATTATATTGGCTATGCGCAGTTCTTCCTGTGTAAGGAATGATTTTTCGGGAACGCGAGTTATAAATCTGGTTAATGAGGCTCACGATTCTTGCTGGGCTAGATACTCCTGATACTGTCTCCATCCGGGGCACCAGGTAGTATGCCAGCGCCAGATCTTGCTCACCAGAGAATTGGGACTGTTCTCCGACTTCTCTTTCAGTGGGCACTCCTCGCATTTCGGTATTTCTTTAACATTCTCTGTCATAATGGTTTGTCCTCTCTTAACCAATGAAGTGAGTTTTCGATTCAACAACAAGTAAAAGCGCCCTAGTCCCCTTGCCCATTTGTAAAAGCTTTCCACGTCATCACGATTGGCAACATTCCCATGATGAAGAGCGTCGTATTCAATGCTGCATTGAACGCAACCTTGTAATAGAGTGTGATGCTGGTATCCACTACATACCATAAGAGCAACCCCACAAAGACGGCATCACGCGCCCAGCGCTCATGGCGATAAAACGGATAGCGGGCGATGAAAACCATGAACACGCCCCAACCTGCGACGGTCGCACCTAAAACGCCATAGATCCACTGCATAAAGAGGGCGCTTGAGTGTGGAACTGGACCTTCACCCCAGAATACCGGATTGACGCGATCGTTCATCAAATCGAAGATAGGAGTCGTGTTCAAGAGTGCCATCGCCAAACCAAACAAGACGATGATCCAACTGACAATAAGCAACCAACGCTGCCAGAAGTTGAAGTTTTTCATTACAAAATCTCCTTTCATTCACCATGGAAAGCGAATGGTACCCCGTATCCCCGTTGCTCGGGAAAGAATGGTTCAATCTAACGAGCGAAACTGGTGCCTCAAGTTTGAGACTACGGTCGTCGGTGAAGCGCCCAGGAAATCAAGAAGAGAATCCCCGGAATAATCAGAGGGATCAGCATAGCAAAAACCCCTAACCGAGGTAGATCCCCATCCAGAATGAACATCGCCAGGTAGAAGCCAATTACACTCAGCGTTGTTAAAGCCCCTCCCAAGCCCTCCCTGCGCCATGCCAATGCCATACCCAGAAACACCCCGATTGGGATGAAAGCAGCCAGGACCATATCCCGGGGGCGCCAACCTTCTCCGCCATGTGGGTAAAGGATTTCCATGATGATAATGAAGACGAAGAACCCGAAGCATACAATGCTCCATATGCGAGCAATACGTCGTATGAGTGAAGGTAAATTTCTCGGGCTCTCATTCACATTTTCCATGGTTCCCTCCTTACTGGATGCCCTAATCACGCCTTCTGAGCAGTTTTCCTCTTGGTGAAACGCAAACCAGACCAGGTTTTATCAATGGCGCTGATCTTGAAATCCACCAGACCAGAGGCAAGGCCAATCTTCCGCACGATATTTTGGGTGAGATCGCTTTCCACGCCAGATGACTTCTTCGGCCAGATGATCCACAACCCAGCCGAATCGCCGAAATCAACCATCTTACTCATGCCTTTCTCGAGTTCCGCACGAGAACGGACAAACCAAAGGGTTAGATCGCCAATGGACTGCAATCCTGGTCTTAAGACCGCGCCCTCCGGCAGTTTACCCAGTGTCTCTTGGATTCCCTTTGGGGCGTTAACAAGAGCGACAACTGCGTTTTCTTTAATGCCAAGCTTCTTCGGCAACGGTGTCCCGGAGTAACCTGCCATAACCGAAGCCGGGACAACCGGATCGGTGGGAGGGGATTCGATCGCCTTTCGGAGCGGGTCTTCAATCTGATCCCACTGCGTGTAAACAGCATCGGGCAGCAACTCCTTGATGCCTTTGACCTTTTCTAACTCCCCTCCGGTAAAAACCAACGGTACATTCCTAGTTGCTTTGTGTATGCGAATTCCCAATGCGAAATCTCTCCCCTGCGATGGCAGACGATCAAGATCGATCACAAATGCAGTGGGTGGATTCTGCCTCATTTGACGCAAACTATCAGGATCAAGAAGCGATGATTCCACCTTGTATCCTGCCTTCTTTAAGAGCTCAGCTTTCTCTTTGGCCTCGGGTTCCTTCCAATGGATCAATCGAACACGCTGCATACATAGCTCCCGATTTAAGCCGCGGCGTTGTTTTCTAACAATGCATTAAACCAGTACGAATATTGAGCGATGACGAGGAGTCTGGATTGATTTTTCCCGGTGCGCGATTATCTGCTGGAGCCACGTCCCTATGCAAATCTCACCGGGATGAATACGCTATACAAATAGAATACATAGGAAACGGTTTATTTAGAACGATAAGGGGGAAACCAAGGTTCTGTCAACTTTCAGGGACCAATTAAGCAGCTCAGGCTCACATGTGCCATCTATAAAGGTTAAATCGAGTGCGCCCTGGGGCCAAACGGGTAATTTGAGAAAGATGGCTGCCTTATTCCTTCGTACCAAGCATATCTTCTGGCATTTTCACAGCGACGACCTCACCTTGCGCGCATATCTTCCCTTCTGCTGAAAGGGTTGTCTCGACGATCACTTTACGCCCCTTGATCTCCATCACCCTTCCCCGAATTTCTAAGGGGACGCCAAGAGGTGTCGGGCGGAGATAATTCACATGCAGCGAAGCCGTTACGAAACGCAGTGGGGGATCCGTGTCCATCTCACGCTCCTCTGCTCGATAAGCCGCAGCAGAAGCGGTTCCCGTCGAATGACAGTCGATCAGCGAAGCGATCAAACCGCCATACACAAATCCCGGGATGGCGATGTGGCTAGGCCGTGGAGTGTATCGCGCCACGGTTTCATCGCCATCCCAGTAACTCTTGATTTGAAGTCCATCTTCATTAAGACGACCGCATCCGTAGCAATAGCTTAAGTCGTCGGGGTAGTTATCCTGAAACGCTTCCTCTGCCATTTAATGAAACCTCCCATTCGGATCTTTCAATCTTTTTATGTTCTGAAAAGTAGGCTTTTGTATAGGGGTGAACTTCCGGCGATTTTATAAGCTCTACGATATCCCACCACTGGTACTCGGTATGCTGCTCGGGGGGCAGGTTCGTTAAAGGCGATTCAAGGACAAATTTATGCACCAGGACGACAAAGTGCGTTCCAAAACCCGCTTCCGAAGCGAAATTGTCTTCGTAGAAATGTTCGAATACACCTACAAACTCCGCATCTGACGAAATGGATTCCACCCCGATTTCTTCCTTTACGATGCGGCAAAGCGCCTGGTCGAGTCATTCACCTTTCCGGATTCTACCTCCAGGTACAAACCATTTGCCTATGGCCGGTTGGTTACGGCGGCGCCCAAGGAATATCCTGCCTCTTGGATCCTGCAGAATTAGATCAATCGAAACCAGAGAAGCGTGTTTTACTACCTGAGCGAACACCTGGGCGTCGAGTTTATATGGTTCAGACATAGCTCATAAGTCTAATATGACGGGCACAAACCGCCAAGCATAATAATTGAATTCCAATCGGCTTCGTGGGCCAAACATTGTTGGGGAGAGCAATAATATTGCCTAGAGAGGGCGGCTACTCTAAAAATGGACGCCTTACCTCTCAATCTGTGCCAACCAAGGCAAGACTTCAGGCAGGCGCATACTCATATTAAATAAGCGTAGGATGAAGGCCAATAACTAAACATCCGGGATGCAGATCTAGCCCGTCCCTTCCCCTAAATACCTTCCAGGGAAAGCCTATAGGAAGCGGATGATCAGTGGAACTGCGATCGCGGTAAGCGCCAGGGTGCCAATCACGCCGCTGAATAGCAGATAACGGGCATTGTAGTTCGACATGATCGAAGGGTCGTAATACTTCTCCACTTCATTGTCGCTATACATCTTGACCAATCCATCAAGCAACATTTGACGGGTCCGCTTGCCGAGGTTCAATGCGGAAATCGCGATCGTGTTCATCAAGATCGTCATGATGATGAAAACGATCAATACGATGTCATCTACAGTATTACCGCTCCTTCTGGAGGCAGCATCGGCCACACTGGAATTGATACCGAGAACGATGAGGTTGAATGCGATGGCTGTCACCACAAAGATCGTGTCTGTACGACTACTCTGGTTCAGTTCGCTGACGATATGGTCATGCACTCGATTTAACACAGCAGCCTCCTTGAATAAAAAGGGTCACTCTTATAGTGTACAGTAGACCTTCAAAATGGGCGGAAAGACTTGCCCATTACGGGTACTCCGAGCGTTGAAGACATTAAACTATTGTGTAGTTCTTCCGGCAATCTATTCAACAACATTACGTCGAAGGGGTTCTATCAACAGAACCGCTTCTCCTTCTACAACGTTTCTTTCGTCCTGGTTGAAACATCGAGTGTTGAGGTGAATAATATTCTTCTCCATACTCCACTTCGTAACTTCGACCTCTGCCGTAAGCGTATCCCCAATCCGAGTGGGGTAAAGGTAATTCAACCTTTGGCTTAAGTATATGGCACCAGGGCCGGGAAGTTTCATCCCCAGAACTGCAGAGATCAAACCCGCGCTCAAAATCCCATGGGCTATGCGTCCCTGAAAACGTGTCCTATGAGCAAACTCCTCGTTAATGTGAATCGGGTTGAAATCCCCGGTAATCTCAGCAAGCGTGGCAATATCTCGTTCAACAATAGTCTTTGTCAATCGTGCTGTCTCGCCTAGATCAAACGCAGAGCGAACTTCAGGGATATCAGCCATAAGGGCCTCCGCTATATCAATCCGATTCAACCTCGGTCACCAAACCTTCATCCTTCAGCCGGTCACCTAAATCGATCGTCCGAAGTCTTCCCCTTGACCTCCCCCCTGGCTTTCTCCAGCCAGCCTATCCGGGCGTCCGGTCTATGGTCAAACTCGGGTACGTACGGTTTAAGATCGAGAAGCGGCGTGCCGTCCAGAATATCCAGCTCATCGACATAGAGAACACCGCCATCAACACGAATTAGTTTGACAATAGAAAGACCAATTGGATTAGGTCGCGTTGGTGCTCGAGTCGCAAACAAACCGCGCGGGGATGAATCGAGAAAAGGTGTAACGGTGAGAGCTTGTTCTCTAATAGCGTGCATATGGTAGAGCAAGATGATGTGAGAAAACCCATCCAGATCCTTTAAACCATCCACAAACTCGGGAAATATCTCGACCCTGCCCGGAGCGCTGGCTTTACTAGCGGGTTGGATAGGCATTGCTTCCAAATCCTTGAAAGGACTGCAAATAAGACCTATCGCGTGGTACGTGATATCCATTGGTGGGTTCTGTGCATCGTCGTTGTTCATTTATTTTCCCTTATTCGTATCAGGGCAGCGTGAAAAGCCAACCCGAATGCTCCCTATGGACTTTCTTCCCTGCCAACTTTAATCATCGTAGAGAACAAGAACCGTATGCAAATCTGGGTACTTCATCTCTAGAATACCATTTCTGTCTCACTCGGTAGGATCCTATGGCTGGTATCGGTTTTAAGCTGCCTCTCCTGGGGTTATCGCAGAGCCTGCTCCAGCAAGTGGTCAGGCTACCTAACCCTAACCTGTATTCATCGCGGAAAATGTTTCTTGGTGTTCCTCCGCCTTCTTGGCTATGACATCAATTACCTCACATACAGTTCCGACAATGGCCGACGGGCATATGCTATAAGGGCGTTTCTTTGATGTGAGGCAGACGTTGGCACTAGCCGGTGTGAAGTGGTGACGAAATGTCCAGGCGAGAATGCTGCGCTGTTTAGAAGTCCTTCGCTCCAATCAATGCTGTAACAACATTTTCAAGCTTCAATTCCTGGCCTCGCTCCAGAGCCGCCGTATAGATCTCCCGGGGTAGTTCATCCTCAAGTTTGGCGAGTAAACTCTCTGCACTATCACTGATGCGCCCTTCTAGCCATCTGACCTGATCGCTGGCGGGATGTTGAAGCACCAAAGCCAACAGTTCAGCTGCCTGCTCTGAATTATCCTGAGCTACCCGCAGCCGGGCAAATTCATATAAGAGATTGACGATATCCCGGACAAAACCAATTTCCTTGGTAATCGTTAGACACTGAAGCAGGTAATTTTCGGCTTCAGTGGTATTACCTGTAGATAAAGCCACCTTGCCCAGGTATTTGCTTGAGGTTTGAATCGAAAAGTGGAAGCCGACCTCCTCTGAAAGTTTCAGACAGCGAAGATAATACTCTCTCGCTTCCTTATACTCACCACGGGCCAAAGCCGCGTGACCCATAACTATTAAGGGCATGGTCGAGCCGCTCACATCTCCGATTTCTTCATAGAGTGTCAAGTTCCACTCTGCGAGGCGCCTCGCCTCAACATAGTCCCCCTCAATCAAGGCAATCATACCCGCTACAAATAACGTAAATGCTATGAGCCACTTATCACCCAGTTCAGTGGTGATCTTGAGCATATTGTTTATTGCTTCGATCTCCTCTGTCATCCGGCCAAGAAAATAACCGTTCACAGACAGGCTGTAATAGGCGAACACCAACGCCTCAGGGCGATCGTGCGTTTGCAGGATCTCCACACCTTGTTCCGCCAGTTCATATCCTTGATCTGAAAGACCCAGCCAGGCCATGAAATACCCCTGATATGCCATTGCCAGAGCCCGCAAGGCTACGGATTCCTCGTCATCCTCTCCCTGCAACTCCCTTACAGCTTCTGCGAACAGCTCCATTCCTGCGTAGTTCCACCATCGAATCCAATAAACGTGCCAGAGGCTGATGATGAACTTCCACATCTGTGAGGAATTTCTTTGATCCAGATAATATCGCCAGGCTGCGCGCACGTTTTCAATATCCGCTTCGATCTCGGCGAGCACCAGCATTTGCCGCTTACCTCTGAGATGCCCTCCCTTCCGCTGCATAAACGCCGCGTAATAAGCAGCATGCGCTTCTTGAGCGGAGACGCTGGCTTCTGGTGTCTCCTCAAGCTGCTCCTGGGCGTATTGGCGGAGCAGTTCATGGACCTCAAAACGGCCAGAGTTTGGATCGTGGCTCAGGAAAGATTTATTGACCAACTCCGCCAATTGCTGGAGCGAGGCGCCCGCGACCTGCTGAGCTGCCTCCCGCGTAAAGCCGGCTCGGAAAACCGAGAGAA
>SOIH01000136.1 GCA_004376895.1 Anaerolineales bacterium | reverse complement strand
ATCGTGTAGTAGTGGGGATACACTGAATCGTCCGCTTCAGCTTCGAATCCAAGCGACTCGAGCAGACCGATCACACGCAACCTTGCTTCTTCCATCACTTTGAAATCCACTTTGCCGCGGATATCGCTTTCATCCCGGCACTTGAAACGGCAGGGGACGGTGGTCTGGAGGACATCGGCGATGATGTCCGCCAGTTCGGCCACATGCTTTTCTTTGAAGCCGATCTCACTGATCCATGGGGCGCCCATGCGGATGCCGGAAGCATCATACGCGTTCTCGTCCCCCGGCAGAGTATTACGATTGACCACAATGCCCACCAAATCCAGGATACGGGCAGCCTGGTCACCGGACAGCGGTGTCCCATCCGGCCCCACTACGGATTTGCAATCCAGGTTCATCAGGTGGGTATTCGTTCCGCCGTAAGCGATCTGAAACCCACGCGATTCCAGGTGGTCGGCAAGTTTGGCGCAATTCTTCACCACCTGATGCTGCAGCTCGACGAATTCATCAGACTGCGCATATTTGAAGATCAGGCACATGGCCGCGTAGACGTTTACATGCGGTCCGCCTTGCTCGCCGGGGAAGACCGCCATGTCGATCTCAGATGAGAGCTCGGGGTCGGTGGTCATGATGATCGCCCCGCGTGGGCCATAGAGCGATTTATGCGTCGTGGAGGTGATCACATGGGCGTGTCCAAGAGGTGAGGGGTATTCACCGGCGATGACCAACCCGGCAACATGGGCGATATCGGCCAGCAGATATGCGCCAACGAGATCGGCAATCGATCGGAATTTCTCCCAATCCACAGTCCATGGATAGGAGGAATAGCCGCCAATAATCAGCTTGGGTTGATGTTCCAGCGCCAACTTCTCTATCGCCTCGTAATCAATCTGCCCTGTCTCGGGGTTAATGGTGTAAGGCACGATATTGAAGTATTTTCCTGAACGGTTGGCTGGCGATCCATGCGAGAGATGCCCTCCGTGAAGCAGGTCCATGCTCAATACGGTGTCCCCGGGATGCAGCAGCGCTTGAAATACCGCGTTATTCGCCGGAGCGCCAGATAGCGCTTGTACGTTGACGTAGATGTCGTCAGCAGAATAATCGTCCGTGGCAAAAGCCTCTGCGCAGCGGCGGCGAGCGAGGGCTTCAACCGTATCGGCGTATTCGACCCCTTTGTAATAACGGGGATCGGAGTAGCGGCGATAAAATGCCAGTCGAGTGCGGTAATCCAAAATTTCATCTTCACTCATCCAGCGTGTATCTTCATTCGGGTAACCTTCTGCGTATATGTTCTGAAAGGTCGACCCTAATGCTTCCCGAACAGCCACAGGAGAAGCGCTCTCGCTGGGGATGAGGATGATCCTCCTCCTCTGCCTTTCTGCTTCCAATTGAATGAGTTGATGAACATCCGGATCAAGTTCTTCGAGCGCGGTGTTGAAGTAGGGATAGAACACTGGAGCAACTCCTTTACCACATGAAGGACACTTTCATCTTGGCGATTATTCTCCGAGGGTTGGTCGAATAGATACTTCTTCGACTTGAGGGTGATTCATCATGATAAGCAAGATAGACTTGTAGGCTCATATTTACAATAATACGACTTCACCTATTGCTCCAAGTTGCACTTAGGCTGATTTAATATGCCAAATAACACTAAAACTCATCCTATGTTTATCATATCTTTACTATAATGATACTGACTATCACATATCGTTGAGGAGTTGTTGCAAGATCGTAGTCAAGAAAACGATGAAACAATCTTCACTTTTCCATCTGTCCACTGCCGTTCCTAGATTCATAAGAGGATAAGAACATGATAAAGAAACATAATTTCTACGCAGGTCCCTCGATCATGCCTCAATTCACCATTGACAAAACAATCGAAGCTCTAAAAGACTTCGCCGGAACCGGTCTCTCCATCATGGAGATATCACACCGTAGCAAAGAGTTCCAGGCTGTGATGGATGAAGCCCAAGCGCTGATCAAGGATCTGCTCCAAATCCCGGATGGATACTCGGTGTTGTTCCTGGGGGGCGGCGCGAGCACACAGTTTCTCATGATCCCATACAACTTACTGGACAAGAAATCCGCATACCTGAACACAGGGACCTGGGCTACGAAGGCTATGAAAGAAGCGAAGCTTTTCGGGGAGATGATTGAGGTCGCCTCGTCCGCGGACAAGGATTTCAGCTACATTCCCAAGGGCTACGAGATCCCTGCGGATGCGGATTATTTCCACATCACCACCAACAACACCATTAAAGGGACCGAGATCCTGGAAGATCTGGATGTGGATATGCCCCTTGTGGCGGATATGTCCTCCGATATTTTCAGCCGGCCGATCGATGTCTCCAAATACGGGATCATCTACGCCGGGGATCAGAAGAACCTGG
>SOIH01000244.1 GCA_004376895.1 Anaerolineales bacterium | reverse complement strand
TCTGGCGCTTCTGGGTTTGCATAAGCATTGCGAGAGATGTACCATCGTATGTTATCGATCATGTCATCCACCATGAATTTCATCACCGAAAGCTGGGGGTGAAAGTCGTAAACGGACGCCGGATCGCTCACACACCTGAGTTCGGGGTGGGAGAGCGAAGCTTCGAGCATTACCATGAGGCGCAGGCGTTTTTAACCAAGATGTCCATGGAAGTCCAGTGAATCACCTGAACCGATATATTGACCATAGGTGACTACTTAGTCTACCCTCCCGCAGGTTACGACTGAGAGCATTTATTGGTTTGAATATCCGGTCGAGACGCGATTCTATGTCAAAACAACATCTAAACCTGCGGGAGGGTGAGTAGTTACGACCATAGTTAGAATCCATACCTCTCTTGTTCTCTAGGGAACCGATTAGATGCCAATCACGATCGTCGTCTCTCCTTCAGCTACCGGCAAGACAGCACACTGCATCCGCCGGGTAAGGCAAGTACTTGAAGATCGCCCACTAGCGACGATGTGGATCGTACTCCCTGATCGACTGCAGTCGGTTGCCACCCGCCGGCGTTTGGCTTCCGAAGGCGGAGGGATCGGCGTCCACATCGGCACCTTCGGCAATCTCTATCATGAGATTCTCATGCGCGCCGGGCGACCGGTTCCAATCGCCTCCGAGCCGGTTATCCAGCAGTTACTTCGGGCAGCAGTCCAAGATACCCAAAAACGGGGTGAGCTTGTCCATTTCTCCCCCATCGCGGACAAACCTGGTTTCCTGCGAGTCTTGCGTGACCGTTTCGCCGAGCTAAAGCGTGCTCAGGTCTGGCCGGAGACCTTTCTCGATATTGTCAAGCAGGATAAAGCTCACCTTGGTGAATTCGCTAGGATATACGCGGTCTACCAGGCGAGGCTCCAGGAACTTGAATGGGCCGATCCCGAAGGTCTAAATTGGTTGGCGGTTGAGGAACTGGAAAGTGAACCCGATCTCGCCGCGGATTGGGCTCTTCTAATAGTGGATGGTTTCGACTCCTTCAATGGTTCGCAGCTTTCTGCGTTGAAACTGCTAGGCGAGCGCTTGCCTGAGCTCATCATCACCTTGCCGGGAGCACCAGATGGATCGCGAGTCGCGCACCGGCGTTTTGCACGCTCGTTTGAGAAGTTGGTAGAAGTTTTACCAAATGCAGTGGTGGAGACTATTGCCGATCCGCCATATATCCCGAAGTCACTTTCTATTTTGGAACAGAATTTATTTGAGTCCATCTCTCAGAGATTTGAAGGTGGTCGAAACATCACGATGCGCGAAGCCCGCTCCCCCTCGGAAGAAGCCCGCGAAGCTCTTCGATGGTTGAAGGCCCGCATCATGCGTGATGGCGTGCTACTTCACGAATGTGCCTTGGTCACTCCAGATCCGGAGCGTTATCGACCCCTCCTTCGGGAAGCAGGGGCAGAATTCGGGTTGCCCATTCGCTTCACCCAGGGTGAGGCGCTTACTTCAGCCCCAGGTATTGCAGCGCTGCTGGATCTCCTCGAGCTCTACGTAAAGAATTGGCCTCGCCGACTTACTCTGGAAGCTATCCGAACTCCATATTTCGATTTGACTCAATATGAGATCACTTCGCAGGACGCAGCAGTATTTGAAGATGTAAGCCTGTTTGGTCAGGTGATCGAAGGGTTGGATCAATGGGAAGAAGCGCTAAGCAGGCTGGCAAGAGCGGAAGCTCCTCCGGAGGAAGATCTGGGTGAGGTTATCCGCTTACCTCGATTACCTCGAGGCGATGAAGCCGCATCCTTTTGGCGCCGATTGCATGCTTTTTCAGAACGTCTCATGCCCTCTGGGGCTCAGACCACCAAGGAGTGGGTCCAATGGTTGGAGGACCTGCTTGAAGAACTCAAGTTCTTTGAGCAAAGCGAAACCACTCGTGACGAGAGCGTTTCGCTTGATCTAAGGGAAACGCTGCGGGCGTTGGTCTTAGGGGAGGTCGTCGCCGGAGAAAGTGTGAAAGACTATCAGGCGTTCCTTATCGAACTGCGCAGCGCGTTGGAAGGCACTTTCTACAAAGAGCCAATGGATTGGCGCCAGCCAGCGATCCTTACTCTCAGAGTTCTTGAGGCCCGCGGGCTGCGCTTTCAAGCAGTGGCTGTGTTAGGGCTCTCTGAAGGGCTCTTCCCGGAAGTCGAGCGTGAGGATCCCTTTTTAGACGAGAACATTCGCCAAGCGTTAGGACTTGAACCGCGATTAGGGCGTGAGCAAGGGGGTCTTTTCTATCAAGCTGTCACACGCACCGATCAGTACCTGCTGCTCACCCGTCCTTATCTGGCGGAAGACGGGGAGTATTGGGAGGCCTCTCCTTTCTGGAAGTCGGTTGAGTCGCTCCTTCAGGAGAAGCCGGTCACGATACGTCCCGATTCCCCCAGATCCCTGCCGGAAGCTGCTTCAGCTGAGGAGCTGCTCTTCTGGGCTGTGCGCCGGGAGAGCCTGCCGGAGCGATATACGACAGATCTGATGACCCGCTGGGAGCAGTTGCGCCACGCTCGCGATATTGTAGGAGCCCGTCTGGCGCGAGATCCTTCAGGAGTCTTTGAGGGAGAGATACTGGAACTGGCAGATCAGCTGCGTGGTCGATACGGACCAGAGCATATTTGGAGTCCAAGTCGGCTAGAGATGTATGGGACCTGTCCGTACATGTTCTATGCTGCATCTGCGCTCAATCTCGAACCAAGAGAACCACCCCAACCCGGCTTCGATGCGGCTCAATTAGGCTCCATGCTTCATGCCATCCTTGAGCAAGCCTACCGGCAAGCTGAGGATCTATACGATCCGGAATCAGTCGTTATCAGCCTTCGTAAAGTTGCCAAAGCTGAGTTTGGAACAGCTCCTGAGCGGTATGGTTTCCGCCCGACAGCTCTTTGGGAAATAGAGCAAGAGCAATTTACCGAAGCGTTGGTAGAGACGGTGCACGAGCTGTCGGCGCTAGAGGTTGGTTGGACCCCAGCAGCTTTTGAAGGGGCTTTTGGAATCGGAGACATACCGGCGCTGGAAATTATTGCCCGCGATGAAAAAGTCCGCCTGCGCGGCTTCATCGACCGGGTAGATCGAAATGAACAAGGTGAGCTTCGTATTGTCGATTATAAGACTGGATCGAGCCACTTAGCCCAGAGTGACCTCATCAACGGCCGACGCCTGCAGCTTCCACTTTATGCCCTTGGAGCTCAGCATGTGCTTGGATTAGGTGATCCTGTGGAGGGTATTTACTGGGCAATTCTGGCTGCAAGAGCCGGATCGCTGCGTCTAAGCCGTTTCAGATATGAAGACCAGGAAGCTGAATACCATGGTCCTCAAGGCGCCATCGATGTGGCCAAGGCTCATGTCGCCAGGATCGTTTCCGGTGTGAGAGCTGGGGAGTTTCCACCGGTTCCACCAAATGATGGTTGTCCCGCGTATTGTCCGGCGGCAACCTGGTGCTGGCGGTTTGAACCGGCGGGATGGCCATGAAGGATTCAGGGGAATTGAGGGGTTTGGGGGTGTTAAACATGGAGATGATGCGGTCATTGAAAAGGGAATTCTGTGCCGAATTCTAATGAATACCATTTGGGAATAGAACTGACAGAGCTTCAGCTCAATGCGGTGACCTGTGAGGGGAAGGATGTGCTGGTTACCGCTGGAGCAGGTAGTGGAAAGACGCGCACTCTTGTCGCTCGGTACCTTTGGCTACTAGAGCAGGGCTTCTCGCCGCGGCAGGTATTGGCGATAACCTTCACTGAGAAAGCGGCGCGTGAGATGCGCAACCGAGTGCGGCAAGCGGTCGCCGACCAAGCTGCTAAGGCTAGCTCTACTGAAGAGCGTAAGCGGTGGGCTGAGCTCGAGGCGCAAATGGATGCAGCCCGTATCGGCACCATCCATAGTCTTTGCGCGGAAATTCTTCGCGCTCACCCTGCGGAAGCTGAGGTTGACCCGGAGTTTGAGGTTTTGGATGAAGGCCTTGCTGCGGCGTTGAAGGCGCAAGCTGTTGACCAAGCGGTGGTGTGGGCAACCGGTGATCCAGAGTATGCTCAACTTTTCAACACCTTTACGACTCGTCGGTTGCTTCAACTTCTGAGCTACCTGCTACGGCGCCGACTTGAAGCGTCCGATGTCCTGCAAGTTGGTAATTTGGTCGAGCGCGCTAAGGGAACCTTGCAGGCTGCGTTGAAGGTGTACGTTGAGGACGAGAAAATCTTTAGACTCATCGCACAACTAACAGCAATGCGAGATGGAAGGGGGTTGGTCGATGATGCCGGGGAGAAGCTTGCTGCCCAAATCGAAGGTTTATTGGACGAGTGGGACAACCTTGAGGCTGCGCTGATTAGCGATGATTTGATCGAAGCGGCGCGACTGCTGTTCACCATCCGCCGCCAGCATATGGGTCTAGGGGCCGGAAAAAAGAGCAGCCAAACAAAGGGGACCCTTCGTCAGTTGCGTGAAACATATAAGGAGCGTATCGCCCCCTGGCTCGGTGGAGAAAGCGCGAGCGATCCAATCCCGCAGGTAGATATCGAAGCCCGTTTTATCCAGGATTTGCCATACCTTCAGGGGCTCTTTCAGCGGGCCGTGACCGGCTACATGATGTCTCTCGATCACAGACATGCCCTCGACTTCGACGATTTAGAAGCTGGGGCGTTGAAGCTGTTGGAGGATCCGGCGATTCGGGATCGATGGCAGGGGGTAATTTCGGCGGTTCTGGTTGATGAATTCCAAGATACCAACCCACGGCAGCGGAAAATCGTTGATGGGTTGTGTGGTGAAGAACCAGGAAGGTTGTTTGTGGTTGGCGATGCCCGTCAGAGTATCTACCGTTTCCGCGGTGCGGATGTGACCGTTTTTCGGCGCACCGAAATGGATGTGGTCGATCGGGGTGGAAACACGTTGGAGCTCAACCTTACTTTCCGGGCTCACGAAGGATTGGTGAGCGCCTTTGATAGCCTGGTAGCAAATGCGATGGGTGTAGAAGACGATCCTGAGCGGTTGTACATGGTTCCTTACACCTCGCTCCATGCTAACCGGATTGCTCCTCGGGAGGGTACCAGGCCGCCTTATGTTGAGTTCATCCTTGGGTTGGGGGAGCGGGCGTCAGACGCACGTCCGCACGCGGCTGGTGCGTTAGTTAAGCGATTGATCGAGCTGCGTGATGCTGGGCAGATCCACACCTGGGATGACGTAGCGTTACTGTTTCGCGCCTCCACCGGCTTCAGATATTATGAGGACGCGTTGGAAGCAAGAGGGATACCCTATGTGACCGTCGCTGGTCGTGGGTTCTACGACCGACCGGAGATCCGAGACATCCTCAACATTTTACGAGCGTTAGCTGAACCATGGAATGATCTGGCTCTGGCAGGCTTGCTCCGCTCACCGGCTTTTGGTCTGACCGATGCCGCGCTCTATTTATTACGCCTAGGAGAGGATGGGTTTCGACCATTGAGTGGGGCTGTTTATGGTGATCTCGAAGAGTTGACCGAGCACGATCGTAAGCATGCCTATCGTGCCAGAAAATTTTTGGATGAACTTGGACCGATGGTCGATCGGATGCCGGTTGCCGAGTTGCTCAAGCGGGTAATCGATTGGCTTGATTATCGAGCAATCCTGGCTTCTTCGCATAGTCGTCTATGGCGCAACCTGGACAAGCTTCTAACCGATGCCCATGTTAGCGGGATGGTTCGAGTGCGGGAGTTCCTCGAATTCCTTCAAACGCTGCGGGATGTCGGCGTTCGAGAGGGGGAGGCGCCTGCAGAAGCTGAGGGTGCCGTGCGCCTGATGACTGTTCACAAAGCTAAGGGGTTGGAATTTGAGGTGGTCGTGATCGCTGATGCCTCCCGCAGGCTGAGAAAGAGTGGGGAGGTGGCGTATCTGTTGCCGGAGACCGGCTTGGCGGTCAAGCCCGATCGAGCAGATGGACCACCCTTGATCTATGGCATTGCCAAGTGGATTGATGGCTTGCAGACTGAGGCCGAGGAAGACCGCTTGCTTTATGTGGCTGCGACGCGGGCTAAAGAGAAGCTCATCCTTAGTGGGCACCTAACCCAAAGAAAAAGCGGTTGGAGGGTGGATGGATGGATGAAACAGCTTCTTCAGGTCCTGGATGTTGACCTTGTGGAAGTGATCTCCGAGCCTGGTGTCTGGCATGATGAGGCGCTTTCGAACGGAGAGCAGGTCGGGATTTGGGTTGCGCCAGAAATTGCGGGTGTTGAAGCAATCGTAGAGGGAGCACCCGTAGTATGGCCTACGTCTCAGGGTAAACCTCTTTATGAGTCCATTACTTTAATAGAAGTGGAGCAAGCTGATCCTGATCTGGACGAAGAGCCGGCGCGTGCTTGGAGAGCGACGGGTGAACGGGTCCATCCGCCGGCGGTAGCCATCGGCAGGATGGTGCATGAGGCCATCAGGTGTTGGTTGTTCCCAGATGATCCTGGATTGGAGGCTTTGCTGGAGGTAGAAGCACTGAGTAAGGGTTTGGTTGATATAGGTCAACGACGAAGCGCCATTCATGAGTCTACGAAGTTGCTTGAGCGCTTGCGAGCGCACCCACTTTGGGAGGAGATCAATCGCGCTAGCGACCGGTTGCATGAGGTCCCATACACTCGACCACTCAAGGATGGTCGAATGGATTCGGGAAGGATCGACCTCCTTTATCGAAGTAATGGCCCATGGAAGCTGATTGATTTCAAGACCGATGAATTGCGGGATCAAGAGGCAATCGATGGAGCAGTTGAGGAATATACGGGGCAGGTCACTCGCTATTCACAGGCGGTTCACCATCTCCTAGGAGCTCAACCAGAAGTCTCTTTGTGCTTTCTTGATGCGCAAGGAGAGGTGGAGTTGGTACTTATCTAATTTACGAATTGATCTAACCCATAGGTGACTCCACTGAAGAAAGGTCAACCGCGAGAAGAGGACCGGTACTCTCCTCACTCCTCGAGGGTAGTTTTTTTTAAGTGCACTTATTGGTTCGTGTACAAGGTAAGTGGAGGCCCATGTAGTGCTGGTTGCACTTTTATTAGTTCATCTGGATTTAATTATCGCCTGTATGGGCATCCACAACGTTAGTTTGGTGTTCTATCTTCTTAGAAGAATAGCTTAGAAAAACATCACCCTTACTAATTCTCACCTGTCCTATGGTATATTCAGGTAGAGTGTTCCTCGCACGAACTCAAATGATTGGCTAAACATAATCTGGGTGGACAGCAAGGCCCGTCAAGGAAGTTGGGTGCCTAGCTTGAATCATCACGGGACATGTACTTTGATTTACAAAATGATAGGTTTGTAAAGATGAATAAAACAGCAAGACGCTCCCTTCAGATTGTGGCCATTAGCACCTTGGTCGTGCTGATCTCCGGTTTATTCCCTGCAGTGTTGAGCACGGGGGTAAAAGCAGCTTCACCCTTCAGGTTTGTGTCTTGGGCAGATACAAAGTCAGCCCAGGATGATCTTTCCACACTTTCCGACCAGGCGGTTCAGCTCAATCCCGCTTTCACCATCTATCCAGGCGACTTGGAGGATAGAGGGTTCACTATAAGCGGTATGAACGCGTGGAAAGAGGCCATGGATGGGGGGGATCCAGCTCCGAATGGCATGTTCGATATCACCTTCCCCGTGCGAGGTAACCACGACGATAACGACACCCTGGACTGGCAAGCCTATTTCGACTTCCAGGCGACAGCCGATCACGTTGGCGCGACC
>SOIH01000270.1 GCA_004376895.1 Anaerolineales bacterium | reverse complement strand
CTTTCGGAAGCTAATATGATAAAGAAAAGTACACCGCGTCGCTAGATGCAATAGCGGTGGCTGGTGCCCTTTTTAATTCGAATGGCAACGGTTTCTGACACTTGGGAACGAGGGAGGAACCAATGAGTAGTAATAACATAGTCCAAGTAGCGATAGAGAAATTCAGAGAGCTAGGGTCGCATGGAGAATTGCCACAATCATTGCCACTGGTAGAAGAATTCTGTAAGAATAGATTAGCATCGGATACATTTGCTGATATGGATGTCTTGTTTATTCAGCACCATCTTGGTCCGTTTGTTCCACGTTTGCGCGCGATGCGCAATCATGGATTAGAGACTTCGAGATGCTGGTTTGTTGACATACCATATTCCACGAGCAAACGCGTTCGTAAAGAATTTGTGAGAGTAGGCTTTCCGGAGAATCAAATGGCCAAGCCCTTTGATGATCCAATTGCACCCTATTCAAGGAGACAGCGCGAACGAGTGGCTTACATCATAAAGCTACTCGCAAATCAGGATAACAAGAGAAGACTTCTTGTTGTAGATGATGGCGCTTACTTCATTCGGACCCTGCGGTACTTGCTCCCCAGGAATGAGAATTTGGTTAGAAGTTTCAAACAGCGTGGTACTCATGTGGTCGAGCAGACAACTAGAGGGCTTCGTTACCTTCAGGAAAAGCGGTATGAGGAAATGCTGAGGTTCTTGGGTATTCCAGCAGTGAGCATTGCTGGTACTTGCACGAAATATGACTTAGAGTCACCCTTCATCGGTGCAGCAGTCTCTCAAGCGGCGGTGCGAACTATGACGAGGAGACAAGGGGGAGACAGGAACCTTGGACGCGTTCTCGTAATCGGATTCGGAGCCGTTGGTCGAGAGACCACACAGCAGTTGTCTCTGCTTAAACACGGTGGACCCATACATGTTTACGACAAAGAATGGAAAAGACTCCAAACAGAAATCAGGGAGACTGGCGCTTGCGCATTGCGAAGGTTTCCCAAGAAAGGCCCCTATGACTCTGTGTTCGGTTGTACAGGATACGCCTCTTTCCCAATCAATAAGGTCGGAATACTAGCCGATGATGCTGTTTTGGTAAGTGGTTCGTCTGCCGCGGTGGAATTCAACCGAGAGAAGTTCATAGACCTTGCATACGAGTTTGATTATGATGACTTCTATGTTGTTGAACCGGAGAAGACCCGGGATTGTGGCATTCATGCGACCATAGAAATGCAAAAGGGAGGAAAAAGATTTTCATTCCTGCATGCAGGCTTCCCAGTTAACTTCGATGGACGCCTAGAATGTCTGCCGGCTCTCATAATCCAAATCACTCACGGATTGCTTCTAGCTGCTTGTCAAGAAACTCTATTCAAGGAGTCAGGTTTACATAAGCTAAATCAGGGTGATGATAATTGGTTTCATGAACGGGGGCTGTATTGGGTCGAACAATATGCAGTGACGACCTGATGGTCTTCAGTAGACATGGTAGAAGTACTATTGCTCTGATAAGGAGGTAAGAGAATGCCAAGACTGGAAGGTACAGCCATGAAAGAACTGGTGGAAGAGGGCAGGCTGAGGAGGGCAGACATACTGTTGTCGCGTACCAAACGTAGCCTTCTGGGCAGTCTTATTAGATTCGGAACCGATAGCTACTGGAATCATACCCTTATGATTTATGCAATCAGGAGCCCTAGGCAAGGATATGAAACGACCTTCATAATTGAGTCCGGTGGTTCTGGTATTGACATCCACAACATAGCTCACTATTTTGAAAAGCCGTGGAAATACGATGTGGCGGTAAAAAGGCTCGAGACGGATTGGTTCCAAGACAACGAAGAGAACGGCGGATTGCGTTACCGTAGAAGGGTTCGGGGCTTTGCCTTGCGTGAGATCGATGACAAGTATGATCATCGGTTGATACTGACTATTGCCCGAAGGTTCTTGAGGCAACTCGTCCTTGCTTTGCTTTTCCCATGGCAGAGACTAAAGAAAGATCCCAACCAGAGAAGAGTACAAGTGTCTCGAGTTATCGGCCTGGATATCAATGCTTACATTTGCAGCGGCTTCGTACAATGGGCATATTATCAGGCCGTGGGTAAGATCCTACAAGAAGACGGTCTGGATGAATCTCGACTCCAAGATGTTATCTTCAACCCACGCCTAACTGGAGGAGTCACCGAGGAGAAGTTGCTCGCAACCACGCCCGCTGATTTGGCCAACAGCAGTGGGCTATCTTGGAAGTATGTCGTTAAGAATGGTGTAGTCTGGGATGTTGCAGGTAGCGAAGAAGTTGACCAAATTGTGGGGTCAAGGTAGTGAATCAGGTCACTGCGCCACTGATACCTGCGTGAGGTACCTTATATTAGTCTGGGGGATGACCGCATGAGAAATCTGAAGCAGATGGAGGTGCTGAGACAGAAGGGACCGGCGTGTGGCACCACTTGCCTGGCCATGGTGATAAGGTTCCTGACAGGGGACAGTGCTATCACCCCCGGGGACATAGACAAAGAAATACGTAGACTGCCCGGAATGTTCAGCGCACCCACCGACCTCATGATGTATGCACGGCGGAAGGGTCTGAAGGCTGAGGAATACAACCACAACTCTCTGCAGCAGGTTAAAGAGCTCGTTGACCAAGGCATCCCAGTAGTGCCGCTGCTAGATCTTACACCCAACAACGCCCTGGACTTCCAGAACTGGCACTGGGTCGTGATGGTCGCCGTAGAAGAAGATGACAGACCAGACAGAGTGGTCATCAACAACCCGTGGGGTCAGCAAGAGGAATGGGGCAAGAACGATTTCCTCCGCCAGTGGGCTCATCTCAAGCTGCTTGGGTTGACTTTCGGGTATAGCAACTACTTCATTGCTTTGGGTACACCAGACGATGAGTTGCCACCACGACGAGTAGATGGGGTTGCACCAGCAAATGCTGTTATTAAGGGCCTTGCCGATGTACTCAATGGTTTCGCTCGCGTCCGCTTCGACCGCAGTCCTAGGGGGCTAGGTCAAATTCTGTGGGGCATCTTCAGACTAATCTACGGCATTGCATACCTTCTGTGGAGTAACATTCGTTTTTGGTTCAAGTTTAGTCTAAAGCCATCTAGCTACAACTCCGATTCTCAGGGATCGAGAAGTTGAGGAATCATGGATAAGTAGGGAAGCTCGTAGCTTTTCCGGCGCCAGCATAATGTCCAATCTGACTAAGGAGCGGAAACAATGTCTAGACGGTGTATTCTCATCACTCAGTGTTTACAGAATGATTTCTTCTTCAATACTCATTGCAAGCTCTGTCTTCCCCAAGAACAAGTCAGGAAAATGCTGATAGGCAGAGAGAAAGGTAGTGCACCTCAAGTTAGCTTCAGCAAGCAGCTCATCGTCAAAGGTCCTTTGGGACAGTTTCTACAAGCTGTAACCTCCGGCAGAGGATCAGATGGTGGTGCTTCTGATATCTTGCACATAGTCAACGTGCGTGACTGGCATGTGCCGAGTCGTTCCTATGATCTTGAGCGTGTCAAATATGGCGCGCACTGTGAGGCAAATACTTGGGGAGCCGACTATATTGAAGGATTAGAGAAATACCTGGATCCAGCTAGAGAGGTGTTAGGAGCATCCACAGCCCCAGGAAAGAAAGGCCAATTCACAGAGAAGGACGGCGTCCGTTTCTATCAGGTGTTTTCCGATTCTATTTTTGATTTCAGACCACACTACAGCCACGGTAATGTCGGCGAGTATCAGGAAAAGCATTCACGCATAGAGTTAGAGGATCTAATGGATGTGCTTATATATGGGTCAAATAATCAGCTTGAAGAATTGGCCGGTGGTAAATACTGTGGCCAAGAGCTAAAGGAATTGGCAGAGACCGCAAAAAGAGAATCTGCAGGGACCATGAAGAAGAAACCAGGGGACCGTCCCGACGATACCAGAGTGTACGTGGCAGTGATTGGTGTATACACGGACATTAAGATACAAATCTTGCTAATGGGCTTGAAATCCCGGTACGACATTCCTAGCTTGGCCGTCTCCGACACACTTACAATTAGCCCTAGTATAGAGCGCCATCTCGGAGCACTTGACTTTGCCGACAAGCTGCTAAACGTAGAAGTGATCCACGGTCTGAAGGACTTAGTCCGCTTTCTGGGCGGCGATGCAGAAATTAAGAATGAACCAGAGACCGTCGCGGCAGAGCGCTTTTCCGACTATGCTCGCTATTTCCAGGATAAGCAGAATGTGCTGGCTCACCGAGATGCCAGGCTCAACGAATACGTGGCTCTTACTCAGAAGCGGTCGGAAAATGTCTACACTACCGTTAGCTGGGCAAACAAGGTTCTGCTCATCGGTGGCACCATCCTTTTAGGTGTGACCATCATTGGGGCTGTGTGGAGCTTTGTCCAGCCGGATTACGTTGACTGGAAGCTACCAGCGGTGACCGGCGGCTTGAGCTTGTCGCAACTGGCGGCGGTGTTCTTTGGGCAGCCTATGGTACGCCTCCAAAGGAATCTGACCAATCTGGCAAATTTCAGAATGATTCTAGAGAGTCACAGTCTCAAGATGGCTCTGGCCCGTTTCCACCTCACAACCGCAGAAACCTTGCGAGGCAATCTGGCAGAATCTGAGGGGACTGCGGCTGCTGCTGAGACTCAAGTCCAGTCACTTAAGAATTACATTACGGTGATAGAGCAGATCGAGGAGGCTGACTACAAGGCATTGAGCCAACTGGGGCTAGGAGACAGGGAGGCGATTGAGAGAGTTCTGGAGGAGAAGGGGCAGCAGGTAACCAGGAGTTAATATTACCCGGAGACATCTAAGCTAGTGTCTGCGGATCGATGGGATGTCGTCCGGAAGGAGTAAGTACTGAATGTCACTGACCAACAACCGCGACAGGCTTGTCAAGACAGCACGGAGGGGAGGCATTACCTTAGTAGTTGGAGCGGGTATATCCCGAGATTTTGGCGTCCCTAACTGGGAGAATCTGGCAATGCGAGTATGGGAAGCCACTTTCCCAGGTAAGAAATCGCCGTGGGATGCACCTGACGACAAGTCCCCTCGCTCTTTTCCTCAGTTCCTTCCAATCGTCTTTGAGATGGCTCTGCAAGAGTTAGGAAGGGAGAGATTCATCGAGACACTTCATGACTGCCTGTACAAGAACCTCCGAGTCTCAGGTGTGCACCAATGGACAAGATCGCTGGAGGTCCTGGCGGATCTGATAGTACGGGAACACCGAACAAGAGGCAAAAGACGACTCTTGCGGGTAATTAGCTTTAATGTAGATGATCTATTGGAGCGAGCTGTATCAGCCCGGCGAGATAAGTCGGGCAAACAAGCTTCAGAAGGCTTCGCTCGCGCTGGTCGTTTTCCTAGGTGGGATCGAGGCGATGAGCCCATCCCCATCTATCATCTTCACGGCTGGATTGTACGAGGGTCAAGAAGGAGCAAAAACGTGCCTTGGGCTAAGAACTACGACCACATGCTGGTGTTCGCCGATAGCCAATACTGGAACTCGAACAGCAAGGTGCTTTCGCACGCTAATCGCATCATAGGTTTTGCCCTCCACGATAGTCACTGCGTGTTCGTGGGGATTTCGATGACGGACATCAATCTCCTTCGCTGGCTGGCCCTTAGCCGGAACGAACTAGTAGATGAGTTCGAGCAGATCGAACGGAGGTACCGAGCGGACCGAGAAGATCGGATACCCCCTGATTATCGGCCACTGCAACCACCTGGGATGAATCGGCACTTCTGGATTCGGCCCGCGTCGGATGACCCTACTGGATTTCTGACCGAATTCCTTAAGACTCGTGGTGTACTGTCAGTCGGACTTCGCAGTTGGAGCGGGCGTTCGTTTGAGAATCTCATTGCAGAGTGTTTTCCGCCTGATGACTAATCGGGCGGTCGGTTTCGTCGAAGCCAACCTTAATACGTAGTCTTCGGCACAGGATTTCAGAGCACATTTTGATACCCCGATGGATAGAGAGTAAATGGGAGACAGTTCTATGAAAGATGTACAGCGAAAAAGTAGTGCCCCCGAGATTCGATCACACAGTGAAGAAAGTACTTCGAAAGCAGATGAACCCGAATACACACACCACCCAAATTACCTTGCGCTGGAGAGGCATTATGTTGAGCATCCTATAGTTCTCTACACCGGTGCAGGTGTTTCATGGGCAAAGAAACCCGAATATGGGTTGCGTGGATGGGAGGAATTGCTCAGAAGGATTCTGAGGGTGTGTAAGGGAGCAGATTCACCATATCTAGTGGAGTTTGATAGCAGGTTGCGACGCAAGTGGGCTGAAGAGCCGTGGGAGATAGGTGAGTGGGTCGCTGAACGATGTGGTGTAGATAGCTTCAAGGCGCTGGTTATGAAGATCGTCCGTTCGGAAGGTAATTTCCCTCCGGTGTACGATCAGCTCTCTCGTAAATTTCTGAACAATGCACCAACACTAAATGCCGTGTGTGCCTTTTGTACGCGGTTGCTTGCAGCCGGCTTGGAGACAACACATCGCACCTATGAAATCCACCCGAATCCCCGTGTTCAGGCAGTGATTACCAGCAACTATGATCCTTTCCTCGAAGCGGCCTCATCCACCATGTTCATCAAGCCAGTTCTTAAGCCGGTGGCTGCAATTGGCTCTAGCGTCGGGAAACTGAACCAGATCCCGGTTTTCCATATCCACGGCTACGTGCCAGTACGTGAATCAAAATCCCAGAAGGGGCAGGAAGACCTAAGACCTGCCGTCGGACTTGTAGTCAAAAAGGATGACTATGAGTCTGCTTGGCGCTGGGATGATGTCTTTTGCCCGACTATAGGACCACAAGCTCACTGGTTACGCTATTACACTACTCTATTCGTAGGTTTTTCATTTCGGGACCGCTGGGTAAGCCGTTTGCTCAGGTATCTGAATCAGGAGCAGGAAGAACGGGAGAAGAGCACCCCTGGCAAGCGCCTATATCACTATGCTTTGATGATGCAGACTGATATACAATCCAGAAGCGATGATTTTGCGGAACTGGGCATCAGACCTATCCCATTAGGTGATTTCGATGAGATACCAAACCTGCTCGGTCGCTTGTACCAGCGGGCATTAGAGTTCGATTATAAAGGGGCACTAGTGGAACTCCCGGTGGTTGGTCGGGGGCAAAGAAGCAGAAAACAAGAACACGTATACATGACCCCTAAGGAGTATTGGGAAGATCTCATGGCCTGTAGAACGCACACAGTGAGAAGGAAAAACACATAAACACGTAGGCTCATCGAGAGGAACACTTATGCGTACAGAGATACATGACCAAGAACGCCTTATTCACCAGCTCTCCCGGAACCGGCAAGACTATGGCCGCAGGAATCATAGCCATTGAGCTCGGGCCGGACATTCATAAGATCGACTTGTCAATGGAGGTCAGCAAGTACATCGGCGAGACCTAGAAGAACCTGACCCAGATCTTCGATGAAGCCGAGACGAACAGTGCGATTCTATTCTTCGACGAGGCTGATGACCTGCACGATAAGCGCTCTAAGGTCAAAGACAGCCACGACCGCACTGCCAAGCTTAAATATTAAATTGCAGCAGCTGATGGAGATTACTGGGGTAGACCGGGTGTATGCTGCTGTCTGCTCCGTACCTCGAGGTTGGGGGCCGGACATTTTTCTATGCCGCTGGTCGGCTCAGACGTCTGGATCGAGTTTGAGATGAGCAACATCTGCTGCCCGTTCTGGACAGGTTGCTAGTGGCCTGAGTGGAAGTTACCCACTAAGGTAGTGCCAGAACTCAGGGTTATCTAGACC
>SOIH01000147.1 GCA_004376895.1 Anaerolineales bacterium | reverse complement strand
ATAATACGAAAGACTAGCGCTCGAAAAATCAGCTTGCTCACGAGCACGCAGCAGGGCCCGGGCGGCCATCACGCCTGAAGCCAACGCGAAATCCATGCCGCGTACGGTAACACCCATGTTCAAAGTAAAACCAGCCGCATCACCTACGACAAGCATCCCGTCGGTCACCAAACGCGGTATGGCTCGAAAGCCACCTTCGGGGATGATGTGGGCCGAATATTCGACAACGTGACCATCAGCGATCAGAGGTCGGATTTCGGATCGGTCTTTGAAAGCTTCAAGTAAATCGTTTGGTGACAAGGAAGGTGGCTCCTCGACTGGATTCGAATCGGATTTGCCCATCAAATCCTGAATGGCAAGGACCAGCCCGAGAGAGAGGCTCTCTTGATTGGTGTATAAAAAACCACCGCCATGAATGCCCTGTGTCAGCGAACCGAAGAACAGCTGTGCGGCTCCTTCGTCATTTTCCAACCCGAAGCGATCCTGGATAACATGAGGAGGCAACTCGATTAATTCTTTGGTTGCTACAGCATAATTCTTTGCGGCGCGCGATTTTTGTAAACCGGCTTTCTCAGCCATAAAGGAAAGTACGCCATCAGCAGCTACAACCGCGTTCGCGTGGATTTCGTCGCCAGATGAGACAATTCCAGTAACCTTGCCATCCTTTTGAAGCAAATCGTCAACCTTGTATCCTGAGATGACCATAGCTCCTCGCGCTGATGCTTGGTCAGCAAACCAGCGGTCGAAAGTTGCATGGAGAAGGGTGTAGCTAGGATAGGGGGGGAGACGGAATCGCTCGTTGCTCAATTCTACAGTGATGGAGGATTTTGGAGCCATCATCGTAAGTCGTTCCTTTACGACATGGCGTTCCAGTGGAGCGTCCTTCCATAGATCGGGTAAATATGACCGAATAGGGTCGAGGTAGAGGCGACCACCGGTGACATTCTTGCTGCCAGGATAATCTCCTCGCTCAACGACCAGCACCTCAGCACCCGCCTCCGCGAGAACCAACGCGGTTGCCAAACCAGACAAACCAGCTCCAATGACCACAAACTCAACCTTCTCCACTCACAACCCTCGCTTTTCTTTCAGATATTGGTCACCCGATGCAAGGCATCCTTCAGATGGCTGATTCCTAATCACTAGCGATACGGAACGGCCTCGTCGCCGATGACCTCTCGGGCGATGATGAGCTTCTGGATGTGGTAGCCACCCTCTGCCCCGACAACATAGGACATGATCCCACGCAATCCACGACCTAATGGGCAGTCTTTGGTGTAACTGAATGCACCAAGGTGAGTCATACAACGCTGCGTGATCTCTGCGCCTAGCTTCGGTGCCGTCAACTTGCAGATCGAGACCATCCGACTCAGCTCACGTTGGGTGATAAAATCAGGCTCCTTATAGAGCGTATCGGCAGCCCAGGCTGTGTACTGAAGGTACAGCTTCAATTGCTCCAATTTGGCATGGTCGTCAGCGATTTCAAAGGAGATCCCCTCGAACTTGGCCAGAGGTCGGCCAAAAAGCACTCGCTGTTTCACATAGTCACGGGAGATTTCTATCGCTTTCTCGGTCATGCCAACGCAGGCAGAAGCTACTAGGATGCGGGCTAGATTAAAGCCTTCCATATTGAGATAGAAACCACGGTTGACTTCGCCTAACACGTAGTATTCTGGCACCTCCACGTCCTTATACACAAGACTGCCTGTCGAGAGAGCCATCCGTCCGATGTCATCGAAAACACTGTAAGAGATGCCGGGTAGTTTTGCGGGGATGAAGATGAAGGTGAAACCCCGATGACCGGCCTCAGGATCGGTGCGGATGAGCGTGATGTGGCCTCCCTCACGCTGCTCGATCGATTCCAGGACGCCGCTGATATACACCTTTTCGCCGTTGACGATGAACTTGCCGTCTTTGTATGTGCCAGTCGTCTGAATATTGGCGATGTCAGAACCGCCGCCCGGTTCGGTTGTGGCGATACCGGCAAAGTATTCACCTGCTGCGACCCGAGGCAGTACCTCTTCTTTCAACTGCTCGGTGCCGTACTTGGTGATGAGGAAGCCCCAACCGAGGCACAGTAACGTGTAAACTGGGAGCGCCATACTCATCTCGGCTCGACCAAGTTCCTGTACTGCAATGTTGGCGTAGGTCATCTCCTCCCCTTCGGGAGCCGAACCACCGTACTTTTCGGGGATCATGATCCCAAAGACACCCAGATCAGCCAGACCCTGGATGAGATCATCAGGGATTCCGTCTTCTTTGTCGTCCATCTCGCGCGAGCGAGGTTCGACGTTTTTCTCACAGTACTCGCGGACCATTCGTTTAAATAACTCTTGTTCGGCGTTCAATCGATATTCCATCATGTTCCTCCTGACTTGAAGCGATCGCTGCTCAATACGATGTCATTTGTGTCCCTACCAGGGTGCTCCCAT
>SOIH01000251.1 GCA_004376895.1 Anaerolineales bacterium | reverse complement strand
ACACGTGCGCGCTCAACTGTAAAGCAGGCACGGATAGCGATTGATTCTAAGGATTCAGCGGCTTCGGTGGAAGCTGTAAATAAAGCTATCTCAGAACTGGATCGAGCAGCATCCAAGGGCGTCATTCATAAGCGAAACGCTGCTCGTCGCAAGAGCCGCTTATTGAAAAAGTTGTCCCTTCTGGAAAAGGGCAAATAACGAAATCCACGTGCATTCTCGCATACCTAAAACGACGCATAATCCATGCGTCGTTTTTCATTCCTCAGCCGAACCATCCTGCATGCTATAATCGCAGCGGACTATTGGGAGTGCTATGTTTACACAAGAACTTCACCAGGCGACTGCGACAGTTCACAACAGTCTAAAGCACCTGAACTTACCTGGTCCTGAATCAATCGATTGGCTTCCAACGCCTTTCGAGGGTGATTGGGGTTATGGAACCGCCGTATGTTTTAAAGTTGCCGCTGAGGAAGCAAAAGCAGATCAAAATATCAAGGTTCCACACAGAGCTCAGGAGATAGCAAACCTACTCCTCGATGATCTGCAGGAGCTTGAAGGTTTCGACCGCGCGGATGCGGTCAATGGATACCTGAATCTCCATATCAACACCTCGGTTTACGCGCAAAGAGTGACGGATTGCGTCATTAGCGCAGGGCAGGATTTCGGTCGCGGTGCAAAAAAAGATGAGCGGGTAATGGTGGAATATGCTCAGCCGAACACCCACCACTCGTTTCACATTGGACACGCACGCAATGCCATCCTCGGTGAGGTCCTCGCCAGGCTGGTTGAATTCGCAGGCTTCGAGACAATCCGCGCCTCCTATCCGGGTGATATTGGATTGGGCGTGATCACTTGCGTTTGGGCATATGAGAAATTCCACCAAGATCAAGAACCCGAGGGAGTCCATGAACGTGGACAGTGGCTGGGAAATATCTATACCGAGGCGACAACTCTTGTAACTCCTAAAGAAGATGAAACCGAAGGTGAGAAACAACAAAGGTTGCAACATGACACGGAGCGACGGACGCTGTACAAAAAGTGGGACGAGGGAGACTCACATGTGCGTGAGCTCTGGCACAACACCCGGCAGTGGAGCCTAGACGAACTCGCAGACATCTTGAAGATATTAGATATCAACATCGATGTCTTCTTCTTCGAGAGCGAAGTGGATGAACCGGCAAAGCAAATCGCCGAGGAGCTGATCCAACTAGGAATTGCTGAAGATGAACGTCCGGACGGTCCCGTCATTGTGAAGATTGACGAGAAACTCCACCTGAAAAAGGAGAAGTATCGCACCGCAGTCATCCTGCGAAGCGATGGGACGACGCTCTATAGCACTAAAGACCTGGCGCTTGCCAAGGATAAATTTGAGAACTATCACGTTGATCGGTCAGTCTATGTAGTCGATGTTCGCCAGAGTCTGCATTTTCAACAGGTTTTCAAAATCCTCGAGCTATGGGGCTTCCCTCAAGCCGAGAAATGCTTCCATCTTGCATATGGCTTCGTGACCTTACCAGAAGGCGCCATGTCAGCCCGCAAGGGTAATGTGATCCTCTTCATGGATGTCCTTGCGGAGGCCGAACGCCGGGTCCGTGCAATTATCGAAGAGAAAAATCCTAACCTGACCGGTGAGCAACGCGAGATTGTCGTACGGCAGATCGGGTTGGGGGCTTTAATCTACGGCATGCTTTCGGTCGATAATAATAAAGACATTGTATTCAACTTAGATGAAGCCCTAAGTTTTGATGGCCAATCTGCCCCCTACATCCAAAACGCCTATGTAAGAGCAAACAGTATTCTGCGAAAGGTCGAAGGGCTTCCCGAAAGCACATCTTTTGATTATGAGCTCGATCCGACAGAGATCGAACTCATCGATGTCATTTCCCGATTTCCTTCTATGCTTCAGAAAGCAGCGGAGGAATACAAGCCACTGCTCATAGCTACATACGCCTTCGAACTCGCCAAGGCGTTCCATCATTTCTATCACACTGTGCGTGTTCTCCAAGCTGATGTCGAGCAGGAAATAAATGCTCGCCTTCGCATCACAGCTGCCGCGAAGGAAACCATTGCCATTGCTCTCAATCTATTAGGGATCGAAGCTCCTGAGGCGATGTGATTGGCAGCTTAACACGTTAAGGGATATGGCGGTCAACGGATGAAAGAACTGCGGGAGACGATCAACGTAACAAACATCGAGCTCGTTCTTATTGATGCACTAATAAATTTCAGCAGCCCGCGCAAGTTGAACAGACCCGTCTTCCGCTTCCAATATTAACCGCCGATTGTTGATCGGCCGACACCGGAGGCGATGCCAGACATACGGTTCAGACGAAAGTAGGCTTAGACAATTATGACCCGTGCCTCTCACCGCAAGCCATTCGCCAGGCTCGAGTGGGATAGAAGCTCAGCTGCGAAATTGAAACCGGCCGAACTCCAGCTTTGGTCGGAGGCATTCCCCCAACCAATCCAACCGAATACTGCGGCTCAAGGTCGCATCATTCACGGCGAGAATGCCAGTGTAATGATGGCTCTGGTGGAAGAATTTGAGGGTCAGATCGATCTAATCTACGCCGACCCGCCTTTTCTAACCGGAAAAGCATATCGCGCCCGAATTGGGCAGGGTGAAGATTCTCGCGCCCCCAAATCATGGCGAACAACGCAAGGATTTCACGACAACTGGTCAGATGGCGCAGCATATTTAGATATGCTGTTTCCACGCTTGCAACTGATGTACAATTTACTCTCCGAGTCGGGTACCTTATACCTGCATTTGGATTGGCACGCCTCCGCTTATGCGCGGGTCTTACTGGATGAAATCTTCGGTCCGGACCGGTTAATTAACGAGATTGTCTGGGTATACCATGGACCCTCGCCCATACGGTCAGCGTTCAATCGTAAGCACGACACTATCCTCGCATACACAAAATCAAAAGAATATACCTTCAACGCCGACGATGTTCGAGTAGCCTACAACCCATCTACTATAAAGACGTTCAATAGCTCTCCGCTCGCTGGGTTTGGAAAAAAACCGGATCTTGGACGCGGTAAAGTACCGGAGGATTGGTGGTATTTTCCTGTCGTCGCCCGACTTCACAAAGAACGCACAGGGTATCCCACCCAGAAACCGGAAGCGCTATTGGAGCGAATCATTCTCGCTTCAAGCAACCCGGGCGACCTCGTTGCGGATTTCTTCTCCGGCTCAGGTACTGCTGTCAGCGTTGCAGCTCGATTGAAGAGACGCTGGCTTGCTTGCGACCCCGCCCCCACGGCCTTCATTACTGCATACCGCCGCTTGCTGATGACTTCCGGTGTGGGTCCTTTTACCTTATGGAAAACTGCCGACTCACTTGACGAACCCACACTGGATCTCGATGTGCAAATCACTTCCAATGGACCCCAAGTTGAAGCAAGGATCGAAAAAATCAGATCAAGAGATTCTACTGAGCTTCATTTCCCCAAAGACTTGGTTCTCTGGGAAGTAGATTGGAGTCACGAAAACGAGATATTCCGAAGCCAATCTCAGGTTATTCGATCTTGGCGGAGTGATGAGATCTCTCTCCAACTACAACATCAGTATTCATCAGTTGGCGCTTATGAACTTCGCGTTCGGGCGTTTGACTCCCTGGGTCGTTATGGACTTTTTTCGCACAAGGTTCAAATTAAACAATAATTCAAACGCTTAACAACCTGATCGACAATCTTTAGAGACAGAGCATTTAGGTCCCATTGATTTTCCATTCAGCAATTTCCCACAAGGATTAAACCTTTAACACTGCAGTCGCATCTGTCAGCCGCCTTCCCGTATCCTTGAGTAATAATTAAACAAATAAAACGCCCGTACGGGCGTCGATTACTACTGCATTCGTTACTATCCTTATTTATCCTGAGGTAGATCGAGCCGATACCCCATCCCCCGAATGGTTTTAAAATATTTTGGCCGTGATGGATTCGCTTCAATCGCCTGCCGCAGCCAGCTCATGTGGACATCAAGCGTGCGTGTATCCCCCGTGTAATCTGTCTGCCACACTTTTCTGATCAGCGTCTTCCTCATCATCAGACGACCTGGGTTCCGTAGAAATACTTCCAATAGCTTCGTCAGCTTGGGCGTGAGGCGTGTTTCCTTTTTCAAACAGCGTACGCGCCCTTTGGCGATGTTTAGCTTAATGGGTCCGGCTTCGAGTGTGAATCGATCATCCCCGGGAAGCATTCGTTCAACGCGATTCAGTAGTTTCCGCGGCGTGAAAGGATGGACTAACGTGAGGTTTGCTCCGCTGCCGGGATCGGGCTTTGTTTCTTCGGGTGAAACCAGGATTATGGGGACCCCATCGAGCTCCGCTCTCGCCTTACGGCACATTCGCGTGCCTGATGTTTTCATTGAAGCAGCATCAAGAACCAAAAGATCAGGGGGTGTTTTCTTCGCGGAAGATACAGCTTTCTCTAATTTATGGTGTACTTGAACTTCGTACCCTTTACGTTCAAGAGCAGGAGCGAATGAAGGAGCATTTGCACGACCACTCTCAATCAACAATACATCTGCTTTTGGCATCTGGGGATCCCGGCTCCCTCAAACATTGGGCAGCCGCCTTGTGGCGCTGCCGGATTTCCATTCTACCATTTTTAAAATCAACTGCAACTGGGAAATTCGTTCTGGTCGGCAAGGTTGTGATTTTTCTTTGACGTAGATTAATCCGGCTGGTGAAGAATTGAATGGAGATCTTGCCTCTGGCTACTTCGAATACGGCTGGCACCACCTCCCTCTCTCGGGTCACGCCCTCCTCTGAAACCTCTAAAAGGAACTGCATCAAGAAGTTTCGATCGCTCGGCAGCATAAGCCGTGGGGGCAACCCACAATGCCAATGGCGACAAACTCTCACGAAGGAGAGGATGCCACTCCTCTCCACCATCCCACGAGCTGACGGCAAGACGGCGACCGATAGTCTGTGCCGCATTGATGACTTCCACTTCACGTGAACGACATCGCCCATCAGCGTTCAGTATCCACGTTGTCATATTCGCGGGTTCACAGAAGTACTCCAGATGAGCCCACTCCTCTAATTCCTGTGCCCAAGCCCTCTCTCCTGCAGCCTCGATGACCTTTGCGGCGCCGAATAATGCAGAGGCATACGCCGGTCCTCCACCGACCATCACACAGGTTCCATCCTGAACTTCGTTGGCGAAGCGCCTGCCTAATTCGAGTTGATCCGGCATCCATCGCTCAAGGATCACCGGCAGTGCCTCCAGCACTTCTGCTAAGCGCTGCGCTGAGGCGTCATCGCATAACCTAGCGGCAAGAGCATATCCCATGAGCATTGAACCCAAGTAGCTGAGCAAGCCGGGGCCAGATGGAAAATCGGGAAGCTCGACTGGAAGCACATTACCCGCTGTCCTTGCGAGCGTACTTTCGATATTGCTTGTAACCGCGAGCGTTTGAGCTCCGATTTCATTGCCCATTTCCAGCGCCTCTACTGTACGGGCAACCTCCCCTGATGAGGAGATACCGACAAGAAGGGTCTCCTGGCTTGTCTCCCCAAGGTCGGGAACTAGATAGCGTGAGACATACATCGACGAACCAGCCTGCACTTGCCGGTTCGCCAGGGTTCTAAATATCATCTCCAGGCCGAGAGCAGCGTGATGGGAATCCCCGGACCCATAAAGGACAACCTTCCTCACCGATCCATCTTCCATCGCTAGGTGCGAAGCTTGATTAGATGCTGTTTTCCAGAACTCGGTGATGTAACCCACAGCCATTTCGATTTGAATCGTGAGTGATTCCTGCATTAGTCGCTCCTGTCCACGAGTGTATAATCAAACCGATGAAACGAGAATCTCCGAAGTATCTTTTCCTTGGGGGTATTCGGGAAGATTATTGTATCACCCATACAAATCGGGCGATTTCAGGCGCGCTTGGCGGAAACGCGATCTACTCCGCGGTTGGAGCCAGGATATGGTCAGATTCGGTCGGGATCCTCGGGCGCATCGGTTCCAATTTCGATAGGGTGAAGTTGGAAAGAATCGAACAAGTGGGGGTCGATACGAGCAACGTATGCATCCTCGACCAACCGCTATCAACGATCACTTTCTACGCGTACCTCTCGCCTGAAGAGCGTGTGGACGTCAACCCAGCACTTCATTACCGCCGGATCAATAAACCCATGCCGAAGGCATTACTGGATTACCGATCTTCAACTGAGGGGCAAGGGGATCGACAATATCTCTCGCCGCTTACGATTCGCCCGAGTGACATCCCAGAATCATTACGCGGCGTCCAAGGCGTACATTTGGCGCCTGCAGATTATTTATCCCATGTAACCCTCCCTCCACGCCTCCAATGTAGTGACATCCGCTGGATCAACCTGGACCCTTCGATCCGATATATGACCCCTGATTTCAAACATGATTTACCAGCCCTTCTACATGGCATCAATGTCTTTCTTCCCAGCGAACTTGAGGCGCGCGAGTTCTTTTCCCGGGGCATAAAGGACACTTGGGAAATCGCGGAGGCTTTTAGCGAAATGGGACCAAGGTTTGTCGTGATAAAACGAGGAAAGCGAGGACAGGCGCTCTGGGACCGTGATTCGAAGCGTCGCTGGCTTATCCCAGCGTACCCGAGCAAGATCCGGGATGTGACAGGGGCAGGGGATGCCTTCTGCGGCGGATTTCTCGTCGGTCTGAATGAAACGCAGGACCCTGTGGAAGCATCGCTCCGGGGCAGCGTTTCATCGTCATTGGTTGTTGAAGGAAGCGGTGCATTGTACGCCCTGGGCGCTGCCCCCGGGTTGGCACAAGCGAGATTATCTGCGTTACGATCAGGATTAAGGGAAGTATAAGATATGGATTTAGATCGACTCATCACCCGTGCAATCGAGATTCAATCTATCCCTGCGCCTACTTTCAATGAATCGAAACGTGCATTTTTTCTCAAGAATGCTTTCGAGGACGCCAACCTCGATGATGTTGAGTTGGATGCTGTTGGAAATCTCTACGGTCTAATCCCGGGTTCCAGCCACCGTCCCATCATTGTCTCCGCTCATCTGGATACGGTTTTCCCAGAAGACACACCTTTAGACTCGCGCCGCGATGGCAACCGGCTCTTTGGCCCAGGAATTGGGGATAATTCCATCGCCTTAGCGACACTTGTTGAGTTGGCACTTGATCTCTCTTCAGAGAAAATGGAACATGACATCTGGCTGATTGCAAATGTGTGTGAGGAGGGGCTGGGTAATATTCGTGGAATGCAAGAGGTTGTAAACCGCTTTCAGGATCAACCACAAGCCTATATCGTCCTGGAGGGAATGGCACTCGGTTACATCTATCACAAAGGACTTCGGGTAAAACGCTATCGAATCACTGTCGAAACAGCAGGAGGACATTCTTGGGCACATGCGGGTCGACCTTCCGCCATTCACACCCTCTTCAAGCTAGGTTCTGAAATCATCGATACCAGCCTGCCCGTAGACCGACGAACAACTCTCAATGTGGGAGTAATCGCAGGAGGAACTTCCATCAATACGATTGCCAATCAGGCAAGCCTTGAGCTTGACCTGCGTTCCGAGGGTGATACTCAACTGGACACTCTGGATCGAGCGATAAAGGACCTATGCCATAATTACCACCGGGATGAGATCACGGTCAAAGTTTCCTTGATCGGGGAGCGTCCGGGAGGTTCTCTTCCCAAGGACCATCCGCTCATCGAGGCAGCATGTAAGGCCTTAAAATCAGCCGGTGTTCACGATTGTCGTCTGGAAGTAGGATCAACGGATGCCAATGCCCCTTTGAGCAAGGGGTATCCCGCTGTTTGCATAGGCTTAACGAGGGGTGACGGTGCGCATACCCCTCATGAATATATTGAAATATCACCAATCGAAAGAGGCTACACAGC
>SOIH01000003.1 GCA_004376895.1 Anaerolineales bacterium | reverse complement strand
AACCGAGGTTTAGCTGATCGGCCGCCCATGATAGCTGCGGGAAGAGACCCTCCCAGCTGTAGGCGACATATCCCATCGGGTATAACCGGCTTTGCGGCGACGGTTCGTGTTGGGTGAGCCACCCACCTTGATATTCCAGGAGACCTAACAATAGAAGGGGGTTCACCGAATAGCGCCGAGCGACCAAATGGATGATGCCCGCGCCGCTCATCTCCACACCCTCCACTTCCTCCACATAACCCCGCAAGTATCCATACCAATGGTCCACCACGGAGTAGATATCCACATATCTATTCGCAGGACCAAATACCAATTCGGAATCGGGGAGTATCTTATGGGACGGTCCCGGTGGCTGCGGCTGTGGCGCGGGGATATACAACGCCTGCCAAACACTCAATATATCTGGGTTGAGAATCGCATTCGCCTGGACGATCTGGTTAGCGGACACACCAAACCGGATCGCTATCGAATTGAGCGAATCACCGGGTTGGACGATGTAGCTCTCCGCTTCAGTCCGAAGTTGAGGAGGCTCACGAAACGGATCCGGGGTGGGAGTGCCGATGACCGCCATTGGCAGGGATTGCGTGCCCTGATTCTCCCCTCGACTCAACTGAGATGGCTCGCTTTCATCTTGTGAAGCCGGCAGCAGCCCCAGCCACGGCTCTATCAAACGCGTCGTAGAGATGGGGGTTGGGGAGATGCTGCAACCCGCGAGAAAAGCAACAAAAAGCAAGGCGGACGCAATATTCCGATCTTTCAGGGAGAATAAATCAGGGTTTGACATAGGGACTGATGCCGCGCATCAATTTCAGTATTATGGACTAAGGTTCACTATTCAGACCTATCCGGGATCAACAGCGGAGTTTATCCTACCTAAACCGAAGCATTAAGGATAAACAAAACAGGAAAACCTATCCTATTCCCAGTTTGGGCGCATCTTCGATGCTGCCGTCTAAAAAACTTACCCCATCCGGTTCAAGAATCATGCCAGCCCGACTGTGAATAATTATTCCAAGGTAAGGCGTTTTTGCATCAAATGTACAGGCTCTTCTACGTGCTGTATCCGACCGCGATGGTCGACGTATGACCATTGGCCAGGATCCTCTGTGAAGATCGAATAACCCAAACTTGCATAGAGCCGTACAGCGCCCTGATTGTCCTTTGCCACTGAGATGATAGAACGGTGATACGCGCGTTCGATAAGGATCGACTCTGCGTGACGGACCAACGAGGTACCGATCCCCTGCTTCCTGAATTGCGGCTTTACCCGGAAGGAGTGAAGGTAGCCAGCCTGTTCGTTAGGAAAGTGACGACTCCACGATGGGCGAAAGTAGATAAAGATTTGACCGATGATTTCGCCCTCAACCTCTGCTACGAGCAGAACCCGATTTCCGCGTTTGGAATCCTGCATCGCATGCCGATACATACGACGATAGTGTGTATACTCCCCATCCCATTCAAGCGCCAATAGATCAGCATCAGTCGCATGCCGAATCTGAACCGCGGTTCGATCAACCACTCGCGAGAGCTTCCTTCACCATGGTCTCCAAAAGCGCTTTTTCCTGGACTCCATCCCGGATTTCTCCATCGAGCCAGGCGGCTCTCAACTTCCACAGGATCTTGCCGTAGATCGGTCCCTGCGGCAATCCCATGGCACGTAATGTCTCCCCATCCACTTCTGGCTGGATAAAGCGCCATTTCCCGAGGTATTTTTCAAGGATTTGACAGACCAACGGCAGATCATTTAACGCCATGCAGGAGGCAATGAGCGCACGCTCTTGTGCATCATCCAATCTGGCTACGACCGTGCTCGGCGCTGTTGTCTCCGCCAGAGATTGCAAGAAACCTTTGAGTCCAACGGTTTGGAGAATATCGCGCAGAACCGCGGCGGGAAATCGCAGCTGGCGCCCAACATCCTCGGCCTCTTGAGGAGTCAAACGGAAAAGCCACACGGCGTAGTAAAGAAAATCTCGTTCAGGAGGTTCCTCAAGACGCCATGAATCAGGGGGCTCGAAGTGTTTAATCGCTTCAATGCGCGCTTCAAGCCATTGATCCCACCCTAACGCCGGGTGTATCGCTTCGAGCAAGCCTAGCGCTTGAAGCCGCGCCATGATCCCGGCGAATTTGGGTTCATTGAAAATCGTATCGAACTCGCTGCGTATACGTTCTCCGCTCACACGATCCAACAGCGAAATCGCTTCGTTCAGCAGCTCTAATGTACGATCTTCAATCTGAAAATTGAACCTCTGCTCTAGTCGAACAGCCCGCAATATGCGTGTTGGGTCATCCATGAAGCTCAGGGAATGCAGGACACGGATCTTTTGATTCCGTAAATCCCGGCCACCACCCCAATGATCGAGCAGTTGACCGTAATAACGACCATCCAGTCGCAGCGCGAGGGTGTTAATCGTGAAATCGCGGCGATGCAAATCGAGCTTGATACTTCCGCGCTGGACCGAGGGCAACGCGGTCGGGTGAGTGTAGAACTCAGTACGGGCGCTAACGAAGTCTAAATATTTGGGAAGCATATTGGACTCGAGCGATTCACTTTCGAGCGCCGCGCAAAGCCGCTTATTCCCTAGGTCGAGCTGCCATTTCGCCGTTCCAAATCGCTGATGGCTGCTCTCGCGACCACCATATGCTGCAGCCAGACTCCGCGCGAGACCTATCGCATCCCCCTCCACTACGAGGTCATAATCCACACTCGGGGCGCTGAGAATCAGATCGCGGACGAAACCGCCTACGATGTAGAGCGCGTCACCGCGCTCTTCCGCCTCACGTGCGACGAGCCGGAGCAGCGCCAACCGCGGCCCGGGAAGCACCTCTTCTAACTCACCTGCCAGGCTGGGCTTGTATTCTCTTTCCAATCCCGTCCCCAGGGAGTTTAAAAGATCAGTTCGTGTGACGATCCCCACGATCTCGCCTGAGTCCGGGTCAACGACTGGAACCTGACCCCAGCCGTGCTCGATCATCACTTTCTGCAAATGATTAACCGAGTCGTCCATTCGAACCACAAGATCGCCGGCTTCCATAATACGCGAGACCGGTTGACTGCCCATGCCATGTGAGAGCGCCCTGTCAACCGCCCGGCGGGTGAGTAAACCGCACACCCGCCCGCTCTCCACGATCGGGTAGCCCTCATGACCAAATCGCTGCATACGTTCGCCCACGTCTGAGATCTTCACATCCGGGCTGAGCAGTTGAGGATCGCGGGACATGATCTCCCCGACTGTGGGTGCGGGCTCGATATGGGAACCGAGAAACTCGATGAGTTCATCACGCACTTGTGTGCTATTCCGTTCGCGGATCAACGCCGCGGCTGCCCGGGCATGCCCGCCGCCGCCGAAGTGCTCTGCGACTGCTCCGACATTCAACTCGTCCGTCGTCGAGCGAGCTACAAGCTGAACGCTCCCATTCAGTCCCACCAAGACAAATAAGCCATCAGGATCAAATACATCCCGGAGCTTGTGGGCGAGCGTTGAAATCTCCTCCTCTAAACCGCGCGCTTCGCCACAGGCTAAAATGATCGAGAGGCCGTGATACTCGCGGGTCTCGATGTTTTCCAGCAGACGGTCGTAGAGATCGCGCTGCCCATTCGATAACGGATGGTTCAAGAACTCCCCAACCAGATTGAGATCCGCCCCCCGCTCTAGCAGCCAGGCGCTGGCACGCACATCCCGTGGTGTTGTGCTCGCATAAGAGAGACTGCCGGTATCCTCGTAAATACCGAGCAACAGCAACGTTGCCTGGACGGGTGAGAGGTTCCTGCCCACCTCCTGAATCTCCTCCACGAGTAATGTCGCCGTCGCACCCACTTCCTCAATATGAGTCGACCAGGAGGGATCCAGGTCATCGCCGGGTGGATGGTGATCGATCAGGTGGACTTTAGTATCAGCACGCACGCCCTTGATCGATGGCGATGATTGTGTATCGACGACGGTAAGCCGCTCGACGCGACTGCGCGGCAGTTCGCCGAATTCCACAAACGGTAGATGGTCACAATACAGAGTGACAAACGCCCGGACATTGCGGTTTACACGCCTGGGCAGCACGGGCATCGCCTCCGGATCCAGTAAACGGACACCGAGCAAGCTGGCAACAGCGTCGAAGTCGGCCTGCTCGTGTGTACAAACGAGATGCATTGGCTGGATTTCCTCCCGAAATCTCTATCCAGATCTAGAAATATTATGTGTCAATATCTGTTCGGATTATACAACGGGGTTTACCTGGTGCGCTCGAACCCCTGAAAGGGGGGGGAATCCCTGAGACGACTCAACTTATAAATCAAAGATCTAAGGAGGGGGTAATCCATTCGTTTCCACAGATGGAGCCCTCACAAGCAACATCAGCGGGATTTCTCGGTCGCCGTTTCACGGCTCTCTCGAAATGACATGTACCCTCTAAATGTCATTCTTGAGGAGCGAAGCGACGAAGAATCTCGTTCTTGGTCAGAAAAACATTTCAGATCAAAGAACGAGATGCTTCACGGAGTTTAGCCTGAGCGAAGCCGAATGGGTTCAGCATGACATATCCCTGCAACCTCTCATGCTTTCGCCGTTTCACGGCTCCGTCGAAATGACAAACGAGGAAGAGCTGTTCTTAAGCATGTCATTTCGAACCCCTAGAAGGGGTGAGATATCGCTGAGACGACTCAACTTATAATTCAAGGGTCAGAGGAAGGGGGAATCCATTCGTCCACATATGGAGCCCTCACACCTATCCTTAACGGATAAGTCTAACCAAGGTATCTCGTGGCGGTAATTGATGGACCACCAGTGAGAACCAAACCGGCTAGATTATCCCTCACTCGGTGTATGAACTTGCTCCATTATGTCGATAAGAAGCTGCGCAGCCACAGCAGGTTCAACCCCCTGAAAAATAACATCTCCGACAGCATCCTCAATCGGCTTAATGTGGTCTTCCAAATCGATCCACAGTGACAGCGGGACACCGGAACTTAGCATTGATGCCATCTCAACCATGTTCGAATCGATGATCTCAACCGTCGTATCGACCGGGATATGAGCAGCCCCTTGAAAGTCGCTCAGTCGAGCCTGCGCCTCGGAGCTGTATATGTGCTCCACAAAAGCCCATGTCACTTCGAGATCCTTCGTAGGTATCCCGCTCGACAAGTAGATATTTTCAGTCCAGACCAGGCTTTGCAGGGGCCGATCCGCAGGCTCATAGAGCGGCCAGGGATCAACCTTCAAGTTCGTGACCCCAATCGCACGCGCAAGTTCACCGATACGTGACGTTTCTTCAATGAGCCAGGCTGACTCGCTTGCTAAAAACATCGAGAGATCCTCATCCGAATTCATGAGAGCAGGTCCGATTGCTCGAAGATCCCGCATCAGCTCCAACCAGCAAATCCCCTGAGGCAGTTCCAGGGCGATTTCAGCTTGTGGTCCGATGAACGACCCATCACAAATTGAAAGCTGGGGCGCGGAGAAGCCAAACCCTAAATCCAGAACGATCGCCGTCTGATCTTTCTCGCGCTGACCGAGCCCTTCTTCGATCCAAAGTTCAACCGTCCGCGGCGCCTCCGCTGCTCTAGACCGGTTCCGGAAGAGAACCACGCCCTGGAATTCGAGCGGGAGTCCGAGCATGTGGCTATCGTAAGCTACTTGTGTCCATGCCGTCGGATGGATCCTTCGTTCGAGTTCGGCGTTAACCATCGAAGAGGCATCTAGGATCATCTCGCCATCATAGAGGCGCGGACCCCAGCGCGAGGGACCGAGGAGGATCGTCGGAGGCGTACCCGCGCGGCTTGCATCTTCGAAAGCGCCCATTAATTCGTCCGTCGGATAATATGAGAGTGAAAAATCGACCGTCGGGTTATCGCTCAAGAACGACTGGATGATCTCCTGGAGAGCCTCCATCTCCTCTGGTTCCCAGTCCAGCCAGATAATGATCTCACCGGTGCTCGCAGGCGTGGGCTCTGCTGTCTGCGTCGGGGTTGACGCCGTTGTGGGCGTGAACCTATCGGGCATCTCCGTTGGAATGTTTAAGACTTCAGAACTCGATTGACATGCCGGCAACCCAATTATGGCCAGGAACAGCACTACGCAGACCGCCATCCATTTTGGGACAGGATGATAGCGTGGTCGGGTCGGATCAGATCGCTTCAATGGAGCCATGTCATTTCTCAAAAGGGTTTCAGAACCCTAGTTTACGGGTGAGAGCTCTACGTATGTGGATGCCGACTGAGTCTAACATAAGATCCATATTGACTCTAAGGCAGGCACAGCTCCAAAGACTTCTGTAGCGTGATTGGGTAGAATATCCCCATCAATCACCTCTAGGGTACACCCAGGAGAAAAGAAGGGCCTCGCCGCCAATCACATACATGCAGACAGGTGATGCAGTGAGGCTATAATAAGCAGCATGAATGAAGCTCACCCCAGTCACTGGCGGCTCATACAATCTCCCCCGTCTAGCGGCGGCTGGAATATGGCGCTTGACGAAGCCATCCTCGAAGCCGTGGGCCGCGGCGAATCGCTCCCGACCCTGCGGCTTTACGCCTGGGACCCCCCTTGCATCTCACTCGGTGTTGCTCAATCCGTCCATGATGTTGACCTGAAACGACTGCGCACCAAACGATGGAATCTCGTTCGCCGCTCGACAGGGGGCCGCGCCATCCTTCACACTGATGAACTCACCTACGCCGTGATCGCGCCTATCAACAACCCTCACGTCATCGGCGGCGTCCTCGACAGCTACCGCCATCTGAGCGCAGGCCTCGTCGCCGGATTGCAGCATATGGGCATGTCTGTGGGGATAGAGCCCGAAAAACAACTTACAGAGGAGGAGCGGGGTAACCCGGTTTGCTTCCAGGCGCCTAGCGCCTATGAGATCACGGTCAAGCAAAGGAAATTGCTTGGCAGCGCGCAGGTTCGACGCCGGTTCGGCATCCTCCAGCACGGGACCCTGCCCTTGAAAGGCGACATCACGCGCATTTGTGAAGTGCTGCAGTTCAATAGCGAGGAGGACCGCATCTCAGCCATAGATGCTCTCCGAAACCGTGCTGCGACCGTAGAAGACCTGCTGGGCGAACCTTTATCGTGGGAAAGGGCAGCGGAGGCGATGAGCGAAGGGTTCCGTCAGGCGCTGGATTTGCAGCTAGAGTCGGGAGACCCCTCCTCCGCAGAGGTCACCCGAGCCGAAGACCTGCTACGCGAACGCTTCGCCAACAGCCAATGGACGGAACGGATCTAGCGCTACGTCATAGCAGTTTTGAAGGGGTGTCATTCTGAGCCAAAGCGCAGCGGAGGCGAAGAAACTCGTTGTTCCCTGATGGGAGTTATCGCAAGAGAAGATCGAGATTCTTCGTCGCAGAGTTTATCCTGAAAAGTCCCCGACCGAAGGGAGTGGGGAGCATCGCCGGAGGGATACTCAAAATGACATCATCTCATCTTAATTGCGTTTAATAACATATCGGGGACATAGTGACATACCTGGGCTTTACCCGGATGTCTTTAAGATCACCGCTACAAGTGTTTCTAACACTGCATAGAGGCTCAGTATGAACATGCGACTTGTAAACTCCCATGCCGAATTGAAACGTTTCATGGAATTTCCCTACCGGTTCTATCGGGATGATCCCATGTGGGTCCCGCCCCTGCGCTCCGAAGTTCAGGGCCAGTTCGACCCAAAGCACAATCCCTTTCTCGACCACTGCGAGTACGCGCTGTTCATACTCGAGCGGGAAGGTGCGGTGGTCGGGCGCATCGCCGCCTTCATCGACACGCTAGCGGTAGACTTTTGGGGTGAGCCTATAGGCTTGTTCGGCTATTACGAATGCATACCCGACCCTGATGCCTCCTCCATGCTGCTCGAAACGACCTCCGAGTGGCTGCGGTCACACGGTATGAAGGCCATGCGCGGTCCGTGGAGCTTCGTCTCTCAGGAGTGGGGGTTGGTAGTCGAGGGTTCTGACCATCCGCCAGTGATCATGGCCCCGCATAACCCTACTTATTACGATGAGCACATGACCTCATTTGGCTTGGAGAAGGTCAAGGACCTGCTCTGTTATTCCATCTCAGCACAAGAGGGCTATGAGATCCCCGAGCGAATCCTCACCCTGACCGATCGCGTCGCCAAGCGCTACGGTGTGACCGTACGCCAGCTCAATATGCGCCACTATGACCAGGAAGTTCAGACGATCATGGAGCTTTCTAACATCAGCATCCTTGATAATTGGGGCTACTCACCCGTGACCGAAGCGGAAGCGCAGGCGGTGGCGCGTGACCTGAAGCAGATCGTCCAACCCGAAGGGGTACTCTTCGCTGAGGATACGCAAGGCAAGGTGATCGGTTTCGCTATCGCCCTTCCTGATGTAAATGTCCTGCTTAAGGGGCTGAATGGACATCTGCTGCCCTTCGGATGGTTGAAGTTGCTGCGGGGGTTGCCGCGGCTGCACAGCTACCGCATGTTCGCGCTGGGCGTACTCCCCGAGTATCACGGTAAAGGTATTGATGCCCTGATCTACCGTGGGCTCTACGAATCGCTCTACACACCCGATATCTGGATTGAAATCAACTATGTACTTGAGGACAACGTGCCCATGAACAACGCCATCCGCAAGCTGAACGCCAAGCCCATGCGGCGTTATCGGGTCTATCAGCGGGAACTCTGATATTGGAGGAGGTGCTTGCTTCGGTGCCGGAGCTATTGATCGGAGAATGTTATGTGCAGTTGGAGGACTACTTCCTAGATGGCACCAAGGTTGAAGCCAATGCCAACCGGTATATATGGGAATGGGCAAGAAGCACCAGGCGCTTTAAGCAGAAGCTGCAAAGAAGTTTCAATTACTTACACCTTTTAGAGGGGATCTGAAAATATTAGCGTCAATTATTGGTGAGATCGATGACCATTTAGGCTGCGAATTTCTATGAGTGGATTATTGTGAGGCTGAGGTGATACGCACGTTCGCGAACCCCAACGACCCTAAAAGACGGAACAGGTAGGCCTCTGCATTAACCTGCGCCTGCTCGAGAATTCCATCGCTTAATGCGGCTTCCAGGATCTCTTTCTCCGCTGCCAGGCGGGCGGCAGATTCAAGCTCAACATCGCCGCGCCGCAAGAAACCAACATCACGGTCGTATACGTACGTCTGCTCATTATCCAATGCGGCGATAAAGACCTCTGCCGGGGGGAGCTGGAGCGTGACCATCCCCTGCTCATCGATTGAGATATCACCATCCGTGATATCCGCCAGGTCCACGCCGGCGATGACCGAGCCATGGGCAACAAGCAGGAGCCTGTCCCCGAACAAGAAGCCGAAGGGTCCCTGGCCAGTCTCTGCCGTGATGACCTTCTCAACCGAATAGTGGATGGTCTCCAAGCGAGCCAGCGACTGTACCTCGTAAATAATGGTCACTGGATCGGGGATGATGGTCGGGGTTGGATGGAGCAGCCTGGCAACCTCGGTGGATACTCCCTGCTGGAGTTCTATCACGGGCTGTGTCGCCTGCTGCACTCCGTGAAGGAGGACAACAACTGAAATCGCCAGGAAGAGCACAACCCCGATGAGTATGAGAAAAACGGCTTTTTTCATAGTTCTTCATTATATCAAGTGCAGCGGCTTCTTGTGCCCATTCATCATACGGTCTAAACTCACCGTATGCACGTCGCCGTCGTTACGATCGAACTCCACCTCCCTGGCTGCAACTCCTTGAAAGAGAAACGCAGCAAGCTTAAACCGTTGCTCGCAAGGCTGCAGCGCGAGTTCAATATCTCCACCGCCGAACTGGAGCACAATGACCTGCACAGGTCTGCGGGGATCGCCTGCGCGGTTGTTGGGAATAACGACCGCCACTTACAGCGGATGTTGGAGACTATTCCAAGATGGATCGAACGGCACCGGCCAGACCTTCAGGTCGTTGATCATCAAATCATTCTCCTCTAAATTCGGAGGTGGCCAAGGAGTCTTCCATGGATTTAGGTTTACAGGATCAGGCAGCAATCGTCACCGCCGCGTCTCGCGGATTGGGGAAGGCTGCGGCGCACGCGCTGGCACGAGAGGGCGCGAATATCGCCCTTTGTTCCCGCACGGATCAGATCTTCACAACGGCAGATGAGATTCAACAGGAGACTGGTGTAGATGTGCTCGCCGTGCAAACCGACCTAACCGAACCGAAGCAGATTGAAGCGATGATCGCGAAAGCACACAACCACTTTAATAAAGTCGACATCCTGATCATCAATGCCGGAGGACCCCCTCCGGGGGGTTTCCTCGATCTCAAACCTGAGGATTGGAGCGCGGCGGTTGATCTGACCGTGATGAGCGCGGTTCGGCTTTGCTACGCCGTTGTGCCGCACATGCTGGAGCACGGACACGGCTCCATCGTTGCAACGCAATCCTATTCCGTCAAACAGCCGATCGATAACTTGATCCTCTCAAATTCGTTGAGGATGGCTGTGATCGGTTTGGTAAAGTCACTGGCGAATGAACTCGGACCGAAAGGGATCCGGGTGAATTCGATCAATCCAGCCTGGACCTGGACGGAGAGAGTGCAGCAGCTCATGACAGATCGCGCCGAGCGCAGTGGAACAACTGTCGATGAGCAGGCAGGAAAAGTCACTGAAGACGTCCCACTTGGCCGGATGGGAACGGTCGAAGAATACGGAAAGGCCATCGCGTGGTTGGCTTCCCCCGCCGCATCCTTCATCCATGGACATGCGCTCATGTTCGACGGCGGTGCAACAAAAACCGCGCTTTAGCGAAATACAATCGTAGGAAAAACCGCTTAAACCTAAACCACGCAGCCTTCGCTGCGTGGTTAGTTAAGGGAAACGCGGTTGCCAGCCAGCGATCCAAACAAATGTATCAGGCTGCGATAACCTGCTCCACCCTGAGCCGTCTACGCATCAGCGTGCGCAGCCTGGAAGCGAGTAAACTAGCGTGGACAGGTTTGATAAGATAATCATCTGCCCCTGAATCCAATGCCCTTGCCACACTCCCTGGAGAACCAATCGCAGAGAGAATCAGGATCGGGACATCACAGAACTCACGTATCTTCTCACATACTTCCCAGCCGTCCATAGACGGCATTAGCAAATCAAGGATAATGACATCTGGATGCTCATCACGGCATGCCTCGATACCTTCCTCCCCGTTGAAAATCGCTCGAATTTGAATGTCTTGGCCCCGTAACAACGTGCGCAGCATGATCGCGAGATCGGGGTCGTCGTCGATGAGAAGAACGTCCACAGCCATTTTCACCTTACCTTTCACTGTAGTTATTATCCTTGATATTCAGTGACCTGTACCTTACAAGGTCCTTTCACTGCAAAGTGGATAATGCTTGCTAGGAATCACCAGAAAGGCTATGATGGGCCAACAGAACTCTAGCGAGGGTTCCACATGTCAAAGCCTTCCCAGAGCACTTCCAATATTCAATTGATCCTATGCCCCCAGTGTGAGCACCCTCTCCCCGGGGATGCGAGGACATGCCCCAATTGTGGAATAGATCTGGCTCTCCTTTCCCTGCTTGGGGAAAAAGCCTATCTCGATGGTTCACCCAAATACGCTCCGATGGACACAACGCCGCAGTGGCTCGTACCACGCATCGGGGATTTCCTCCTCAAGCAGGGCGAGATCACGGACGAGCAGCTCAATATGGCACTGGCGCGCCAGAAAGAGGCTACGGAAAGCGGCGAGCATGTCCTCCTTGGCCAGACGCTGCTAGAACTGGGCTACCTGGAGCGAGAGACTCTGGATCGAGCGATAACCCAGCAGATCGTAAAGCTGCATGCCGCCGTCCAGGAATCAAATAGGACTTTGCAGCAACGGGTAACGGAGAGAACAAAAGAACTCAGGCACGCTCTTGAGCGGCTGACCGAGATCAACCAGATTAAAGCCAATCTCATCTCAAACATATCGCATGAACTGAGGACGCCGCTTGCGCATATCAAGGGGTACGTTGAACTTTTCGTTGCCGGCCAGTTGGGCGATCTCTCTAATGAACAAAGCGAGGCGATGCAAGTAACCTTGCGAGCGACAAACCGCCTTGGGGGTTTGATCGAAGACTTGATTGAGTTCTCAACTGCTTCGCGAGAGGGCATCACTCTCCATCTGCACCCGGTCTCGATAACCGAGTTGATCGACGGCGTTTTCGATCGCTCCAGCGAGAAGGCGAAAAAAGCAGGCGTCGCCTTGGAATCCAAGCTGGAAGAACATTTACCTGATTTGCAGGTGGACCCTGAGCGACTCTCTTGGGCGATCTTCCAGTTGGTCGATAACGGCATTAAATTTACTCCTGATGGGGGAAAGGTGAACGTACAGGTAGGGATCAAGGATCTGGGGATACATTTTGTGGTATCCGACACCGGTATCGGCATTCCCGAAGACCGCATCCATGAAATCTTCGAGCCGTTCCACCAGCTAGACGGCTCTCCGACAAGACGATACGGAGGTGCTGGCTTGGGTCTTGCACTTGTGAAGATAATCGTCGATGCTCACGGTGCTGAATTGTCTGTTGAAAGCCAGGAAAGCCAAGGGACGAAATTTGAATTTACGATCCCTTCGGTTTCAGGAAACAAATGACCGGCCCGTTAATCCCGACTGAATCTCTAACGTACGGCACGGAATTAAACGCCGTCTATGCCATCGCTCGCATCGTCGCAGAAACCTTTGACACCGACGCGGGGCTCGATGCGATTTTCCGTCTTGCACGCACAATTTTCATCTTCGATACCGTCGCTCTCTATCTCGAGAATGAGGAGTCACATGAGATAGAACCCAGCTATGCTCGTGCACTGGGTCGGGGCCGATCACGCGAGGCAGAACTAGCCTGGGGCGAGCCAGCCGCAGAGGAAGCCTTTCGCTCCGGCCAGACCGTGCTACGTCAGGAGGATGCCGGTCCGGTTGTGAAAGGACGTGAGCGGCGACGCGATTTCCTCGGCTTACCGCTGCTCGTCAGCGGTCGGTGTGTAGGGAGTCTCGCCTTCGGGAGATTCGGGGGACCATCTTTCCCATCGGAACATATCCAATTGGCGGAGTTTGTCGCCTGGCACGTTGGTCAGCTCCTGGAGAACCGCCGCCTCTCTCGCCGCATCGCCAGTTTGGAAGCACAACGTGAGCTGATCCGAATGCAGGATGATTTCATCTCGACAGTCTCACATGAACTGCGGACCCCACTGGGGTTCATTAAAGGATACGTTACGACACTCTTGCGTGAGGACACAGAGTGGGACGAGACAAGCCGGGAGGATTTTCTCAACATCATCGACGATGAAGCGGATCGACTCAGCGAACTCATCGACAACTTATTAGATTCATCCCGGCTGGAAAGCGGGACTTTGAGCATGACTTTCGAGCCAGCCCGTCTCGGCCCTGTCGTCCGAGCAATGGTTCAAAGGATCGAGGGTGCCACTCCGGAAATTGAGGTCATCACCGAGATGCCCGATGATCTCCCGATTCTCGAGATCGATTCAACGCGCATCGCACAGGTTCTAGATAACTTCCTAACCAACGCCTCGAAATACGCGCCCGGGGCGAAGATATATATTAATGTAGATGCAGATGATGAACGCATCCGTGTCGAAGTGCGGGATGAAGGTCCGGGAATTCCCCAAGAGCATCTTTCACTCCTTTTTGAGCGCTTCTACCGGATACCGGAAAACGCCGCCACCCGCGGTACGGGTCTTGGGCTTTACATCGCCCGTAAGATCATCGATGCGCATGGCGGAGAAATTGGAGTTGAGAGTATAGTAGGGGAAGGGACGAGTTTCTTCTTTACGCTCCCCGTAAAAAATATTAATATTGAGGAGCAGGAGGGCGAATATGTCTGACCCGAAAACAATTCTGGTCGTCGATGACGAGCCACGTTATCTGAGCCTTGTGCAAATTAACCTTGAAACTGCGGATTATGAAGTGATCACGGCGATGAATGGGCAGCAAGCCGTCGATGCAGTCGCCGAACATACACCGGACATCGTCCTCCTCGACGTCATGATGCCGGTGATGGATGGCTTCACAGCTTGTGAACGCATCCGAGAATTTTCATCTATCCCTATCATAATCCTCACGGCGAAGGGGGAAGAGCGCGATCGTGTACGCGGGCTCGATGCAGGTGCCGATGATTACATCGTAAAACCCTTCTCGGCTCAGGAGCTGCTCGCCCGAGTCCGCGCCGTTCTGAGGAGAGCCGAACGTGAACCTGTGGAAGGGTTCCATGAACCTCTCTTCAAGCACGACGGATTAGAGATGGACCTTGCGCGCGCCCAGGTCAATGTAGATGGTGAGGAGGTCGCCCTCACCGCGACTGAATATCGTCTGCTTCAAACACTGGCCAACAACACTGGCCGGGTGCTCAGCCCGGAAGACTTACTGACGTCAGTCTGGGGACCCGAATACAAAGACGACAAGGAAATTTTATGGGTTTGCCTCAGCCGGCTTCGCCAGAAGATCGAACCCGATCCCAAGAATCCCATACACATCATAACCAAACAGGGGATTGGGTACATGATGCCGTCAATTGAATAGCGGTTGACCCCACGGGTAACGCTAAAATGCCAACTCCTTCATTGCTCGTCATAGAGCCTGATCATAAGACCACTGTCTTCATCCACCATATGCTCACACAGGCGGGCTATGAAGTTCAGGTGGTTCCAACGGGTAAAGAAGGGTTGATTGCAGCATGGCGCGATCCGCCCGACATCATCGTCACAGAATTAGATCTCCCGGATATCGATTTTATTGAACTCATCCAGAAGTTTAGAAAAGATCAGCGCACGAGCCGGACTATCCTGATCGGCTTCACACATCTTAGCGCGCCCCAAACCACTGTCGCCGGTATAGATGCAGGTCTGGACCATATCATCATCAAGCAAACCGACGCGGTGGAAGTTCTGATAAGCTACCTAGCGGAAGAGCAACAAACTGCCGCGACGGAGAAAAGCGCTTCGGTGGCTCCTCATCTCGCTCAGGTGATCGCCTTCCTGGGGGTGAAAGGCGGGGTCGGAACATCATCGATTTGCATAAACATCGCACACCTCATCTCACAAGCTGTCGGACCAGGCAAGACCGTTGTTCTCGACCTCGTCCTGCCGATTGGGTCCTTGTGCGAGATCACTGGAATGATGGGACCACCAGATGTCGTCGATCTGACGGAACTAGAACCAAGCCAGCTCACTCATGAATACCTGCTCGAGAATCTCTTAACCCCACAGGCGTGGGATATCAAGTTTATCCCGGGTGCTTCCAGCCCGGACCAGGCTGAGAGATTGAACGCGGACCGGCTTGCACCGCTTCTACAATCGCTCCGCTCCACATACGAATATATAATCGTAGACTTGGGGCGCAATCTTTCACCTCTGGCTCGATTGGTGATGAGCGTAGCTGAGGATCTTATACTTGTCCTCATGCCTGATGAAGAATGTGTGGCCAATGCACACGCGATCGCGGATTATCTAGACGGCCACGGCATCCAGACGGATCGACTGCAGTACCTCTCAAACCGCCCTTTGCCATCCGAAGGATTAACCCAGGGGACACTGTCAGATCGCATGGGGGTGGAGATGCTGGCGGCGGTACCAAACATCGGTACGCAGTTCACGCTGCTAAACTCCCTCCATGCCCCATTACAGTTGCGCTTCCCTGAAGAACGAGCCAATCTCATCCTCAAAGACGCAGCTTCCCGCTTGCTCCAGTAATCAATCGGGATATCCAATCTCAGCTAATACCCGGTTCTGGAAGGTGCGCTTGGTCATACATCCTTCCATTCATCATACGACCACCTGCAATCAAAAAACCGAAAACGAGGCGATTTTTATTAGGTTTCTATCGAATACACGCCAGGCGATCAAAGCCCGTGCTGCTGCACGCCAAACCTCAATGTTCTCTGGATTCTGGCGTGTGGGTCCAAAGTGGGGACATTTGCTATAATCCCCTTAATCCGCGGTCGGGAGCTTAATTATGACGGATCGACAAACCCGAATATTACGCGCCAAAATGCTAGGCGCACTGATGCGCGAGAAACGCCTGGAAACCGGGAAGAGCTTGAAAGATATGGCGAAGCTGATCGGCACGACGACCAGCACGCTCTCCTCGTATGAACATGGGCGAAAGTCTATCTCCTTGCCAGAACTCGAACTCCTTGCGTTCAATCTAGATACCCCTCTGCGCTACTTCCTCTCACCCTCCGCTGATGATGTCGGAGAAGACTACAAGTTCGACCCGGTCATCATGGTCACCCTGCGGCAGCGGATGATCGGCGCAATGCTGCGCAAACGAAGGCTCGAGCAGGGGATGTCGATCCGAGAACTTGCTGCAACAGTCGATATGCCAACCAGCCGAGTGAGCAACTACGAACGCGGTGTTCGCCCCATTCCCATCCCCGATCTGGAAAGCCTGGCTGACGCCCTCCAGCAATCCCTGGATGTGCTTATCGACCACGAGGGTCCAATCGGCAACTGGCATATGACTCAGCAAGCGTTCGAACGCTTCTGTGAACTTCCTGTGGACCTGCGCGCCTTCTTCAGCACACCTGAAAAGGAGTCTTATCTCAAGATGGCAGAGCGCCTGTCAAAACTTGATCTTCACGCCTTACAGAGAGTCGCCCGGGCGCTTGATGATCTAATCCTATGACGCAAGATCCGAATTCGCCCGAGAACCTCTCCCGGGAGGCGCTCAACGCCTATCAACTCGGAGCGTACGATGATGCCGTCCGTGGCTTTCAGGCTGCAAAGCGCGAATTCCTCGATCGCGGAGACGAAATAAATGCAGCAGAAGCCGCCAACAATCTCTCCGTTGTCCTCCTAAAGATGGACCAGTCGCATGAAGCCTTAGACGCTGTGAAGGGAACACCTGAAATCTTCCGGCGCGCCGACATCAACCAGAGGGAAGCGATGGCTTTGGGCAACCTGGCTGCAGCACTTGAGGCCACCGGAGAGGTTAAGCAAGCGGAGGAATGTTATATCCAAGCCCTAACGTGCCTCGAGGAGTGTGACGATCAAGAAACACGATCCTACATCCTCCAAGCACTCTCTAGGCTCCAATTACGCGGCGGCAAGCCTTTTGATGCCCTCACCAGCATACAGGGAGCACTCGATTCGCAGTCGCGCCGTAGTTGGCGCGATCGTATCCTGCGCAAACTCTTTGACTTGCCCGCACGACTCCTCGGTCGGGGATCCTAATCCATCCCCCAGAGAGTTTGGACGCGATGCAATCGCAATCCTCATGGACTATCCGACAGACGCGATCTAGCGATCAAGCCTTAATCTCCTCGCTATTGACAAACGCATCACACAAACACCTCCACTTCGACTGGTTAAACGTTCTTGACCTGTTAGATGAAGCTCCCTTTCTCATTGCCATCAACAAAGAGAGACCGGTAGCTTGCTTGGCTTGCCAGCCTGATCCCCCGCAGGTCGCCTGGATACGCCTCTTCGCCGCATTGAAAGACGTTCCCAAATACCCAGTGTGGGGTCGACTCTGGAAGGCGGCTGCGGAGAGCGCAGTAAAGCTCGGCGCATCACAGGCGGTGGCATTAGCCACAATGGATTGGTTCATCCCTTTCCTCAAAGAGAGCGGTTTTCAAGAGACGAATGAGGTCATCTTTTTCAAGTGGGATGGAGACCCACTTCCAAACATCCCGGAATCTGGGATTGAGCTTAGAAAGATGGCTCTGGAGGATCTCCCTGCAGTCGCTCTGGTAGATCAGAGCGCCTTCGATCCCGTCTGGGCTCTGTCCCTGCGATCACTCCGCACTGCCTACCGTCTCTCCTCATTGGCGACAGTCATATCACAAGAGGACCAGATCATCGCCTATCAGATGAGCACATCATCCGCTCTGGGCGCCCACATCGCCCGTCTGGCGGTCCACCCTGACCTACAAGGGATGGGCTGTGGGAGGGAACTCATAGCCAACACTCTGCACGATTTTTCTCAGCGCGGGTTGGAGCAAGTGACGGTGAACACGCAGGCAGACAATCTCCGCAGCCAGCATCTCTATCTCTCCCTCGGTTTTCGACCCACGGGTCAGCGTTTCTTTCTCTTCGAGACCAAACTCACTTAGCTCTGATATCCAGTTATTTTAGGCAACACTTCCCTGCCAGCTTTTTAAACATACGTGTTCTTTGTCTTGAGTCGAATTAGATCCTTTAATAAGTTATTCACTGCTGATCCGAGCGAAAAATTGAAAGATGCTGCACGTTTCCAGGCTAAAGCGATAATTTCAAAGGATCTAATGAATGGATGGACTTTTTAGACCTTTTATGGCAAGATTGGGAAATATTTAATCGGAGGAAATATGGGAAAACGGGAAGAAATTCGTGAAAAACGCCAGCGTGAAAAACGGAGGAATCTTCTCGTTGCCACGCTTGTCATCGCAGGGGGCGTGATCATCATAACCGCAATGGTTATCTCCCGCTCGCAAGCCCAGATCCAGAGCATCATCACTCCAGCGGCCATTGATTTCCCGCAGAGTGAGGGGATGGCGATGGGAGATCCAAATGCGCCAGTGATCATCGAAGAATTCTCTGACTTCCAATGTCCTGCCTGTCAGTTATTCCATGAACAAACACTTGAGCAGGTAGTCGACCAGTACGTTAAGACAGGGGACGTTTACTACATCTTCCATAATTTCCCATTCATCGGCAAAGATTCGCAGACAGCTGCTCTTGGAGGTTACTGCGCCGCGGAACAAGGACTCTTTTGGGAATATTCCAATATTCTCTTTGCCAACCAGATCGGTGAGAACGTGCAAAGTTTTTCATCCGCGCGGTTGGAAGCGATGGCGGATATCATCGGGCTGGATGCCGAATTCGCGAAATGCTTGCGTGAAGAACGCTATCAAGACCAAGTCGACGCCGATTTTCTAGCCGCCCAGGAAACGGGGGTCGACTCAACGCCCAGTTTTCTCATCAACGGCGAGCTTGTGATCGGCGCCTTTCCTTTTGAAACATTCCAAGCCTATATCGAACAAGCCCTCGCGGGAAATTAAGCGCCGACCACGTGAAAGACTGAGCGGGTGCCGCACATTAAGTGGGCACCCGCTTTTTGTTTAATTCAAATCCAGTAACGATTCAGACCACGCTAGCTTTGTCAGCCCTCGGTTATACTAACCACTCCTTATGCTCGGGGACTTCGCCCCCCAAACAACTACATCAAACCGAAGAAGCGCAGCACTACAATCGCCAGCGGTGTGATTACAAGTGCCGGCAAGATGTTCGCCGTTCGTATCGGTCGCAATTCAAGCAGCGTCCCGATCGCCAGTCCGATAAGAAGCACCCCGCCCACAACCGAAAGCTCCGCCAGCATCAATGGATCGAAAAAACCCTCGATGTAAGCCGCGGCCAGCGTCAATCCCCCTTGGTAAAAGAGGATGATCAACGTCGAGAACAGCACCCCAACGCCAAAACTGGATGCCAGCGCAAGAGAGGCAAAACCATCCATCACTGACTTCACCGCTAGCAATTCGTAATTCCCCGTCAGGCCGTCCTGGAGCGATCCTAGGATCGTCATCGGACCAACGCAGAAGAGCAGGCTGGCGGAGACGAACCCGCGGATAAAACGATTGCTCTGTGTGACCTCCCCTGAACCGCTCGCGAAGCGTTTCTCGAGATAGGCGCCCAGCGATTTCAATCGCGCCTCCAGATGCCACCACTCGCCGAGTATCACGCCGATAAGCAAGCCGATCAGAGGCAGAATGATATTCTCCCCTTCTACGCTTGTTCCGCGAATGAATAACTCGGCGCCGATCGCAAGCGTGAAGACCCCCAATACGTTGATCACACCCTCACGAATCCGCTCGGGAAAACGGGCGCCGAACAGAAGCCCGGCGGTGCTGCCGATCATAACCGTGGCAATGTTAATCCATGTCCCGGTCATCATTCACTCGATTTAGCGATCGTGGGTTTTTCTACGCCCGCGGTCTCGTTTTCCCAGAGGGAGAGCACGAAACAAAGGCTGGAGAGTCGGTTCAAGTACGGCAATATAGTCGGGTTGGAGAGCTTGCTCTCGTGATCAAGCCGCACGACTTGCCGCTCGGCGCGACGCACAACCGTCCGTGCGAGGTCCAGCGCAGCAGCTGGAAGCGAATCCCCGGGCAGGATGAAATCCTTCGGCATATTTACGCGGTCTCCGAAAGATTCCAGCTGACCCTCGAGCCAGGTGAGTCGTGATGCCTCAAGACGTTGAAACTGCTCCTCCTCTCCAGGAACAGCGGCAAGCTCTACCATGATCGTGTAGAGATCCTTTTGTACATCATGGATTACGGAAATCGTTTCCTTAGAAAGCGCGGTCGCTCGAGATACTCCAAGTGCCGCTGAGGCTTCATCGACCGTCCCGAAAGCGGTAGGGCGCAGGTGATACTTGGGTACTCGCTCACTGCCGAGCAAGCCGGTCGATCCGTCATCCCCTTCACCAGAGTAATAGTCAGGCATACCCCGATTATAGTATCGCTTTGAGATTGGGGCATACCTGGCATATAATCCAAATATCGAGCGTGAAGGGGGAACATTGAGGGGGTTTAACCTGGTTCGTAAATGGAGCACCTTCCTAGCCGGCTTGCTTATGGGTCTGGCATCCACAGGACTGATCCTGCTTCTCATCCGCCAACCGAGACAATACCCGATTCAACTCCTGCCACCGCCAACCCCGGGTCCATTGTCCGTCCATGTGGCTGGCGCTGCTGAGCGTCCGGGCGTTTATCTCCTGCCGCGCGGTTCGATCGTTCAGGATGCGCTCGATGCAGCCGGTGGACCGACGTCCCGCGCTGATCTCGACCGGATCAACCTGGCAGCCGTCCTCGAAGATGGTCAGCGAGTCTACATACCGCAAATAACGGCTTCGGGATCTTCAACGGGTGAAGAAGTCATACCCGCCGAGATCGACCCTGAACAGATGATCAACATCAACACAGCCAATGCATCGGAGCTAGAGCTGCTCCCGGGGATTGGACCCAGCCTTGCGAAGGAGATCATTGATCATCGCTCGGCCAATGGTCTCTTCAACACAGCCGACGATCTGCTCGCTGTATTGGGGATTGGTCCGGCGAAAGTGGAGCTGATCCGAGACCTGATAACCTTCCATTAGCTTCGTCCGGTTTTATTGTGCGCAAACCTGGCGGGCATTATCACCTTCGATGCCAAATCTACCAGAAGTCTAAATGATTGCGAGAAAACTTTGTGGGGGAACGGTTCGCCGATGGATGTGGTCCACTTCATAGATGTTTTCTGGAACTATTGAGGTCTCGACTTCACTCTGCGTATCATTCTTTCAATTTGCTCGTTCGTGTTGACTGCAGTAATTTTGATGTCCGGATTGTTTCGAGAGAAGACTCTAAATATCTCGTCGGAAAATGCTTGCCCAATTGTGGCAACATCGCTGAAATCTAAAGAGACTTCCTTAAATTCGTGAAATCGGGCCAGCAGACGCCTCGCTTGGGACCTAGAGACCAAGTTCTCATCTCCGAAGGTGGCTAGGGCAACTGGGACATCGGTCTTAGAGAACGTATATTCAAAATTATCTGAGGTGTATAGGTCAAAGACTTCTTGGAGAGTCCGACTTGATAGTGTGCTGATACCCATGCTGACAGTAGTTCCCCCTTCTTCGCTTCCAGAATCTGGCAGCCTGTCGACGCCAGTATCGCGGGGTGAGAAGAATAACCCCTCCGAATAGACTACAAAGCTATCAAACATCCTGGATGCGAAGAAAATGCCCTCTCCAGTGTGACGATTTGGATCAGTAGTGAGCTTTCCCTTCGACAATTCAAGGATCGCCTGCCTTGGCTCACCAAGGTGAAGGTCTCGCTGTATCTTCTTGAATATCCCGATGCCGTTGTCTATCACAAGGAACGCGACGCTTGCCGCGGCCTGTTCCACATGAATTTCAGCTTCAGTACCTTCCGAATGATCGATCACATTGTTGATCATCTCACTCATTCCATATTCGCAGATACTCATTACATTTCCTGGGATCCCCTTCAGCATTGGACGTACGAGGTGTCGCCACACCTTGTCTTCTTCAACATCGGTCGATAGGCTAAATGTGAATGCTTCATCAACTAAGAGTTTCAGCTCATAGCGGCGATCTCGGGTTTTACCATGAGCGACAATTGCCCCTTCATCTATCAGTTTCTGGATATGACGCAAAACTGCTGGGCGCGATATATTGAATTGATTTGAAGTTAATAACGTAATATCTCTTGGATGGTTGGCAATATTGTCCAAGATGAAGTTTCGAATTTCTATTGATTTCTTCCTAGGCTTTCTCATTTATTAACATCACCGCGATTTATTATAAACATTATCATGTTATATTATAAACATTATTGTGTTTTATTGTCAACATTAAAGGGGGTTATTATAAAGAATTAATGGGTGGATAGAAGCGATTGTTAGCTTTAGGGGTTTACGAGGACCAGCTATACAGGAAAATAACTAGACGGAACAGTCCATCTAAATTCTCTCTATAGTTGCCGGTATAGAAATAAAAACCCCCAACCAAAGTGTGTAAACGGAGAGGCTTGGTTTTCCACCCATTATTCCTTTTTGTAATACCATAAAGACGTAAGTATGGGTATTCACCCGATAGCTGGCGGCCCAAAAACTCATCGATGTCGTCCAGGCTGGCTTTCTGAAATCACTCAAAGAGACATGATCGAGCTTCGACCTTCAAGGGCTTCTGACGCGCAAGCCCTTTTCCTGTTGCTGGTTAAGAATGGAGGGCGTCTATCTTCACAAAGTGGACCTATTCTGATAATATTCACTCAAGTAACGAACCGACCTCGGCGTCTAAAGGCCGGGGTCTTTGTTTGCGATACACATGAGGGTTTGTAGGGATATGAAGGTAGAACGAAAAGAGCTACGTAATATCGCAATAATCGCACACGTCGATCACGGCAAGACCACGCTGGTCGACGGCATGCTGAAGCAGGCCAAGATCTTCCGCG